>CAMOGA010000006.1 GCA_946613885.1 uncultured Pseudomonadota bacterium
TCTGCCAATCTTGGATTAATATCGATTTCACAATTTTTAACCATTTTAGCGGCGGTTTTATTGCACAGGAAATAATCCAGACGCAATCCCTGTTTATTGCCAACTGTATCACGACCACGATATCCGTACCAAGTGTAATCTGTGTCATTTGGGTGTAATAAACGCCATGTGTCAATCCATCCGGCATCCAGCCACTGTTGCATAATTGCGCGTGCAGCTGGGGCAGAAATAGACGAACCAACATAATTTTTTGGATTCCAAATATCATTGTCTGTGATTGCGACATTAAAATCGCCACCAATTATAACAGGTTCTTCGCTGTCCAGATATTGTGATATATAATCTGTAAATGCGCGCATCCAATCCAATTTATATGGAAACTTTGGCGATTCAATTGTATCGCCATTGGGCATATAAACATTTATAACGCGAATATGTCCATCAACCACACATTCCAGAAAACGAGAATTTACATCTGGGAAATTTGGCATCCCCATTGTGACATCTTCAATTGAATACTTTGAAAAAGTTGCAACCCCGTTCCAAGATTTTTGACCAAAAACTTTTAGATTATATCCATATTCATCCAATAAATTGTATGGAAAATTAGCAGTTTCCACCTTTAATTCTTGAACCAAGACGGTATCGTATTCATTTTTACGCAAAATATCCATAAAACTTTCGATATGGGCGCGGATAGAGTTGATATTTAATGTTAAAATTTTCATGTTTGCAATCTTTTTTTTATAGTACTATAATACAACACGTCCAATATAAAAACAACAAGGATTTTATGTTATGAACATGTATCAGTTTTTAGAGCAAGTGGCGCAAGAATCGCCAAATGCTTTGTATTTGGTACGCGAAAAAATAACGTTCAAAGAAGTTCTGAAATTAATTCATGCACGTGCGACAACATTACATAATGCCGGTGTTCGGGCTGGTGATGTCGTTGGTTTATTATCGCATAATATTCCAGAATTTCCGATAACACTTTTCGCGATATGGTATTTGGGTGGAACGGTTTTGTTATTGGATACAAATTTGACACCATTTGAATATGACAATATGACGAAAACAGTCGGATGTAAATTTGTGTGTGCGGAAAAATCGTTCTTTTACAAGGCCAAAGGTTTTAAGTTTTTTGATATAACCAGTGCCGATGATAAAACGGATGCGCGGATTAAACCCGCAAAAACATCTGATAATGATATTGCAACTATGTCGTTTACGTCTGGTTCAACCGGAACACCAAAGGTTGTGCCGTTAACACATGGTAATTTAAAAACTTCATCTGATTGTTATGCAGATATGGCTCAATGGATTCACAAAAATGAAATAATGTATGGATTTTTGCCTTTGTACCACGTGTTTGGGTTTGCAGCGGGAATTTTGGCGCCTATGCATTTTCATATGGGAATTTTATTGCAACCGACAATCAATCCTAAGGCAATATTGGATGATTTTAAAACATATAAACCACATTGTATTCCGGCGGTTCCACGTTTGTGGGAGGTTTTTCGTAATAAAATCATCGAAGGTGTCAAGGCTCAGCATAAATGGTGGTTGGTATCATTTGTGTTAAAACATCAAAAGACATTGAACAAGATTGGTTTTGCATGGTTAGTTCGCAAAGTGCAAAAACCATTACAGGATATATTCGGTGGTCGTGTTAATTTGATGATTGCCGGTGGCGCAGCAACCAAGCCAGAGGTGGAAAGTTTTTATGAATCTTTGGGAATTGCCTTTGTTCAGGGGTATGGTATGACCGAAACAGTCGGACCATTTTGTTGTTCACGTCCGGTTAAACATCGTGTGCCATTTGCTTTTGGAACACCTGTTGGGTGTTCGGAATGCACAATCAGGGATGCCGATGAAACAGGTGTTGGGACATTGTGGGTTCGTGGTCCAAATATCTTTAATGGGTATTTAAATAATGATGCCGCTAATAAAGAACTGTTTGATAAAGACGGATGGTTTAATACTGGTGATTTGGTTTATTTGGATAAAAATAAACAATATCATTTTGCCGGTCGTAAAAAACAGGTCATCGTTTTAGACAGCGGTAAAAACGTTTATCCTGATGAATTAGAGGCACTGTTTATGGATATCGATGGTGTTAAAAATGTGGCGGTGTTTGAACATCGTGTAAAAAATAAAACTGTCACATATGGTGTATTTCAGGTTGATGAAAATATGACTATGGAAAAATTATCCAAAGAAATCGCGAATCAAAATAAAAAGGTTGCATCTTACAAATGGGTGACACATTTTGCGATGACTACGGACGATTTACCAATGACCAGTACTCAAAAGGTAAAACATCATCTGGTTCGTCAAAATTTGATTGATGGAAAATATCCAAATAGACATGAATAATTTATTTATAATAAAAGGATATAATTATGAATATGTATGAATTGTTAGAAAAAAACGTAAAGCGTAATCCCAAAACAGTATTTTTGGTTCGTGAAAATGTCACTTTTGAAGAAATGCCAGAATTGGTTAAAAAACGTGCAACAACATTGAAAAAATTTGGTATTAAAAATGGCGATGTTGTTGGTTTGTTATCACACAATTTGCCACAATTTCCAATAACATTGTTTGCAATATGGTATCTGGGCGGAACAGTATTGTTGTTGGATACAAATTTAACATCTGCTGAATATGAAAACATGACGAAAATCACAGGTTGTAAGTTTGTGTGTGCTGAAAAATCTTTCTTTTACGATACAAAAACATTTAAGTTTTTTGATATTGAAACAGAAGACAAAGACACTGATAAAACATTAAAACCATATCCTTTGAAAGACAGTGATATTGCAACAATGTCTTTCACATCTGGTTCAACCGGAACCCCAAAGGTTGTGCCGTTAACGCACTTTAATTTGGTTTCATGTTCTGATAATTTGGAATATTTAAATCAATGGTTAAAACCTGGCGAGATGTTTTATGCCTTTTTGCCATTGTATCACGTGTTTGGATTTGCTGTTGGATTTTTGGCACCATTACATTTTGGAATGGGAATATTGTTGCAATCAACAATTAATCCAAATGCGATTATGGCAGATTTTGCACAATATAAACCCCAGGTTATACCTGCGGTACCAAAGTTGTGGGAAATTTTCCGCAAGAAAATCATTGATGGTGTCAAAGCCAAAAAGAAATGGTGGTTGGTATCATTTATTATGAATAATCAGAAATGGTTGCGTATGATTGGATTGGGTAAATTGGTTGATAAAGTCCTAAACCAGATTCGTTCTGTATTTGGTGGTCGTGCCCGTTTGTTGGTTGCCGGTGGTGCCGCCACAAAACCAGAGGTGGAAAAATTCTATACGCAATTGGGTATGGCATTTGTTCAAGGTTATGGTATGACAGAAACTGTTGGGCCAATCTGTTGTTCACGTCCTTTGAAAAAACGTGTTCCGTATGCGTTTGGCGCGCCAATGGGTGATACTGTTTGTGAAATCCGTAATAAAGACGAAGACGGTATTGGTATGTTATGGGTTCGTGGAAATCAAATCCTGTGTGGTTATTTGAATAACGATGCCGCAAACAAAGATTCTTTTGATAAAAACGGATTCTTTTGTACTGGGGATTTAGTGTCCATGGATAAAAATGGCGAATTGCATTTTGCCGGTCGTAAAAAACAAGTCATTGTTTTAGACAGTGGCAAAAACGTTTATCCTGATGAATTAGAGGGTTTATTTATAGAAATTCCAGGTGTAAAAAGTGTTGCCATATTTGAACACGAAATTAACGGTAAAACGGTTGCATACGGCGTGTTTTCTGTTGAACCTGAAATGACGATGGAAAAATTAGCTAAAGAAATCGCAGAAAAGAATAAAAAAGTCGCATCATATAAATGGGTGACGCATTTTGCAATGACAACTGACGATTTACCAGTCACCAGTACACAAAAGATTAAACATCATGTTGTGCGTCAATGGCTGATTGATGGCAAATACACAAATAAACACGAATAATTATCAAAAGGCATACAAAATGAATATGTATCAAAAACTAGAAAACGCAGTTAATCAATGGCCAGAAAATTTATTTCTGGTCCGTGAAAATATAACATATACGCAATTTGTTGAACAGGTGCGTGCGCGTGCAGCAACACTGCGTGATGAAGGAATAAAGCATGGTGATATTGTTGGTATTTTGTCGCATAATTTACCACAATTTCCATTAACATTGTTTGCAGTATGGTATTTGGGTGGTACTGTATTAATGTTGGATACAAATTTAACACCATTGGAATACGATAAAATGTGTGAAATCGCAGGTTGTAAATTTGTTTGTGCAGAACCATCGTTTTTCTATAAAACAAATAAATTTAAATTCTATGATATAACACGCAAAGATGGCGATATTGATTATGATTTGCGTCCATATCCATCTGAATCAACAGATATAGCAACGATGTCTTTCACATCTGGTTCAACCGGCACGCCCAAGGTTGTGCCATTAACACATTTTAATTTAACAGAATGTGCAAATTCATTGGAAGATATGGCGGATTATTTTCATTCTGGGGATGTGATGTATGGATTTTTACCACTGTATCATATTTTTGGTTTTGCGATTGGTATTTTGGCAACAGTTCATTATGGGGCATCTTTGGTATTACAACCGACAATCAATCCGAAATATATTTTGGACGATTTCAAAAAATTCCAACCACATGTTATACCGGCTGTGCCGCGTGTGTGGGAATTGTTCCGCAATAAAATTATCGCAACAATGAAAGAACAAAATAAATGGCGCGTTGCATCGTTTATTTTAAGGAATCAAAAAACACTGAAAGATATGGGATTGGATTTTGTTGTTCGCAAAGTCCAAGAACCATTATTGGCGGTATTTGGTGGACGTGCAAAATTGTTAATTGCCGGTGGTGCAGCAACCAAGCCAGAGGTTGAAAATTTCTATGAATCTTTGGGTTTGGCATTTATTCAGGGATATGGTTTAACAGAAACAGTTGGACCAATCTGCATTTCCAAACCAACCAGTAAACGTTTGGCATATTCTGTTGGTGCGCCGACATCTAATAACGAATGTGAAATTCGTGATAAAGATGAAAATGGCGTTGGTGTTTTATGGTTGCGCGGACACCAGGTATTTAACGGATATATGAACAATGACGAAGTTAACGCGACAGTATTTGATGACAGGGGATTTTTCAATACTGGCGACATGATGTATATGGATAAAAACGGTGAATTGCACTTTGCTGGCCGTAAAAAACAGGTCATTGTTTTAGACAGTGGTAAAAACGTTTATCCTGATGAATTAGAGGCATTATTCATGGAAATCGAAGGTGTGAAAAACGTCGCTGTTTTTGAACACAAGGTTGGTGATAAAACGGTTGCATACGGCGTGTTTTCTGTTGACCCAGGTATGACCATGGATGAATTGGCACGTGGTATTGCAGAACAAAATAAAAAGGTCGCATCTTATAAATGGGTGACACATTTTGCAATGACCACAGAAGATTTACCAATGACCAGCACACAAAAAATAAAACATCACGTTGTGCGAAAGAACTTGATAGATGGTAAATATCCAAATCGTCATGAATAATAATAAAACCGGCAATCGCCGGTTTTTATTTTCCTAAACATAATTGTGAAAATGTTATATCTGCGATTTCATTGGTTGTAATTACACCCAATATTTTTCCAACACAATCAGATGCACGGCGAACATGTTCTGCAAATATATCGTAATTGCCATCATATTTGTTTATAGCATTTTCTAATTCATTAATTGTATCATTTAATAATTCATATGTCCGTTCGTTAATTGCAATCTTGGATTCTGATGCACCCATCAATTCATGCATTTTGTTTTTTATCGCATCCAATAATTTATCAAACCCCGTATCAGTTTTTACAGATGTATAAATTACATTTTTATTTGTTTTATTTTTCAATAAATCAGATTTGTTTATAATTGTAATTCCATCTGATTTTATTTTTTTTGGTAATTCGTTATAAACGTATAAAATCAAATCAGCATTTTTGATTTCATCATGTGTGCGTTCAATTCCTATTTTTTCAATGGTATCATTTGAATCCCGGATTCCTGCTGTATCGGACAGGTTGACCAGATACCCATCTATATCAATCTGCATCGATACAACATCGCGTGTTGTTCCTGCAATATCAGAAACTATCGCACGATTTGAACCGACCAGTTTATTAAATATAGACGATTTTCCAACATTTGTTTCGCCAACCAGAACAATATTAAATCCGTTTTGAATTGCACGCGATGCACGTATGTTTAATATTGATGATTGGATTTCGCTTAATAATTTTTTTGTTTTATCAATGATTTTTTTATCAATATTTGCCGGTAATTCATCATCGGCATAATCCAAAATTGCCGCAGCATACGCAGATATTTCAATCATCTGATTACGCCAATTATTATATATCTTTGAATCATGACCGGTTAAAGATTTTAATGCACTCTGTCTTTGTTTGTCTGTCTGTGCATTAAGCAGGGCAATCAACCCATCAACATCGGTTAAATCCATTTTATTGTTATAGAACGCACGCCGTGAAAATTCACCACGTTGTGCAATGCGTGCGCCAAAACCACGTAAAAATTCAAACATCTTATCAATCACCGCGGGTGCACCATGCGAATAGATTTCAATCACATCTTCACCTGTGAAAGATTGCGGTGCGGCAAAAAACACAACAACGCATTGGTCAATCAAATCGCCATTATCATCACACAGATTTGTAAAATATGTATGACGTGCATCAAATTTATCTTTTTTAATAATACGTTTAAATAATTTTGACAAATCATCGCCACTGACCCGTATAACTGCAACACCTGATTTTCCAGGGGCAGATGACAATGCAAATATTGTATCGTTATTCATTTTGTTATTTACCACTAATTTCTTTCAATGCCAACGGAACCAATCTAGACACATCTGCATCTGGATTTTGTGATACTAACTTTTGCGCCATATCAATTATATCCATACGGCGATATCCCAAAGATTCCAATGCCGCCAACAAATCGGGCAGAGCCCCACCGGCATCAGATGAAAAATCAAAACTGCCGCCACCCATTTTGTTCTTTAATTCGACAATGATTTTTTCAGCAACCTTTTTGCCAACACCCGGTGCAGTTGCGATTGTTTTTGCATCCCCAGTTGCAATTGCAGACATCAAAGTTTCTGTTTTTATTGTTGCCATGATTGCCATTGCAACCTTTGGACCAACGCCAGATACAGTCGTCAATTGGTTAAACAAATTTTGTGCCGCAATGGTTGAAAAGCCGAACAAACGTATAGAATCTTCGCGGACAATTGTTTCAATCCACAGCGAAACATTTGATTTCAATGACAGAATTTCTGAGGTGTAAACTTTGTATCCAACACCGCCAACCATTAAAATTACAAAATCGTTTCCGATATAATCAATTACACCTTGCAATTTTCCAATCATTTGTTATCCTTTTATTGCAATTTTAATACAATTAAATCAAAAGGTCAAATATGAGTGGACACAGTAAATGGCACAACATCCAACACAAAAAAGGATTGGTTGATGCAGCACGCAGCGGTTTGTTTACAAAACTGGCGCGTGAAATAACAATGGCGGCAAAATTGGGTGATAAAAATCCAGATAATAATCCGCGTTTGCGTTTGGCAATTTTACAGGCGCGTAAAAATTCAATGCCTAATGACAATATTAAACGTGCGATTGAAAAGGCATCTGGCGCGAATACTGATAATTTTGTCGCAGTAAGATACGAAGGTTATGGCCCAAATGCTGTTCCTGTTATTGTTGAGGCATTAACAGACAATCCACGCAGAACAGTGCCAGAAATTCGTAATATTTTTGCGAAAAACGGTGGAAATATGGGCGAAGAGGGCTCGGTTGTGTTTATGTTTTCACACGTTGGTCAAATTATGTATCCTGCGTCCATCGGCAAAAGTGAAGATGAAATGATGGAATTGGTGATGGAGGTTGATGCAGACAATCTGGAATCATCCGAAGAAGGTTTTATCATCACAACGAAACCAGACAATTTTATGAGTATTCAAAAGGCACTGGCAGATAAATTGGGCGAACCTGAAAATGCAGAATTAACATGGGTTCCAAATATGCCTGTTGATTTGGATGACGAAGCATATGCCAAAATTGAAAAATTGGTTGATGCGTTGGATGCCAATGATGACGTGCAAAAGGTGTTTACTGCTGCGGCATAAAATTATAAAACCATATTTAAAAAACCGGCAATCGCCGGTTTTTTTATTTTTATTATCTTTTTTTATTATTGATTTGCAGGTTTTTGTGCCTGAGATTGTTGTTTTTGTCTTTGTTCGTATAAATCTGCAAAATCAACAACTGGCATTACAAATGGTGGAAAACCAGATTCAGCGGTTAAACGTGTCACCATTGCACGAACAGATGGGAACAACAATGTTGGAACATCAATCAATAATGTTCTTTTTTTGGTTTCTTCGTCTTTTTCTTCGTATTGAACCATGCCAGAATATGTAGATTCAATTAAAAATACAGTTTTATTGTCTTTTTCGATTTTTGAATGAACTTTGCAAATCAAATCAACCATAAATAAATTGTTTTCTGCACCTTTGATATTAATATCAATGTTCATTTCTAATTTTGCCGGGTCATTTTCTTGTTTAAAGAATAATTCTGGGACATTTGGGCTTTCGAACGAGATGTCTTTCATGAATTGGGATATAATATTAAACTTAGGCATGTCATTTGCTCCTTTTTTTATGCTTCGTTTTATGATAATATAGCATTATGAAATAGATTTTACAAGTGGGGGGATGATAAAAATGTCAAAAATGTTTGATTTGTTGAAATTAGTCGGTTTTATGGGGGTTGTTGCAATTGCAGGGTGTGATTTGTCTGCGCCAACACATGTTGGGGATAATTCAAAAATACCGTCTAATTTACGTGCGGTATCATATTCTGAATTGCCGGGCTGGCATGATGATGATGTGCGTTATGCATTGCAGGCATTTAGAAATACATGCAAAGCAAAGATACAATACAAGGGTTCTGTGATTCCTGATTCTGAATTATTACGTGAGAAATGCAATATGTTGCCGTCTGCATCTGCGGATGTAAAAACGGTGCGCGCATGGTTTGAATCGCATTTCCAACCCTACCAAGTGTTTAATGAAAACGGTGGAAAAACCGGAACATATACTGGTTATTATTCCCCTGTGATTGACGGATGCCGTACGAAAACATCAAAATGTAATGAACCGATTATGGGGGTGCCGGTTAATGGTGCAAATTACAAGGGTGTTGCCAAACGTGATATTGTTAACAAGAAAATAGGGCGCATTTTATATTGGGCAAATATCGTAGATGTCCAAAATTTACAAATCCAGGGCAGTGGTATGTTAAAACTGGAAGATGGTACATTGGTTAAACTGAATTTTGGTGCGGTTAATGATATGCCGTTTAAATCAATTGGTGGTCAATTACAACAACGCGGAATTAAACCTGCGGGTGGATATAGTGCTGATGCAGTATGGACGTATTTAAAACAAAATCCAACATTGGCCAAAGATGTTATTTATAACAATCCACGATATGTTTATTTTTATGAATCAGATCAAAAAAGTGTAATTGGAAAATTGGGAACGCCTTTATCAAAAATTCGTAGTATTGCAATGGACGATACACTGTATACATTGGGTTTGCCTGTATACATCAATACAACATTATCAGATGGGCGTGCATTTAATCGTTTGATGATTGCCCAAGATACAGGTGGCGCAATACGTGGTTGGATACGTGCAGATATATTCTTTGGCTCTGGGGACGAGGCATATCGTGTTGCCCACGGTCAACATGCCCAGGGACAAATGTTTATTTTGATGCCAAAGGAATATACTTATGTCAAACCAAGATAAAAAAATAAATCTGGATATTCGTAAAAACAGACCGCAAACATTGGCGGCGGCGTTTGGCGGATTGATGGAAATTTTTGGCGTACGTTCGTCTGATGCAGATTTGGCAAAAAATTGGAAAAATATTGTATCCAGTGATATTTATAATATTGCAAATGTTGTCGCGGTAAAAAAAACTAAAAATGGAAAATTTAATATAGTTTTAAGACCAATATCACCGGCATTTGCGCTGGAATTATCATACAAGATTAATGATTGCAAATCGCAAATCAATAAATATTACGGACATGATGCGGTTGCAAAAATAACAATACGGAAATAATTATGAAACGAATTTTGGGCATTGACCCAGGACTTTTACATACAGGATGGTCAATTATAGATATCGCGGGTTCAACCCGTAAATATATTGCCAGTGGTGTTATTTTACCGCCAACAAATATACCGTTTGCAGAACGTTTGGCATATATATTTAATGGCATATCTGATATTTGCGAAAAATGTCAACCAGATGAATGTGCAATTGAAATAATTTTTGTTAATAAAAACAGCAAAACAACATTATTGTTGGGACATGCGCGTGCTGCGGCGATTACATCTGTGGCGGTCAGAAATATACCTGTATTTGAATACGAGGCAAACAAGATAAAAAAGGCATTAACCGGCGTGGGACACGCAGATAAAGACCAAATATACAAAATGTTGTCTATATTATTGCCAACGGCGCACCCAAAAACAAATGATGAAAGTGACGCAATTGCGATTGCACTGACACATGCAAATACGTCTAGGTTTGAATAAAAATATGTTTTAAAAATATTTTTATGTGATATATTTATACTACGAGAATAAAATGGGCAGGGAAAAATACATTTCTATTAAAAAACATGTGACCGGATATTCGTTTGCGAATCTGGGATTGTTTACTGGTTTTGCCAGCAGTGTTATCAACGCAGTATATTCGCTGATTTTATTTGAAATATTTAAAACATTTTTTAACGAAGAATTGGCATCCAGTATGGTTGGTTGGTACGCCGCAATTACTGCAATTTTTTGTATGTTCGTAGGATTTTTTTCTAACCAGATATTACATTGGTTCACAAAATCCAGATTATTATATATCGTTTTGACGACTTTGGGGTTGTGTTATTGTATGATGAGTTTTTCTATAAAGCCCGGAACATTTATAACTTTGGATTTCATAGCACTGTTTGCTTATACTTTATTAAGTTTATTATTGCCATTATTTATATCTGAATTTTCACGTGGTATTGGTATGGAAAAATTAAATGCGCGATATTTACTGTGGGTGAATATCGGGGCATTAATCGCGCCAATGTTTGCGATGTGGGTTGTGTCGTTTTTTTCTGGTAATTACAGAATGCCATTATTGGCGGCAGGTATGGTTTATTTCTCTGGATTGTTGTTTTTTAAACATTTTGGTATTGTTCAGGCAGATAAAGTTATTAAATCTGTTAATATGCGTAAAACGTTTCGTGCGTTGCGTATAACCGCAGTTGCATTTTTCAAAAAACCGGGGATGTTGCGTGCGTATGTTGTTAATTTTGGATATTATGCCCTGCGTGCGATGCGTTTGTTGTATGTTCCGATTGTTGTTATTGAAAAGGGTTTTTCAAATGAAACATTGGGTATGATATTATCTTTGGGGATAATACCGTTTATAGTTGTTGAATCTTTTATCGGAAAATTGATAAAGAAATATGGTGTTAAAATTTGGTTAACAATTGGTTTTGTATCGTTCGCAGTATTTTCAATATTGGCAACGTTTATATCAGGATATCCGCTGTTGGCAATATTTGTCTTGTGGCAAATTTCCAGTGCATTTATGGAGGCATCACATGATTTGTTATTCTTTAACGATATGCCCAAAGAACAACAATCGCGATTTTATGGTGTTTTCAGAACCAGTGTAAATTTGCCCAGTGTTATTGCACCAATATTGGGGGGTGTATGTATTGCGGTATTTAATTCAACGTCCGCAGTATGGTTGATAACCGCAACAATGGGGATTTTATCAACTGTTGTTTTATGGTCACGAAAATAAAATAATACCCCTTGCGTTATGTATTTTTTCTTTGTATGATTTGAATACAAAAGAAAGGGGTTTTATATGGCAAAAAAAGAAGCAGTTAAAGAAACTACATCTGCGAAAAATCCTGCATTGGAATCTGCATTGGCGCAAATCCAAAAGCAATTTGGCAAAGAAGCCATTATGAAAATGGGGGATGGTTCGCAACAGAATATTGAAGCAATATCATCAGGTTCGCTTGGTCTGGATATTGCATTGGGAATTGGTGGTTATCCACGTGGTCGTATTGTTGAAATTTATGGGCCTGAATCTTCGGGTAAAACAACATTGGCGTTGCATGCGGTGGCTGAGGCACAAAAGAAAGGCGGCACATGTGCATATATTGATGCAGAAAACGCATTAGACCCTTCGTATGCAAAAAAATTAGGTTGTAATGTTTCTGAATTGATTATTTCACAACCGGATTCTGGTGAACAGGCATTGGAAATTGCAGACACATTAATTAAATCTGGTGCGGTTGATGTTGTTGTGGTTGATTCTGTGGCGGCTCTGGTACCCAAGGCAGAATTAGAAGGCAACATTGGCGATACTTTTATGGGAACAACGGCACGTTTGATGTCGCAATCTTTGAAAAAATTGGCTGGCTCTGTTTCGCGCAGCAACACATTGTTAATCTTTATTAATCAAATTCGTATGAAGATTGGTGTTATGTTTGGAAATCCAGAAACAACATCTGGCGGTAATGCGTTGAAATTTTATGCATCTGTCCGTCTGGATATTCGCAGAACTGGCGCAATAAAAGACAAAGAAAACATAATCGGAAATGAAACGCGTGTTAAAATTGTGAAAAACAAGGTTGCACCACCGTTCCGTACTGTCGATTTCAAAATCATGTATGGCGAAGGTATTTCACGTATCAGTGAAATACTGGATATGGGTGTAAAATATAACTTTATCGAAAAGGCAGGTTCGTTTTATTCGTATAACAGCGAACGCATCGGCCAAGGCGAAGCCAACGCGCGTCAATGGTTAAAGGATCATCCAGATGCACAATCTGAATTGTTGGAAAAAATTATGGCGCGTGCAAATGGAATAGCTGAAGAAATGACAACTGGTCCAATTGACGATGAAGATACAGAAACTATATCAGAAGAATAAAAAATCGGGGCGGCATAATGTCGCCCAGTAATTTATTAATAAACCAAGGGGGATACAAATGGGATTGATGCGAACATTGGCTTTGACGGACATTATAATTCGTGGACATATTTTAGTGCCACTGTGGTGGTCGCGTGAACACAGACGTGCGGCCAGATGCAAGGTTTTAACATCTGCGATACCGCGTTATTTTAAACGCTATCTGCCTGCGGCGGCTGCAATTCCAGAACGCAAGGTTGTCAAAGATGATAAAAATGAAAAGATTTTTACATTGTGGTTACAGGGCGAAGATAATGCGCCACCTTTGGTCAAGGCGTGTTTCAGAAGTATTCGTAAACATTGTAAACAAGAATTAATTGTTCTGGATGAAAATACAATTTGGGATTATATAACATTACCACAAGAGATTGTTGAAAAACGTCGTGCTGGTAAAATTAAACACGCGCATTTTGCAGATATTTGTCGTGTTGAATTGTTATATGAACATGGTGGTTTTTGGTTGGATTCAACTGGCTTTGCAACATCACCAATACCAGATTGGATTATTAATGAAGATTTCTTTGTTTATATGGCTGGACAAAATGTTGGCTCGCCATATTCATATATGCAAAATTGTTTTATCCGTGCGCGCAAGGGTGCATATTTACTGGATGCGTGGCGTGCGATGATTTTGGATTATTGGATGCACGAAAATCATAACTTTGATTATTTTATGCATCAATTGTTATTCAAGACCTTGGTTGAAAATGACGAGCGTGCAAAAAAATATTTTGCACAAATGCCACACGTTAACCAAGATCCAACCCATGCATTATGGTGGGCATATGGTGACAAACCATTTGATAAAAAGGTTTTTGATAACGTCACCAAAGATGCGTTCTTTCAAAAAACAACATACAACAGTCCATGGGCTAAACATATAGTCCCTGGGACTTTTGCAGATGAAATGATAAATAAAATGTAGGGTGATTCTGTGGCAAAAATATCGGTAATTATTCCTGTGTATAATGGCGCAAAATTTTTGTCGCGTTGTTTGAACACATTACAAAATCAGACATTTTCTGATTGGGACGCTGTATTTATAGATGATGGTTCTGTTGATGAATCTGGAAAAATTTTGGATGGATTTGCAAAAATCGATAAACGCATAAGTGTTGTTCATAAAAAAAATGGCGGTGTATCTGCGGCACGTAATGATGGTATAAAACATGCCACAGGTGAATATATTCACTTTATGGATGTTGATGATGAAATAGACAATGATTATTATGAACGTTTATTAACATATTCAGATGATGCAGATATTATTTGTTCTGGATTCGTATCAAACAGTAAATATTCATCAAATTTGATTTATAATCATCAACATATTGCAAAAACTTTGTTTGGAAAATTATTTTGGACACAGGCATTAATTAAATCTTTTGTTTGGCGTTATTTATTCAAAACAGATTTTATCAAACAAAATAATTTGCGATTTGATACATCCCTGATTTCCCAAGAAGATGCAGTGTTCGTTTTGCAATCTTTTGTGTTTGCCAATCATATAATTATCGTTCCAAATGCTAATTATCATTATTTGTTTAATAATAATTCTGCATTAAACAACAGGGATGCAAAACATCGTGCAAAATTAAAGCAACAATATAAATTTGGTAAACAGTTCAGAAAACAATATGCCAAAGAAAACAACGTAATGTTTTTATGGCGGTTCAGAAAATTTATAAAATTATTCTTTTAACAATGGGGACAACATATGAAACCAAAAATATCAATTATTATTCCAATGTATAATGTTGAACGGTATTTACCCCGGTGTCTGGACAGTGTTTTAAATCAAACCTTTCAACAATGGCAGGCAATATGTGTTGATGATGGCAGTCCTGATAAATCCGGTGAAATTGCGGAAAGTTATGCAGCACGTGATAAACGTTTTGTTGTTGTTCACAAAGAAAATGGCGGTTTATCTGATGCGCGTAATGTTGGTATGAAATATGCCGATGGACAATACATAATGTATCTGGACAGTGATGATTTTATTCATCCGCAAACAATGGAAATTGCGTATCGTGTGATAACTGAAAATAAATCTGATATTGCATCCTTTCAATATGACAGGGCATATCGTCCCAGATTAATGTTGCGTCATTTTTTGCATATGGATACAGATAATGTCGTGCCATACGGTATCAATAAAACATATGATATTGATAAATTAAAAACCAAGACGGTCGATGATGTTTTTGAATTGGCAACAGAACGCACACACAATAAAAATAATCCTAACCGTAAATGGTTAATTAAACATTGTCAGGTTTGGAAGAATATTTATAAAAAATCTTTGATACAGGATACGCCGTTTATCAAGGGTATTTTATTTGAAGATTTTCCATGGTGGTCTGCCATCATGTTAAAACGTCCACGCGTGACGGTTGTGCCGTTGCCATTGTATTATTATATCCCGAATTTTGGTGGAATAGTGTTATCAGCAAAACAATTACGTATTTTGAAAAGTTTATGCACAGGCATAAAAACATCGTATCAATTATATGTTGAAAATGCAGATGCGGAACAAATGAAAAAATGGCAGGAACAATTTTTATGGTTCTTTGTTGCCAAGGCATTCAGTAAAATTAAAAAACTAGATAATGCCCAAGATATAAATGCAGCAAAACAATGTTTTGTTGAATTGGATAAAACCGGCGTGTTTAATGATCTTCCAAATGAATGGTATAAGTTAGTTTGTGATATTCAAAAGTTTATAAATCAATAAGGAAGAAGAAATGAAAAAAGATGAAATAACAGTCGTTTTTAGTAGTGATGATAATTATGCAAAATATCTAGGCGTTAGTATATGTTCGCTGATTAAAAGTTCAACTAAGAAAAATAATTATAATATAATTATATTGGATGGGGGCATTTCAGATTTTAATAAAGACGCTTTATCAAAAATGGCCACAGATAATGTTAATATAAATTTTTATGATATGTCTCCTGTGGTAGAAGAATATAAGAAGCGGTTGTTTGTTTCTGGACATATTAGTATGGCTGCGTACTATAGATTGTTTATAGCTGATGTTTTGAAAAATTATGAAAAGATTATTTACACGGATTGTGATGTGACATTTGTTTGTGATATAGCTAATTTATGGAATGAGAAAATTAGAAAAGATGATTTGATTGCTGCCGTACCAGATATCGGGTTAATTTATTCTATGGATAATGGTAAACAGAATAATGAATATTTTTTAAAGTGTATAGGTGTTGAAAAAATAGAGGAATATTTTAATTCTGGTGTTTTAATCATGAACTTAGAAAATATGAGAAAATGTGATTTTGTAAACAAATGTATTGAAAAATTAAAAGAATTGAAAACCCCTGTGTTTCATGACCAAGATATTTTGAATGCTGTTTGTGTTGGAAGGGTTACATTTTTACCATTTAAATATAATTATTGGGGAAATTTTAAATATGAAAACCCAAAATATAAAGAACTATTTCCAAAGCAGTATTTAGAGTTTTTTGAAATAGCATCAAAAGACCCTGCAATAATTCATTATAAACCATGGATTGTGCCTAAGTTAGAGAAAGCCTACATCTTTTGGGAATGTGCACGTGAGACACCTTTTTACGAAGAAATATTATATACAAATATATTTGATATTAAGTATATTATGAGATTTTCACATTTAAAAAGGAAGATTTGGTTGTATAATCTGCTGTATACTGTGACACACAACATTAAATTTAAGAATAAACAAAGTAGAGCAATAGCAGAATTGTGGAGACGAAAATAATCTTTTTTTAATCGTGGAATATTTCGCGAATTGTCCAAACTGGTATCTTATAAAATATTAATAATATTTTACGAAATATGCCTGGTTTATGACCACGATGAATTTTAAAATACACGTTGCGTTTTATACGGGCGATTTTACCATACCATGGATCGCGATAAACACATCTGTTTAACCAACCTTTTTGCATAATTATGCCGTTATATCCCATGGCAATTAAATCTGTGATACGAATACCGCGATGTCTGTCCAGAACATAATCTTCCTGATAATCGTAACGACGTAATTTTGGAATTGCCGGAATAATATCATGAATTTGTGTTTTTAACAAATATTCGCCATACCAATTAAATTCATAAGGGTACATATTTATTAAATCTGGAAATGTTAGATTCTTTTTATGTAAAAAATTTTTTTCCATATCTAATAATACATCCGATGAAAAAGTTTGTGACATATGAACAAAATCATATGTGCGACCATGACGATTAAAGTAATTCTTGATAAACAAGTGATTTGTTGTTGGGGATAAAATTTCCGTCATGCATAAATACGGTGTGTGTTCATCATACATAAAATCACTAATATAAAAATTTGATATGAAATAACAATCTGAATCATAAATAGTATAATGATTACATAACCCCAATTTATAAAATCCCAGTTTAATAATTTGTTGGCTTTTCCAATTTTGAATGGCGTTTGTATCAATATTGTTTGCGTGTAGCACTTCTTCGTCAGATACAATGATAAAATCATATAATTCTTTGTTGTTGCGTAATGTCTTTTCGAATAATTCTTGGTCTGATTCTGGGCAGCATACAACAAACGGAATTTTATCAGCATTGAATTTATCAATACTGTCTTTTAGAATTTTAATTCTTTTTATATCCCCGCGATACGATTTGCAAAACAAAACCAGATTATATTTAGGCATTTAGAATATCCTTTAAATTATTTAAAGATTCATTATATATTGATGTTGCTGTATTATCCAGTTGTGTTATATGTTGGCTGTATTCTGATGGTTTCATTAATATTGCAGATTTCATACCATTGACTAAATTTTCATAAATAACAGCATTTTTTGAATTAAATCTATAAAATTTAGCAAATTTTTTGTGGATTACAGGAATTTTTCTAAAACCATAAATTAATTGTGCAGATCCTGTCACTTGGGTTGTGATATAACGATTGTGTTTAATATTTTTATCGTCTAATAAAGGTAAAAAGAAATGTGATTTTTCAACAAAGTTATACATGTCTTTATAATCCAGATGTCCCAGCAACCGTATGTGTTTTCTTACATTTGGTTGTAAATGTTTCAAAGAGCCACTGCCAATAATCCAGACCATAAAATCAAGCCCCATGGCATCTAATTCTGTGATTGCAGACAACAACATTGTATGATTTTTCCTTTTCGGATTAATTCCGCCAACAGATACAAAAATTGTTTTATCTGATTTTTGCGGAATACAATATTTTCCAAATAAATGCGGATTAATAAATACTGTATTTTTAAATTTTCCCAACATAATATTGTGTTTAGTATTCGTTTTGCGATAAAAACGATAGATATAAGGTATTTGATGATGAATATAATATACTGATTTATGTGCGGCCAAATCTGGATATAGTGTTTTTACAGATTGCACACCATGGTCATAATTTACAGATGACATAACAAATATATGGTCGTATCTGTTCAGGTATTCTGCCACCAATAATTTTGAAAACTTTTTCGGATTACAAGAATATATGTTTTTTACATCATATCTGCAAAATGGATTTTCTTTTTTTATAGTATTTGAAATCAGAATATATACATTATATCCCAATTCTTGAAAATATTTTACATATCCACCGATAACTTCGCCGTGGCACCCATTTGTTTCAATCAATAACACATTGTGTTTTTTGGGGCAGTTTTTTGCAAAAGGGTGTTGTAAAAAAGAAAACATAATCAATCCTTATTTTTCAAATTCACATTTGTTTGGAAAACGGTGTTGCAAATATTTTATATTATTATCTATTGTTTCTTGGGTTGTTTGTTTTGAATCGTTTATACAAAATATTGGTGCGTGTTTTATGGAATCATGTGATTTATACGCATCGAAACAAAATGCAGGCGATATACAAACACGGTGCCAATGTACCAGGTTATATAAAAAATTAGAAATTTTATGTTTCCCAGATTTATAACAACGTGCTTTTTTGAAAACCGATTTCCCTGTGCAATATGCATACATATTAAACAGCCATCTTTGCATTTCATCTTTGGTTCTGAATTTATTTCGTATCTGATGTTCGATGTCTGATTTTATCATTGGATGATTTTTACATTCAATAATTGAAGATTTTAAATATGGATCAATTCCATGCGATGGGCGTGTCTTTAACATATTTTTACCAAAAATTTTTTGTATTTTTAATGCGGATAATATTAAAGAAGTTGTATAATTATCAGCGCTACTTATCCATCTTCTTATGTTGTGATGTGTGTGTTTTTGATTGTTATATAAAACAATCGAACGTCCGCGTTTATCAAAAAAGAATTCTGGACGAACGGGTTTGTTAAAAAACATATCATCGTTTATCAATATAAATTTTTCAGATAAATTTTTTATATTGCATATACACATCTCGATTGAATTTGAATTAAATGTCGGCAATGCATCATGTGGTATAATTTCTTCGTGTGGAACGATAGTTATTTTTTTGTTTTTAGTATTTAACCACTTCGGAATCTGATTAAAACCCGTTATAATATAAATATGATTTGCCCATGGCATATTTTCCGCAACCGAACGTAATGAATATTTCAATTCGCCATTATCACGATACAATGCATCATAATTATTATCAGAAAAAGAAAATATTTTTTTATGCCACAGATTGCGTGATTCGTTCCATTTTTTATCACTGCCATTAACCCATAAATAAACAATATCTATTTTATCATTTTGCATTTTATATTCCTGATTTTTTGAAACGTGATGGTATTTTTACAACAATTTTTAAACCAAACATACCCGGTTTTCGTGGGGCATATATTGGGCGAAAATAGGTTTGTAATACACGCGCAATTCGCATCCATTTTTCAGATTTAGGTTTTGATTTTGTTATCGTGTTTATTGTTCCGTTTCCGCGTCTTTTCAAATGATTCACCCAATCAGAACCACGATTTTTTGCCTTGTCAATTAACATATCCATATCAATTGCACCAAAATGCAACAGATATAAATTTTTATCAATATGAAAATTATGACGTTTTATACTGTGAAATCCAGAACCCCATCTTACCGGTTTATTTATTACAACAGGTTTTGTATATCGTGTGGATAACAATGCATATTCGCGTTGTTCCAAAAATGGGGCGGATTTATCCAATATTGCCTCGTTATACAAATGTTGTCCAACATCTAATCCCAGACCAGATACAGTTGTATGGATTTTTTTATTTGATAAATATTGTGGCAACGTCTGTTTTGTTTTTGGGTCAACAATTAAAAATTCATCACTGTCACACCCGATGATAATATCATATTTTTTTAATAATTTATGTGCCTGTTCAGAAATTTTTCCAATTCTGTATTTGTCGCCTGCTGCACGAGACATTGGAATATGAGGTATTTTTATAACATGTGCATTACCGGCATTTTCGGGTGTTTTTTGATCTGTGCCGTCTAATAAAATATACAAATTTTCTGTGCCAAAATTTTTACCATAATACGCAATCCATCGCGACAAGAAAAATTCATCATCGCGCGCCATTGTTATCACAGCAATTTTTTTTAATTGTTTTTTCATATTTTTCCATTTTTTAATTTTGTTATTCCATATTGAATATTACGCCATAATATTTTTAATGGGTTAGATGTTAAAAAATCTTGCATATATTTTTCACCGTATAATCGATTAGCACTGGCCATAACATATTGATTGGCGATATTGTCAGAATGTTTTAATATATATAATATCTGTTTTCCCAATGCGCCGTTGTGGCGTGTAAAAGATGCCTTTTTTACAAAAGGGCAACCCATTTTGAATAAACGTTTGGGGTGGTTATATGTTGTGCGGCCGTGTATTGGATAGATGCCAATCCATGAACAATTATTTTGTTGAATTATATTTGTTAGCCCGTGTTCGTATTTTACTGTTATGGCAGATTTAGCTTTTTCTTTTTGAACGGACGATATAAATTCGTAAAACCATTTTGACATGAATATTTTTTTATTTAATTGAACAAACCAAGATTCCATAAATTTATGCGTTTTGTGTCGTGATTCAATTATACCAACCGCATCTGTTGATACGTGTTCCATTTGGTTAATTAATTTATGCGGATTGAACATCGGACCAAATACAGAATCATTTATCAGATAAATAAAATCATAGTTTTTTAATAAATCATTATCATGTGCATACTGGAAAGCACGCTTGTAAGAACCGAAATCATATTCGCCATGTCTTTTTGATTGTGTCGCGACAGTGTATGGTTTTAATTTTTTTATCTCTGTATTTTTACAATCATTATCCATACATAAAATCACATCGCCATATTGGGCCAGGGCAGATACATAATAAATCAGCGCATCATCAACAATGCCATCTGGGTCATACGCTGCAAATAAAAATAATCTTTTTTTTGCGGACATGAAATATCTCTGTTGATAATATACACGTTTTATAATATTTTTGCAACAAAGTATATTTATAAAAACACCGCCCATCTGGGCGGTATGTTTTAATCTGTTTCTGCAAAACGATATGCCTTTTTACGTTTGCCACTGTCCAGTTCTTTTTTACGCAGACGGATTGTAGCAGGTGTCACCTCTACCAATTCGTCATCTTGGATATAAGACAAAGCTTCTTCCAAAGACATTTTGCGTGGCGGTGCTAAAAATAACTTTTCATCAGCCGTCACAGAACGAACGTTTGTTAATTGTTTACCACGTACAGGGTTAACCTCTATATCGTTTTCTTTACTGTGTTCGCCGACAATCATCCCAGAATAAACCTCGGTCTGAGGGCCGACAAATAACACACCACGTGGTTCCAAATTATGCAAGGCATATGTTGTTGTTTGTCCTGCCTCCATCGAAACCAGAACGCCCGGACGATATTGAGTAATAGGACCACGGTACAAATCATACTTATCAAATACACGGTTCATAATACCTGTGCCACGCGTGTCGGTTCTAAATTCAGACAAATACCCAATCAATCCACGTGATGGCGCAGAAAACACAATACGCGTTTTCCCAATTCCAGACGGTTTCATTTCTGTAATCGTTGCCTTGCGCTTGGTCATTTTTTCAATAACAACACCGCTGAATTCATCATCAACGTCAATAACAACTTCTTCGATTGGTTCCAGTTTTTCGCCGTTTTCATTTGTTTGCATAACAACGCGCGGACGTGATACAGACAATTCAAAACCTTCGCGGCGCATTGTTTCAATTAAAATACCCAATTGTAATTCGCCACGACCAGAAACTTCGAATGCTTCGTTGTTTGCGCTTTGTGTCACACGCAGGGCGATATTGGTTTCCGCTTCGCGGAATAATCTGTCACCAATCATACGGGATGTTAATTTTTTACCACTTTTACCAGCCAACGGAGATGTGTTTACAAAAAACGTCATCGTCAGGGTAGGTGGATCAATTGGCATCGCCGGTATTGGTTCGTTGACAGATGGATCACATAATGTATCTGCCACAGTCGCTTTGGTAAATCCTGCAACAACAACAATATCGCCAGCTGATGCAGAATCACGTGAAACTTTGTTGACACCTTGGTGTTCAATAATTTTTGTAATTTTGGCATTTTCAATAAATTCGCCAGCCATATTTATTGCCTTAACAGATTGTCCAACACGCACAGTTCCAGATTCAATTTTTCCTGTTAAAATACGACCGACATATGGATCAGCCTCTAATGTAGTTGCCAGCATTTTGAACGGTGCATCCAATTGGCAACGTGTCCCATTGCAATCAGGTGCCGGTACATGATCTACAATCAATTGGAACAAAGGTGTTAAATCTTTGTTTGGATTATTAATGTCATTTAAATCACGAATTGCCCAACCGTCACGTCCACATGCATAAAGATATGGGAAATCCAATTGGGAATCTGTTGCCCCCAGTTTATCAAACAAATCAAAAGTTTCGGTTAAAACTTCATCTGGGCGTGCATCAGCACGGTCAATTTTGTTGATACAAACAATCGGGCGCAGGTTTAATTTTAATGCCTTGCTTAATACGAATTTAGTTTGTGGTAACGGGCCTTCGGCACTGTCCACCAATAAAACAACACCATCCACCATGGATAAAATACGTTCTACTTCGCCACCAAAATCGGCGTGTCCAGGGGTATCCACGATGTTAATTTTGTATTCACCCCATTGAATAGACGTAGGTTTTGCAGATATGGTAATTCCGCGTTCACGTTCAATATCCCCACTGTCCATAACACGGTCTTCGACATGTTCGTTTTCACGAAATGTTCCAGATTGTTTTAACATATTGTCAACCAAGGTTGTTTTGCCATGGTCAACGTGTGCAATAATCGCAATATTACGTATTTTCATATTATATCTTCTTGGTTTTTGTGCAAATTGATATATTATACCATATTTTTGCGATTTCAACAAATTATATATAAAAAATATACTGTGATGTATTTTTGTCTATTTATATTGACATTTATAAAAATTTGTCTATAATATTAGTTATAAACAAAAAAGGTGGATTATGAAAAACAGATACAATTACATAATTGATAAAATATTTTTTAGTGATTTATATCTGGGGGATTTTTGTGCTGATTATTTGGATGCACAACAGGTCGTTCAACGTAATATCGCTTTTATCCAAACCAATCCAGATGCAGATTTGAAACCTGTGATGATTGGTTCTGCGGATAATAAAGATTATAAAAAATTATATGCATTTTTAGATGTCTATCACAAGGTTATAAATTATTACAGATATTATGCGAAATATAATATGCAAGATAAAGAGCTTGAGGCAGCATTGAAAAATTGGCAACGCATATCGCAACCAAAACAAAATATTTTTACACGAATTGCAAATAAAGTAAGATAAGAAAAACCGCCCAAACGGGCGGTTTTTTAATGTTTGCCACCAATTTTTGTTCTGCCACCCATCAGTGGTTGCAATTTTTTCGGGATATTGACAGAACCATCTGCGTTTTGATGATTTTCTATAATTGGCACCAATGCACGCGGTACGGCAATACCTGTATTATTTAATGTTGCGACAAATCTAACTTCGCCACTGGCATTATCGCGATAGCGTGTATTTGTGCGGCGTGCCTGGAATTGACCGATTGAAGAACAAGAGCCCAATTCACGATATGCGTTTTCTGATGGGAACCATGCTTCTACATCGTTCATCTTAACCTTGTTAAATCCCATGTCGCCGGTTGAATTAGCAATCACGCGATATGGCAATTCAAAATCATCCATAATTTCACATAAATTATTTAACAATAATTCATGCATAGAATCGCTGTCTTCTGGTTTACAGAATATATATTGTTCGACTTTGTTAAATTGATGAAATCTTACCAGACCACGTGTGTCACGTCCGGCGGCACCGGCTTCTTTGCGAAAGCAGGGTGAAAATCCGGCATATTTTATTGGTAAATCGTTTTCGTTCAATATTTCGCCAGAATGTAAAGAATTCAAAATTATTTCTGCTGTTCCTGCCAAACATCTGTCTGTATCGGTCAGCATAAACACATCATCGTTCATTACATTTAAATCAGACCCCATGAAATGACCTGCATTAAATATGGTTTGTGGTTTTGTAATTGACGGACATTCGATATAAGTAAATCCTTTGGCAATTAATTTTTGAATAACATAAGTTTGCACGGCTAATTCTAATTCTGCCAATTCACCACACAGACAATATGTTCGTGTTCCACAAATGTTCGCGATTTTTTCAGGCATCCACCATCCGTTCATATCTAACAATTCCCATTGGGGGCGGGGTGTAAAATCAAAATTGCGTGGTGTTCCAACACGTTTAATTTCAACATTTGCAGAATCATCTTTACCAATTGGTGCGCTGGCATCTGGAATTTGTGGAACACGATGTAATAAATCGATTAAGATATTTTCTTTATCTGCCAATTCTGCCATATCGTTGGCGATTTCTTCACTTATTGCCTTTGATTTAGCAACCAGTGCGGCCTTGTCAGTGGCGGTTGGTATTTCGCGGGATATTTTATTTTTTTCTGCGGTTTTAGTTTGTGTAATTGTTTTTAATTCACGCACACGCACATCCAATTTTAAAATATCGTCAACCACATCAGGAAAATTTTTCACACGACATGCGTTTTTTACAACATCTGCATTTTCACGAATAAATTTTAAATCCAACATTTTATTTGTCCTTTGCGTTTAAATAGGCGATTGCATCCATTGCTGCGCTGCACCCAGTTCCGACAGCTGTTGCAATTTGCATTTTAATATTACTGCGAACATCACCAGCAACAAACATCCCATCTGGTAAAGATTCAGGAATTATACGTCCCAAATCATCACGTTTAATGGTTTCTGATAAATAATCAGTATTTGCCTCATGTCCGATGGCAACGAATATACCATCACATTCAATTTCATCGCCAGATGTTGTTGTTGCAATTAATTTTTCACTGTTGTTTTTTTGTGCGATAGATTTTAATTCTGTGTTAAATAAACATTTGATATTTTCACGTTCATTAACACGTTTGCGCAATATGTCTTCAGCACGGAAAAATTCATTTTTACGATAAACGATGGTGACATTTTTTGCAACATCTGCCAGATATAGCGCATCGTTTAATGCGGCATTTCCACCACCAATAACCAACACATCGCGTCCTGAATAGAAAAATCCATCACATGTCGCACAATAAGAAACACCACGACCAAACAATTCACGTGCGCCATCAATTTCTAATCTGCGTGCACGCGCACCAGTTGCCAAAACAACGGTTTTAGAATCGTATGTTTTTCCATTGTCGCATTTGATTGTATATGTGTCATTATTAAATTCGATATTTGTTGCAGATGTATAAACAACTTCTGCACCAAAACCAGTTGCCTGTTTTAAAACACTTTGAATCCAATTCATCCCAGAACCGATATATCCCGGAAAGTTTTCTAAATTAGCAATTTCACCAGTTTGCCCCCCCAGTGTATCACCGGCAATTATCAAAGTTTTTTTATTTGCACGACCTGTATAAATCGCGGCGGTTAATCCCGCAGGCCCCGAACCTAAAATTATAACATCATACATGTTTATTTTCCTTTTCTTTGTGTGGTAATGATAACACAAAAACTATATTGTGCAAATGGAAAATATGGTTAGTTTTTTTAGGGGTATCTTGTATTGTCATTGCGAGAGCGCATCAGCGCTCGTGGCAATACAGGTTTGTTATGTGTCGGCAGAGCCGACAACTTTATTTACCTAGATTCCCACGCTGCGCTCGGAATGACCGGGTTCTGGAATAATTTGCAAAAATAAAATATTGATTGAATAATAAACATCATAATATTAATATCAAATACATGAAAAAATATTATGTATATATAATGGCATCTAATAAAAACGGAACATTGTACACAGGTATTACTAACGATATCAACAGACGTTCTTTTGAACATAAAATTCATTTGAACAAAAGCAGTTTTTCTGCGCGATATAATGTTAATAAACTGGTATATATGGAAGTTTTTGAAAATCCAGAATATGCGATAATGCGCGAAAAACAAATAAAATCTTGGTCGCGTAATAAAAAGAAAGATTTAATCGAATCTATGAATCCGGATTGGGTTGATTTGTTTAATTATTTGAATTGTTAAATACATTAAAAAGGGATGTGTCATTGCGAGAGCGCGGTAGCGCTCGTGGCAATCCAGGTTTGTTATGTGTCGGCAAAGCCGACAACTTTATTTACCTAGATTCCCACGCTACGCTCGGAATGACTGGGGTCTGGAACACAGAGAAGGGGGGGATAAAAAAACAGGTTGCGGGAAATGCAACCTGTTTTTTATCTTATTAATCAATTTGTTTAATTGATTTCCAATGCTATTGGATCACCGTATGTACCGACTTCTTCTGTTCCGACATAGCATGTGATATGGTCGCCAACTTCTTCCATCCATGCCTTGACGGCTTCATTAGCAGCATTTTCATACTTGATACGTTGTGCTGCCTTAATCGCAGCGAACGTGATTCCGCCACCCACAGCTGCCGAAACCGCACCAACCGCCACATTCAATCCTGCCTTGCTGTGACCGGCTTCATCTTCAACATTTTTACATGCAGTTTCCAGTTTATTCATATCTGTCAAGAATGTTTTATATGCATCGCTGTCCTGGAACCTTTTTCCACCAGTTTGTTGTCCATAGGTTTGATCAGCAACAGCTTCAACAGCATCCCTATGATATTTTGTGACTATTCTCAATTGTGTAGGTATTTCTATAGGTTTGCAGCTGTTACCACACTCTTTTTTTGCATCATTCAATTTTGCCAATATAGCAGTTGCATTGTCAGCAGATACAGTTTTTTCAAGCGTTCTAAGTTCGTCAAGGATTCTTTGACAGTTTGGGCCACATTGCGTGGAATCGGCGCTACGAATATTCCCCTCTGTTGTTCTGACTTTGTTAATATCTTCAGAATCCCAATCGTAAATATCAATAGCTGCTTCGGCTTCACGCCCCTTGATTGTGATAACTTCGTTGATTGCATCTTCATATGTTCCCATTGACAGGTTTGTTCCGCTGATATCTGCACCGGCACTGCGGGCATATGTGCGCGCCTTAACCGCATGATTTAATGCTGTTTGGAATTGTGTTGCCGCATTGACATTATTGCGCTCATTGGCAATGCCATAATATGCTTTGCGTGCTTTATCAATTTCGGTCAAGCAACTTTCTGCGGCTTTGTTATGTTTTTCTGCGGTTTTTTTGCTGGTACCACTTAAAATACCACCCAATGAACCGTTGTTCTTTTGAACCGCATCCGCCAGGGCATATCCACCAATGCCAGATGCCAATGCCGCGGCAGCGCTGGTTCCCCATAATGCCCAATGGGATTTCTCGCTGCCTTCACCGGCTTCTTTACGTGCCTGTTCAGCAACTTTTTCTGTTATCTTGTCTAATGTTTTTTGATCAATCCATGAACCGCATGTGAACGTATCGCCAACCGCAAAGTATGCTGTGGCTGCAGACCCTAGGTTATCCTGAATCGCCTTGTCATCAGATTGGATTGTCACACGCACACGACAGAATGAACCATACAAATCATTTGATGCGGTGAATTGGTTTTCTTTTAATCCCTGCATAGCATAATTCTTTGGTATTTTATTCCCATGCAGTTTTACCCACATAAATGTTGAACCATTTTGATTGCTTGCCCCCATAATACCACCAGTATTGTTGGATAAACATACATTTTGTTCCTTGGTCAATTTTGCGTTATACATTGCCTGTGCTTCTTTTTCAACATCGCGCAATAATGTTTGGAACAATGTTTTCGCACCATTTTCCAATGCATATTCAGTGTAATTTTGTCTCACTTCTTTACTGTACACACAACCATCTTCGTCCATGATTCCGACACAGTCGCCGTTGGTTGGGGCTTCTTCACGACCGATACAAATATCATCAGCATTATCCGGTGTTGTGCATGCGATAAGCACACCATCGGAGTTTGTTATCTCTGTAGCTGTGGTTGTGTTGGCGTCGTTCCATGCATCACGAACAGTTCTATTGGGCTTGACCCCCCAACTGGAAGTATCTTGTTCTTCGCGCCATGCAGCGGTTGCAACCTTTAAATGTTCTTCGCATACGGATGAAGATTTAACATTGTTCATACATAAACCGATAACAATATTGTAATCCAATACACCGCCCATTTTGTTCATGCTGCTATCCAATTTTGTTCCTGTATTATATGTTCCAGAAACGATATCTGTACGATTACGATAACAATTTACATAATCTTTACCACACATAGATTTCACGCAAGACAATGCAACCGTTTGACATTGTTTTTTCATATTTTCAATTGCTGCATCATTATAAGATGTTGCCAACAATGCGTTTAATTTACCAACCGCACCAATTGGGTCTTTTTGTGCAGCTCTGCCCATTGCATCATATTGTGGGAACAATCTGTTAAATGTTGTATTTGTTTCATCAAAATATGTGTATGAATACCCATCTGTATCAGATGCTGTTGCTGCATATATACAATTCGCATCAGCGTTCACAATCGCCGCACATCCAGATTGTATATCTTCGTACGGCTCTTTATTGATGTTAACAGAATCAATTGTTGGTCTTGCACTAAGTTGTCCTGATTTGATACCGCGCGCCAAACTATAACACACAGAACCCAAACCGCCACCACAAGAACGCATTGCGCATGATTTAATTGTTTCATAACATGCATCTTTGGCCTTGGTATCGAATTTCTTTACCAATTCTTGAACGCGCGTGTTAACGGAATCTTTGCGTGCAGCATAAGCCAACGCAAATACATCTTCTTGTAAATCAATATCAACCAAATCCTTTTTGGATGGTGTTTTTTCACGATATGTTATATGACAATACTGATTTCCGCCGATTGTTTCCAAACACTGCGATTTTAATAATTTTTGAACTGTTGTTTTCGTTGTCACTTCGGTTGAATATGTTGGATCGTCTGGATTGTTTTGAACGGTACGGTTACTGACAGTTGTTCCAGATTCAATAATATCAACCTGGTCAATTGCGGCCAATGATATGCCTTCGACACAACGCAATGGATTTTTTGTGCATGCGTTGATTAAACAATTGTCGGTCACTTTCTGACACGTTTTCACAGCGTTCATTGCCGCCAATTGTTGTCCGTTTTCAAACATTGTAAACAATCTGGATTTTTTATCAGATAGTTCCAAAGAATCAGCATTTGCAACCGAACCGAATAATGCGATTTTGCCAGCACTTTGACAACGTGCCAGTGTGGATGCACACAAAATGGCCTGTTTCTTAAATTCTTTTTCTGTCGTACACAATTCAAAATCAGCACCGCATATATCTTCACGGTTTAGACAACGTGTATAATTGCGCACACATTGTTCAGTGCTGAATTGATTTGAAATCCCTGCGCCAACAATCAATTGATCCAACACAGAACCAGATTTTGGATATGTGTAACGTGTAACCTCGCCATTACTGTTTTGTGATGACACATCGGACAGTGCATTAATCGCAGATGTTCCAAACAGTGCATTAACACCGCTGGGTTGGCATTGATATAAAACACTTAAACATTTGGGCATTTGCGCATGGAATAAAACATTTGTTGTGCATTCTTCAAAATCAGCACCGCACGCATCAGACGACTTGATACAATCAGTATATTTTTCAATACATTCTGAATTATCCAGATATGACGCAGTTGAAGAACCGGTTGTAGTAGTGGTTGTTCCAGCAACATTACCGGCAACAATATGTCCCGCAATTGACGGTAAACGTGATGCGGCCTGATTACGAACACTTGCCCGTGAAGTTGCCGCAAATGCGCCAGTTGACATAACAACAGCCATTAATAAACCAAATGTTTTGATGATGTGTTTCATCTCCTTACTCCATTTTTGCTTTCCCTTTATTTTAACACATATGTAAAAATAAAAAAAGCAAAAAATGAAATATAAAGACAATTATTTTGAATTAATTTTTTTTAATACAGATTTTACTATATCTGCGCACAACATACCGATAAATGCGCCCAATATCACATCGCCGGCCCAATGTGCACCAACATAAACACGTGATATACCAATTATAATTGCCAATGTCCACGTTGCCCATTTTATACGTGGTGTTAACATACCCAACATTACCAGTGCTGCAAAACTGACCGCTGTATGACCAGATGGCATTGAATTAAATACTGTTTCAAATGTTCCAGGAACGAAAAATGTTGCATTTAATGCCTCGTAAATAACAGGACGCGAACGACCAATCAAAAACTTTAATATTCCGGTTGTCATTATTGCCAACATAACAGAACACAAAACATAAAATGCATTACTGTTTTTGATTTTAATAAACGCAAATCTAAAATCGTTTTCATTTGTAATGGCTTTGTAAATAAAAAATACCAACACAGATAAAATTGATATAATCAGCCATATTTTCGCACTGAAAATTTTGCCCATTAAAACGGCAATACCGCACATCCAGCCACCACCAAATGTCCACGGATTGCATTTTGGATTATGAATCAAAGAATACAATATTTTATCGCCACCAAAAACACACGCCAAAACCAAAGCAATTGTAATTATTGCGCCAATTAAAATCCATTTTAATTTCAAAGTATTATCTTTGCGTATAAACATATTATATCCCCATCAGTTTGTTATAAATTGTTTTTTCGGTTAATATCTTTGTTCCCAATCCTAATGCCATTGCATCTTCGTCGTTGCCATCTGTGATGTTTGGACATGCACGGCGCAGGGCATTAACATCAACATCTGTTTTTGCATTATAATCGTGCGATTCAAATTCATCATTGATTACATTTAATAAAAATACATCCCTTTGCCCATCGTTTCGAATATTGGACAAACATACCAAAGGAAACACACCACGTCCATCCAATTTATTACCTTGACCTGTTTTCACAGATTTATTAAACAATTCCAATACACCACCATTTTTTAAATCCAGCATCGTGGCAATTCTGGCACGACCAGATGTTGGTGTGCCAATTAACACACCACGTTTGTTTTCATAAAATGTGGCTGCTAATGCCTCTGCAGTACCATTGGTGGTATCAGATATAAAAACAACCACAGGTAAATTTGTTATTGCATCGCCACCTGGAACAATTTCGGTTTCATCTACCGCTGTCTCAGAAATGCGCATAACAGGTTTTTGACCAACAAATAATCCTGCTAATTTTGCCATGGCGCGTTCATCATCGCCACCACTGGTTCTTAAATCTAATATAATACCATCAACATCTGAATGTTTATTTAATGCCTCGTTCACAATATCTACTGCGCCATCTGATATTTTATGAATAATAATTTCTAATATGCCGTTGGTGTTTTCATTTTTGCCACGATATATAATATCTGCATCTGCCAACACAACGGTTGCACGACGCAACGTCACATTACGATTTCCAAATGGGGTTAATAATTTCAATTTTGCCGTTCCAGAATTATATCCAGATAAAATTCCTGTAATATCTTTGTCAGATATATTTGCCACACGTTGACCATTTATTTCTGATATAATATCGCCCTGATGCATGTCTGCAATATCAGATGGTGAATCTTTGAATATTCCGGTCACACGTAAATTACCACGTTCATCACGACCGGCCTCGAATCCTAAACTGGTTAAAATTCGCGTATCGTTATCATTTATAGAATCACGTGAATAAACATAATTTCCATTTTGATCAATTCCAGATAGTAATGCATTTACGACAATATTATATAATTGTGCACCATTTAATGCACGTAAATGCGCATCGCGTTCACGCATCTTTAATAACAAAGCAGTCGTAATTTCGCCATAACTGTGCCAATCTTTTGCGTCTGGATATGGGAAATTAGCAATTAATTCATCGCCCCATACCAATACTGCGCGATTACCAGTCGCCGCAATATGTGCATCTGGGTTTAATTTTTCTAAACTTTCAATCGCAACATCAATGTTTTTACCCGCCCAATTAACAGAATCTAATTTTTCGTAAATATCTGCAAAAACATCAGATGTTGCATGTACATCTAAACCCGTTTGAATTTGTGGGGAATCACGAAATAAATCAGTTGCAGAACAAAATAATGGCAACATCCCCAGACCAAATGTAAACAAAATCTGTACAGGTTTTATCATTTTATCTCTCCTTTGACCTGGGGTGTTTTTTAATAATCTGTTTCACGCAAATTGAAATGGTACAATATCACGTTTGAAATGTAGATACTGGTTAATGTGCCGCTGACAACAGAGAATGTCATTGCAATTGCAAATTCGCGTAACATTTGACCGCCAAACAGATAAATACCAACCATTGCCAAAATTGTAGAAACACTGGTCATGATTGTTCGATATAACATTTCGTTAATGGACAAATCAATAACATCACTGGCTGGCATTTTATGATATTTTTTTATGTTTTCATCAATTCTGTCGTAGTTTACAACTTTATCATTAACAGAATATCCCAATCCCATTAATATAACAGCAATTGCCGTTTGGTTGAATTCCAATCCCATAATAGAAAAAAATCCAAACATTAAAATCATATCAAATATCAAAGACACAAATGAACCAACTGCATATCCACCGCGATAGCGAACCCAAATATATACAGACATCATAACAAACGATACTAACAATGCCCATATACCACCACGGATTAATTCACCACCAATTTTTGGACCAACAACCTGAACCTGAGAATAGGTGACATTATCGCCCAGAATATTTTTTATTTCTGTTACGCGTGCATTTTGTTGTTCATCGGTTGAACCCTTGGGCAATCCAACACGTAATAAAATGGCGTTTCCATCAACAGATTGTAATTCTGGTTTAAATTCAGATAAATCATGACGCATTTTATCAATGGTATATTCTGGATTGGCGGGTTGCACCTCCATCGAGATACCGCCAGAAAAGTCAATACCATAATTAAAACCTTTGAAACAGATTGATAATATGGACAACACAATACAGATTGCAGAAATCCAATATGATAATTTACGATATTTCATAAAATGCAGTTTCATAACATAACTCCTTGATGCACTTTGTTTTTTATTTCATTTTTATATAACCAATTTTTTTGCTTTTGCCATGCATGTAATAATCGACAAAAACACGTGTTAACAACAAACATGTAAATAAAGTTGTTGCCACACCAATTGATAATGTGACCGCAAATCCACGAATTGGACCCGCACCGAATTGGAACAAAATCAACGCACAAATCAAATTAGTTAATTCGCCATCCATAACGGTCTTGGTAGAACGGGTAAATCCATAATCAATTGCACGTAATGTTGGTATTCCGGCACGGACTTCATCACGAATTCTTTCAAACGGTAATATGTTTGCGTCCACCGCCATACCCAATGTTAACACAATACCTGCAATACCAGGCAATGTTAATGTCGCACCCAACAGTGCAGATACACCGATTATCATGAATAAATTCACAACCAAAACGATATCTGCAAACACACCGAATATACCATATAATAATGCCATAAATATTAATATGAATAACACACCAACCACAGCACCAATTTTACCGGTTGCAATTGTATCTGCACCCAATCCGGCGCCGACAGTGCGTTCTTCGATGACCTCCAACGGGGCAGGTAATGCGCCACTGCGTAATAACACAGCCAAATCTTTTGCGCCCTGTAATGTAAATCCGCCGGATATTTGACCACGTCCACCGGGTATTGGTTCACGAATTGTTGGGGCAGACAAAACCTGGTCATCCAAAACAATCGCAAAACGTTCATTAACATGTTCAGTGGTTAATTTTGCAAAACGACGTGTCCCAGATGCATCAAATTCAGTTGTCACAACAGGCATATTGTTTTGATCAAAATCTGCCTGGGAATTTTTCAAACTGTCACCTGATACTTCAACACGGGAATAGACCGCAACTTTTTGACCTGGTGCATCCATATAATCCAAAAACACCGTACCAGATGGTGCGTGTCCAGATTGTAATTGTTCACTTGTGATGTTTTCATTGACCAAATGGAAAGACATTTTTGCTGTTTTTCCAATCAATTCTTTTATACGTTCTGGATTATCAACACCTGGTAATTGAACCAAGATATATTTTCCGCCCTGTGATTGAATAGATGGTTCTTTTGTCCCCAGCGCATCAATACGACGACGAACAATTTCGATACTGCGTGACATTGCATCACTAATCATTTCTTCGCGCGCCTTGGATGTATAAGAGACAGTTAGATTTTGACCAGACGATGAAATATCTGCGCTGGTTCCCAAAACACTTCTTAAACGACCTTTGGCTTTGGATACTTCGTCACTGTCACGAACAACCAGCGTAACAGAATTTCCAGTATTACGTAATTCAGAAAAACGTATGACACCTTTGCTTCTGTCTATCATGGCACTACGCACCTCGTCATATAATTGGGCGTATTTTTCCTTTAACATGACATCAGTATCGACCTCTAATAATAATTGTGCGCCACCTTTTAAATCCAACCCCAATGGAATTGGTTTTATCCAAGATGGAAAATAATTTGCCATTTTTGGCGATATTGTAGGCACCGCCAACAACACACCGAACAATGATATAAAAATAATTGCTAATTTTCTAAACATAACTTTACCCCTGTGAAAATTATTCTATATTTGCGATGGCGTTTTTGTTAACTTCGATAACAACGCCTTTGGCAATTTCCATTTCAATTGTTTTTTCATTTACTTTCTTGACAGTTCCATAAATTCCAGCCGCCAAAACACGATTGCCAACCTTTACAGAATCCAGCATCTTTTGATATTCTGCCAAACGTTTTTTATTTGGGCGTATCATAAACAGATATAAAATTGCGATAATAATAACACAATATAAAATCATACCCCACATACCAGTTTGTTGTGACATTTGAGGAACGTTTTGACTCACTTGGTTTACAACTTCTGTTGTTTCATTCATGAATAATCTCCTTTATTTATAAGACAACACTAGTAAAAAAACAAAAATAAGTAAAGAAAAAACTATCTAGCCCCGTTCAAACAATGTATCCAATTCAGATATGGGGATAATTTTATATACTGGCCGCCCATGATTGCATTCACCGCCATGTTCAGTTTTTTCAATATCTCGCAAAATTGCGTTCATTTCCGCCATATTTAATTTGCGCCCAGCACGGACAGAATGATGACAGGCAAAATTTGCCAGTTTCAGATGTAATTTTTCCTGTAATCGCGAAGAATGTCCATTGGCGCGCACTTCATCTGCGATTTCATGAAAACAATTTTCCCAATTCAAATCCCAATCAGACGGTTTTTCAAATATTGCAACAGATGTGTCACCAAATGCATCAATATGTAATCCGCATTGTTTTAATTCATCAGATACAGTTAACACAGATACCACTTCTTCTGGACGCATGTTTATAACGATTGGTGTTAATAAAGGTTGTGTTTTAATTTCGTGTTTGCGCAATTTTTCATATGTAATTCGTTCGTGTGCAGCGTGTTGATCAACAATAACAAAACCGTTTACATTTTCGGCCAAGATATATTTATCATTTAATTGTCCAATGACGCGTCCCAGTGGTAAATCAAATTCAGATTCATTTGTTTGTGGCACGTATTCATGTTGATTGTCTTCTGTCTTGTTAAATATGTTTATATTTGCGGTTGGTTCTGTGACAAAATGTTTCATATCAACATCGAAACGGGCAGGGCGCGAATTAAAAAAAGTTTGTGTTGATGGAATTTGAAAATCATGACTAAAATTGCTGTTTGTGTTTTGTGTATTGATTTGTGTATTTTGATTTAATGTTTTTGACAACACATCACGCAGAGATTTTATTATAAAAGAACGCACATGTGTTGGTTCTAGAAAATGAACTTCTGTTTTTGAAGGTGATACATTTACATCTACATTACGTGCAGGCAATTCCAAATACAATGCACACAAAGGAAATTCGCGGGCATGCATAACATCCATGTATGCAGCACGCAGTGCGGTCACTAAAACCTTGTCTTTGACAGGGCGACCATTTACAAATAAATATTGGTCAATTGATGATGCGCGTCTTAAAGTTGGATTTGATATAAAACCGTATATTTTCATATCTGATGACGTAGATTTTGCATCCACATGCAACATTTGGTTACGAACATCGGGACCCATAATTGCGATAACACGTTCCAATAAATCTTGGTCTTTGGGAAAACGCCATTTGTTATTAAGAACAAAACCGACATCTGTTCGTGCCATTGCCAAACGTTTTATTGTATCCAATACAGATAACATTTCTGCCCGGTCAGTGTGTAAAAATTTTAATCGCGCAGGTGTTTTGCCAAATAAATTTGAAACCCGAATACGTGTTCCGCTTTCCCAATCAGACGGTTTTATTTCCATATTATCAACATTTAATTGTAAACCATGTTCCATGCCATCATGATATGTATCAATAACCATATTTGATACAGAAGCAATAGACGGTAATGCCTCGCCACGAAAGCCCATAAAATTAATATTTAATAAATCGTCATCTGGTAATTTAGATGTTGCATGTCTCAATACGCAATTTGCCAAATCTTCACGTGTCATACCACGTCCGTTATCAATAATAGAAATCATTGTTCGTCCACCATCGACAACATCAACAATAATTTGATTTGCGCCTGCATCCAGTGCATTTTCCACTAATTCTTTCACAACACTGGCGGGTTTTTCGACCACTTCGCCGGCGGCAATTTGGTTAACCAGAAAATCAGGCAACACGCGTATTGACATATTAATCCCGGAATTTTACATCAACGATTTCAAATTCTTTTTCACCACTGGGTAAACGTACGGTGCAAGTATCGCCAACACAATGTCCAATTAACGCACGTCCAACCGGCGAAGTGCAAGATATAACCAATCGCCCATCAGATTCAATATCTGACAAAATTCGACATTCCATTTTATTTCCGTCTTCGTCTTCTGTGATAACTTTTGCACCGAAAACGACACGATTGCCAGATAAATTATCAATATCAATGATTTGGGCATTTTCGATAGTATTTTCAATAAATTGTATGCGTTTATCGATTTGACGTTGTTTTTCTTTGGCGGCACTATAATCTGCGTTTTCAGACAAATCGCCCAAAGAGCGTGCCCATTGAACAGTTTTTAATATTTCAGGTCTTTGATTTTCTTTTAAATCTTTTAATTCATTGACCAGATTATCAAATCCCTGACGTGAAATTGGTTTTTTTTCCATGAATACACCTTTTGATTTTACAATAACAATAAAACATAAAATTTAATTTTGCAATTATGAATTGAAATATATATAATATAAGATTATGTTCAGATTAAAACCAAAAGTTGTAAGTTTATTTTTATTACGCCGATTTTTTATCAGTTTTTTTCTGGTAATGTTAACGGTATGTGGGGTAATATTTGCGGTCACATTTGTTGAACGTATATCATCTAATCCGGATGCCTGGGCCACAGTTGTTGATACATGGATACGTTTATTGGAATATATACCGATGTTTTTACCATTGGCGGTATTTATGGGGACATTGGTTGCGTTTTATAATCTGACGAAATCTTCAGAATTGATAATTATTTCCGGAACAGGCATGTCGCCATTTCAAATTGCACGTCCATTTTTGCTTGGTGCGTTTTTAATAGGTGTTTTTGCAACATGTATTGTGAATCCTTATTCTGTTGATTTATCAACAAGTCATTTAAATGGGTATCAATTAAAATTGGTTGATAATGCGATATGGTTGCGTGAAACGTCAGATGATGGTTTTATGACTGCACGTGCCAGGGGATTAAACATTAATCGCGATAAAAATATTGTGTTCAGTGAAGTAATGATATTGACCCAGGGTAATGATTTTAAATTGCATGAACGCATAACATCACACCGTGCTGTTTTGGATGATAATGGTATACATATTGACAGGGCGCAAATCACAGATGCAAACGGTCAGACAAAGACACAATCGACACACGTAAAAACAAAATTAACCCCATCAACAGTTTTGGACAGATATTTACAACCAGATCAAATATCTTTTTGGAAATTGCCAGGATTTATAAAAAATATGAATGCGGTCGGTGTTCCAACGCACGGTCATTTGATGCAGTTTTGGACTTTGTTATTTTTACCATTGAATATGATGGCTATGGTAATGTTGGGGATTGCGTTTTCCCAAACGAAACAGCGTCGTAATTATTCATTTGGGGTAAAATTCAGTTTGGGAATATTAACATGTTTTGCGTTGTATTTTGTTGTGAATCTGTTTAATGCGCTGGGGAATACAGGGATGTTGCCACCGTTGGTTGCGATTATCGCGCCCCAGATAATAATTATTGCAGGTGCATGTATGTTTATAACCAGTTTTGCCACGATATAGGATTATATTATGCCACTACGAAAAAAAACGAGTAATAAAAAATATATAATTTGGGCGATAATAATCGTGTTGTTGATATTAATGGTAATATCGTTTTCGCCACATCCTGAATTTAACGAAGTGATTTTATATCCATGAAATATATAGATGTATTTTTAGAGGCATTATCTGCGGAAAAAGGGCGCGGTAAAAATACATTATCTGCATATGCATCTGATTTGCATCATGCAGAAAGTGTAATTGGCGATTTATTGCATGCAACAGATAAAGATATACAAAATTATTTATCGCATCTGCCGGATAAACCGTCATCCATTGCGCGCAAGGCCAGTTCTTTACGAACATTTTATAAATTTTTAATGTTGGAAAAAATCATAACAAAAAATCCGACAACAAATTTGGAATTACCCAAACGTGGTCGTGCGTTGCCGAAATATTTATCCCCAGAAGAAATTGAATTATTAATATCATCATCTGGTGATATAAAAACATCTGTTCGGTTGCGTTGCATGTTGGAATTATTGTATGCATCTGGATTGCGAGTATCTGAATTGTGTGAATTACCGCTATCTGCGAATTTGGGGGACAGGTTGTTAATACACGGCAAAGGTGCCAAAGAAAGATTGGTTCCTATGCACCAAACAGCGCAAGAGGCATTACAAAAATGGTTGTCTGTGCGTGGGGATAATGATTCAAAATATGTATTTCCAACAAATTCATCATCGGGTCATATAACACGCGATGGTTTTTTCAAGATATTAAAAAAATGTGCTGTATTGGCGGGAATTGATCCAAATCGTGTTTCACCGCACGTGTTGCGACATTCGTTTGCATCGCATTTATTGGCTGGCGGTGCGAATTTGCGTGTTATACAAACAATGTTGGGACACGAAGACATATCGACCACGCAAATATATACACACGTGTTGCCTGATAAATTGCGCGATACAGTGGAAAATGCGCATCCATTGGCACATAATGAAATAAAGGATATATAAATATGATAACGAAATGTGATCATCCTGGGTGTACCAAGGCAGGCATTTGTCGTGCCCCAAAAACGCGTGATTTACGTGAATATTGGATGTTTTGTCGCGAGCATGCTGCGGAATACAACAAAAATTGGAATTATTATGCCAATATGACACCGGATGAAATCGATGCAGAATGGGAACGTGAAACATTTGGCATTGCCGACAAAGACAAAGAAAACGTTAATAAGAACGAGGCAGAATATATCCAATTCCTAAACGATTTTTTAACAGGTCGCAACAGTTTTGATAAAATGCCGGCCAAGAAAACAGTGCCATCACAAATTATATCTGCGTTGCGAGTATTTGATTTACCTGTGACTGCATCGTGGCGGGAAATAGGTGTTAAATATCGTGCGTTGGCAAAAAAATATCATCCAGATACATCGGTAAACGCGGATAAATCTGCAACAGAATTTACACGTATAAATTCTGCATACGAAACATTAAAAAAATATTTCAAGAAATAATTCACAACCTACACACACACAGGGAAGGGGACCACGCTGCGCTCGCAATGACCCCCTCCGGCTGCGCCGCACTCCCCCGATGGGGGAGAATTTGAAAAAATTTTAATTTTTTTTTACGAAAAAAATCCGGAAAACTGGGCATCTCAGAAAAACGCAAAAAAAATCAAGCGAAAAAATATGAAAAAAATGCTTTTTCGCTTTTTTGACCGCTTTTTTGGCGATTCGATTTGTGGTATAATATGGGCAAGACCTTAATATTAAGGTTAGATCTAACAAGCCCCCCACAAGCATGGCTTGTGGGATAAACAAAGGAAGGAAACAATGAAAAAAATATTTCTAACATCTGGGATTATTGTTTGCATGGCGTGTCCCGCGTTTGCAACAGGTATTGGATTCCCTGCAGATGCTCAAACAGGTGCTGTACCAAGCGGTATACAATCTGGTGCCTGTACTGAACCAAAATTGGGTGTGTATGAAGGTGATACAACTTTGTCCGCTATTTGGCAGGTCAATTATGTCGAGATGAAATTGAATAAGAATATCGGTACAACGGCGCCCACTGGTGGTGCAGAAAATACAACATACGAGCCAGCTTTATTCTTGGTTGGTGGCAATGGTGTATATACTAGATCGGGTGATAGTGATACTGATTATGCATTTACCAAAGTAAACACCGGTGACACAGCATTAACAACTCTGCCAGCGGGTATAGACGTAAACTATACGTTGCACACAGATAAACCAACAGGTGCCACAGGTACAGTTAGTGGTGGAACCAGTACAGCCAAAAACAGAGCTTTCTTAGGATTTTATGCAGACACTGATACTACTGTAAACGGTGGAACACCATTTATTGGTTCAGATGGTAAATTAACGGCTGCTGGTAATACGGCCGCGACCGGCTATGATAATACTGCACATCAATGGAAAGCGAAATACGAACATGTTCACCCAACTGTGGTCGATCCGGAATTGTATGGTTATACTTTTAAAGGATGGGCAGCCAGTGCTGAAGATGCAACAGCCGGAACTGTAATTGCGAATTTCGCAGACGATAAAATTGGTGAAAATACACATAGATATGCATCATGGAAAGCAAATACATATACTGTAGAATATAAGTGTGGCGATGGTGCAACAGGTACCGCACCAGCTGATGCCACGGCAACATATGATGCGTCATTTACCTGGGCAGGAAACAATGATACAGCCGAAGGTACAGGTTGTAAAAAAGCCGGTCATCATTTCACAGGTTGGACCTGTAAAGTTGCAACCACAGGTACAGTTGACGGTACTGAAGCAACAATCATAACAAACGGTGGTGTCTCATGTTCTGCTAATGCGACGGGTGTCGGTGATTGCACAGGAAATGAGGTTACCAAATGGACAGAAGCAAATCTTCAATCAGGTGCCACAATTACTTGTACAGCACAATTTAGTGCCAGCAGCATCACTATTACATGGGATGATAATGATGGCAACAACAACACAAGTGTATCAGGTGGAACACCAACTTGTACTTATGGTGCAGATGTCACATTGCCAACCGCACCAACCAGAACAGGTTATACATTCAAGGGATGGAAGGTCGCAAACGAAACACAAACCGAACCTTAATCGGCTCGTGTCAAACAACAAAAACACCGGTTCGTCCGGTGTTTTTTTAACCCCCCTCCGGCTGCGCCGTACTCCCCCGATGGGGGAGAATTATTTATAATGGCTGCGCCGCACTCCCCCAATGGGGGAGAATCCCCACAACACCTGAGAATAAATTCGCCCCCAGTGGGGGTAATTCTGCCCAGGGGAAAAGGGGAAAATTCCCACAAATCCGCCAAAAATAAAAAAAGATAAAATTTTCGTATTTTTTTGCTTGCTTTACCGATTCGTTTTTTTCTAGAATCCAAACATGGGCTTAATATTATGGGAAGGGTATTAAGTTAGATCTAACAAAAAGGAAGGAAACTATGAAAAAAATATTTTTAACTTCGGGACTTGTCCTGTGTATGGCGTGTCCTGCATTCGCTGATTTTGCATCCACTGACACTGGTACAGTGGCAAATTCCTGCGATTATTCTCACTTGGGCGTATACAGCGGTCCAACACAGTTGGATGCTATTTGGAATGCTAAGAAATTTAATGTATCATATGTTGCAAATAAACCACAGAACGCAAGTAATAACGTTACGGGAACTCCAGAACAAGACACAGTAGATTTTGATGATGAATATAGCGTATCAAGTAATGAACCAACATTGACAGGTTGGAATTTTTCGGGATGGTCTGCTGATCACAATATGAGTACTGGTGCAGCAGAAACAACAGATTATGATGCAGGAGATAGTGTGACAAACTATAAAGTTGTTGGTAATACAGTATTAACTGCACAATGGACAGCAAAAACAACAACAGTGTCTTATGTTTGTGGCTCTGCAACAGCAGGCAGCACCGCTATTCCGAATGGAACAGCAACATATGACAGCGAGTTTGAGTTCGCAGCTGCGCCAACATCAACACAATGTACACCAGCCACTGGTTCAGAATTTACCGGATGGTCTTGCGGTACTGCTGGATCACACGACGCTGGCGATACAGTCACTTGGGCTGTTGAAGATGCAACCATTACATGTACTGCGCAATGGGGTGCAACAACCATCAGACCTTCTTGGAATATCAATATTCCAGGCAATACCACTTGGGCTGCGGATTCAGAAGCTACGACAGAATGTTCGTACGGCAGCAACGTCACATTGCCAAACAATGTACCAGAAAGACCTGGTTACGACTTTGGTGGATGGAAAGTCTCCAACGACTAATCTATGGATGTTTAATAACCAATTTGGTTGTACAAAAACAAAAAACACCGGTTCGTCCGGTGTTTTTTTTAACCCCCCTCCGGCTGCGCCGCACTCCCCCAATGGGGGAGAATCATTTATAATGGCTGCGCCGTACTCCCCCGATGGGGGAGAATACCCATAACGCCTGAGAATAAATTCGCCCCCACTGGGGGCGGGGGCCACGAAGTGGCGCGGGGGGTATAGCGGTGACGGGGGGTAATTCTGCCCATGGGGGCTATGATACACGCTCATAAATTTGGATTTTTTTCTTTTGATGCTTTTTTTTATGATACTTTTGTGATAAAATACGAAACATGGATAAAAAATCAAATTTTTTACCAGAAAGTTTATCTGTTGTCCTGCGCAAATTTTCTATGCGTGCAGGTGGTTTATTAATTTGTTTGATTTCTGTTTTGTTGATTTTAACACTGTTTTTTTCTAATCCTTATCTGTCGGGATTTGCCGTGCGTGGTTCGTTTGGCGCACATGGAATTTTTGGTAATGTTGTTGCGTTTTCCCGCTATGTTGTCGGGTTTATACCAACACTGTTTTTGATATTATGTCTGGGCAGATTTGGGTTAAGTATGTTTATCGGATGGGATGAAGAACGTGCGTTTGAATATAATTTTCTGCGCGGCTTTGTCACATTATGTGTTGGTTGCGCGGCATTTGGATTAATCGTTCCACATGGCAGTTTTGGTGGCTTATTCGGTGCAATTGTTGGTCGTGATATCGGTGGTTTATTGGGGGCAGGGTCTTTGCCTGTGGGAATTTTATTGTTGGCATTATTTATGTTTATGGCTGGGATTTTATTACATATAAAATGGCATCATGTAATGGGGGCAATAAAAACAACATGGAAATTAACACGATGGTTGTTATCTGCGTTCCGTTTAATAAAACCTGTGGAACCGGTTGATGAAGAAACATCTGAAGACGAAGAAGAAGAAACCGAAGAAGAAACCGAAGAAGATGTTGAACAAGAACCAGACGAAAAACCAAAACGCAAACGTGCGTCACGTAAACGTGTTGTAAATGAAGATTCTGATGATGGCGTTGTTCATGAATACGAATTACCTGATCCGGCATTTTTGGAAAAATCTGTATTTGGAAAAAACGTCGTGACCCCAGAATTAAAACGAAACGCCGAAGCAATGGAAATACATTTTGCACAATACAACGTTCATGGTACTGTGACTGGAATACGCCCAGGACCAATCGTGACATTGTATGAATTTATGCCTGATGATGGAACGAAAATCGCAGATGTCACGAAAACCGTCAAAGATATGACGCGTGCGATGGCCACAGAAAATATTCGTATTGCACATATACCATCAACACAACTGATTGGTGTGGAAATGGTGAATTTAAAACGTCAAACTGTGCGGTATCGTGGATTGATTGATAACAGTTTATTTATAAATTCTAAATATAAAATTCCTTTGGCGTTGGGTGTGGATATTGGCGGAAATCCAATGTATTACGATTTGGCAAAAATGCCACATATGTTAATTGCAGGACGTACAGGTTCTGGTAAATCTGTATTCGTTCAAACAATTATTACGTCTATTGTTTATCATTTTACACCTGATAAATGCAAACTGATTATTATTGATCCTAAGGGTGTTGATTTTGGATTCTGGGATGATATTCCACATTTAATAACACCAATTGTTAAACTGGATGCCGCCGCCGCAGTTAATGCATTAAAGTGGGCTGTGCGTGAAATGGAAGAAAGATATAAACAATTACAATTGGTTAATGCGCGTAATATCGAAAGTTATAATGAAACCATGGCACAAAAACGTGAAAGTGGTGAAAAATTAACACGTCAGGTTGCTGTTGGAACAGACCCAGAAACGGGTGCGCTGGAATTTGAAACCCAAGAAGTGGATATGTCTGATATGCCATATATTGTCATTATTATTGACGAGGTTGCAGATTTAATGTCCTTGGCACGTAAAGAGGTTGAAGCATGTGTTCAACGTATCGCACAAAAGGCACGTGCGGCGGGTATTCATTTGGTTATGGCAACACAAAGACCCGATGCAACAACCATTACCGGTGTTATCAAGGCGAATTTCCCGACACGTGTATCTTTCCAGGCACGCAGTGTAATTGATTCTATGACCACATTGGGTGAAAAGGGTGCAGAACAATTATTGTCTATGGGTGATATGTTGTTCAGTGAAGCAGGTCGTGTTCCTGTACGAATTCATGCAGCGTTTATTTCTGATGAAGAATTGACAACTATTGGTGATTTCTTGCGCGAACAGGGTGAACCTGAATATGCCGAAGGTGTCACATCCGAAGATGGTGGCGAAGAAGGTATTCCTGTTCCGGGTGAATCTTCATCCAAAGAGGCAAAATCTAACGATTTATACGAACAGGCCAAAGAAATCGTTTTACGCGATAAAAAACCAACAATCTCATACATACAACGCAGATTGGGTATCGGTTATAACAAGGCAGCAACCTTGATTGAACGTATGGAAAACGAAGGTGTTGTCAGTACGCCTGATGCAGGTGGCAAAAGACATATTTTATAAAAATGTCTTTTTTATGTTTGGTTTTCTCTGTTTTTTATGATATAATAGTGGCAAATAAAAGGAGTTTTTATGAAAAAATATACGTTAACTTTGGCATTGGCGGCAGTTTTGCCACTGGTTTCTGCGAATGCTTATGAATATGTCAATAATAATACAGAAAGTTACAGCACTGTTCGCCCGGTCAAAGCAACTGCGCATAAAACTACAACAACAACACGTAAAACAGGCGGATATAAAAATACTATAACAAATAATTTTTATTATGCACAACCACAAGAAAGTTCTTATACCGTAGAACCAAAACGTGGTATCAAAAGACCTGCGGGATATACTGTGTATAAACAAGATTATAACGATGATGATTATTATTATGGGGCCCCTGCAAAAAGACAGGTCGCAAAAAAACAGACGCGTGAATATTATTCTTACGCAGAACGTAAATACTTTTTGGCGCACCCGTTCTTTCAACCGTTAAAGGGTCATTTTGGTTCTGTGACAGATATTGCATATGCAAAAAACAGTTTTAAATTTGATATGTTGGATGCGTCTGTATTAGATATTGATACAACTTCCTCGACATATGGTCAAATTGTGGCGGCTGGCACATTGAATTTAAATGCTAAACAAGAAACAACACAATTCTTGGTCAAAGAAGATGTCAGTTATGGTATAACTGATACATTGGCTTTGATATTAATGGCACAATACGATAAAACAAAAACAAGTTTCAAAGATTGGTCCAGTGGTGATCCTGCGGATTCTTTGTCTGATTCTGGATTGAATATTTTTGGTATTGGTATTCAAAATCGTTTTGTTGATACTGATGAATGGATTGCAATGGTTGATGCATCATTTTTACATCAGAAAAATACTGCCAACATATTTGAAGGTGGTGTAAAGGCGGGTTATAAAATCGATAACACAACAATCTATGGATTGGCACGTATCAGATATATTGATATCACAGAAGGTGATTCTTATGGCGCATTTGTCAAAGATGATACAGGTGATTATTTAATGTTATCTTACAGAAATGATACCAAAGATGTCTTTGAAGCCGAGGCAGGATTGGGCGCATTCGCTGTGTTGGGACACGATTTTACTTTAAATGGCGAATTGATTTATGGTGTGTATGATTGGCATAATCAATTAAGTGTTCGTGGCGCATTCGGTTGGCAACCAGGCGACCAATTCGCTCTGAATTTGTATGCAATGACATCTTTGTATGATTCTGCAGATGGCAAAACAAAGAAATATATGAACTATGATGTTAATCCTGAAGTTTCCGGAACAAATTTAGTTTATACCACAGGAAATTATAAACTGAAAGATTATAACGAATGGCGTATCGGATTACAGGCAATATTATATTTTTAATGTTTGATTAATTCTGGTTGTGGTATTGCATGATGAAAAAATATTTATTGGTTTTGGGTTTAGTGGCGTACAGTATGTCTGCAAACGGGGCAGGTGTCGTTTTGTCTGATACTGCGCTGGATGAAGAAGATAATACATTTGTTGAAGAAAGTGTTTCTTCTTCAAAATCTGAAACCAATTTTACACGTACAACACCACAATCTAATTCGTATGTCGGACAAAATGCGTTTCGTGATTTGGTATCAAACGATACATCCGATCCATTGTTTTTAACAGGTGATAATAATTTTTTATCTGATACATATATTTCTTTTTTTAATCGCAAATTTAGATTCGGGCAATATCTGGATTACGGAATAAACAATGATTTAGTGTTGCACGCAAATATATTATATCAATTAGATACTTCGGGTCGTGATGAAAATGGTTTTTCTGCAACCGAATTTGGCGGTGTGTATCGTATGAATCACGGTTTCGGGAAAATGCGTATTATTTCTGATGCGTTGTTCGGATTAAAATTATGGGGTTCATCACATGTGCGAACACCGGAATATGCAGATTCTTCGTATTATGCAGGATTACGTTTTGGTCGTCAATATTATGGTGTCACATTGGCAGGCACAATAAAATCTACATGGGTGTTTGATAATGCACGCGGTTTATCGTATATAGATTTTATACCAGAGGCATATTTTAGATTAAAATATAATTTGCGTACTGGCATAGGATTAGATTTTCGTAAATCCACAAATACTCATTTATTGGAAAACCAAGAATGGTTAAATCTGAAATTAGTAAAACAATTTGGTAATACGCAATACGTTGCACGGTTTGATTATGAATTTGAATCTTCTGAGATTCAGATTGGTGCAAATGTAAAGATATTGTTTTAATTTTTATTTTTTCTGAACGAATTCCAATAATCAAAACGCTTTTTAATTTCGCGTTCAAAACCGCGTTCAACTGGTTTATACAAACTGACCCGTTCCATGTCTTCTGGGAAACAGTTTTGACCGCTGCACCCACTTTCTGTTTCAGGATCATAAATATATCCTGCGCCATAACCCAGATTTTTCATCATTTTTGTTGGGGCATTCAAAATATTTTTTGGTGGCATTAAAGAACCTGTATCACGCGCCACGCGATACGAAGCCATTTGTGCCTTGTATGCAGAAATACTTTTAGGAGCAGTGGCCAGATATATTACCAATTCGGTTAATGCAATATCGCCTTCTGGCGACCCCATGCGTTCATATATTTGCCATGCGTTTAATGCGATTTGCATTGCGTTTGGATCTGCCAAACCGACATCTTCCATTGCAAAACGTGTTAAACGGCGCAAGATATAACGTGCATCCTGACCAGATGTCATCATGCGTGCAACCCAATATAATGCCGCATCTGTATCTGATGCACGCAAAGATTTATGTACCGCAGATATTAAATTATAATGTTCGTCACCGGTTTTGTCAGACATTGGCGCACGTTTTTGAATTGCTTTGTCTAATGTTTCAGGTGTTAAATCTTTTTTGAATTTTGCAGATGCGATATATTCAATACTATTTAATAAAAATCTTGCATCACCATCTGCCATTTTTGTTAAATGATTTTTTGCGTCTTCTGTCAAAGGTAATTTTTTACCTAAATATTTTTCAGCGCGCTCAATCAGCATCAATAAATCATCCGTTGACAATGGTTTTAATACACATACATGGCAACGTGATAACAATGCATTGTTCAAATTAAAACTGGGGTTTTCAGTTGTTGCACCAATAAAAGTGACGGTGCCATCTTCCAAATAAGGTAATAATGTATCCTGTTGCGTTTTATTAAAACGATGAATTTCATCAATGAATAACAAAGTGTTGCGATTGATATTGTGATTTGTACGTGCAGTTTCCATAACCTTTTTAATATCTGCAGTTCCAGAAAACACAGCCGACAACGGCACAAAATCCATGTCTACAGAATTAGCCAACGCACGTGCAATGGTTGTTTTTCCACATCCTGGGGGTCCCCATAAAATTAAATTAGATAAATTATTATTATTCACCATTTGGCGAATGATACCGTTTTCGCCTAATAAATCGGTTTGCCCAACGATTTCATCAATCGTTTGTGGGCGCATTAAATCAGCCAAAGGTCTGGTCATTTTTACTTTTATTTTATTTTATGTTTATTTGTGATATAATCATTGTATTAAATAATAAAAGGTATTTCAAGTTGGTAAATAAAAATTCTGAATTTGCATTGGCGGTGGCAAATCTGGCGGCGGCGGCAATGTCTGCTAACCCAAAATTATCAATGTCTGATGCAGTAAAACAGGCGCGTGAATCTTTGGCCAGTTCATCAATAACTAAACAGCAAATTGCAGATTCTGTGACGGATGATGCGATATTTTGTTTTGAAGATGGTACGTGGCATGTAATGTTAAAACGTTATATACGGCGAAAATTTAACTTAACCCCAAAACAATATTGTGAAAAATGGGGATTGCCAATGAATTACCCGTTTGTGGCAAAGAAATATTCAATAATTCGTTCAAAGATAGCCAAAAAAAATGGATTTGGTAAAAAACAGGGGAAATAAATGGTTGTAAAAAAAATTGTTTCTGAAATATCTAATCGGCGTAAATATGTGCATGGCAAGAAAGGTAAACTGGAAACACCACATAAAAAATTAAAACAATGGCAACCAGATGGTAAAATGGGCAAGTTTTCCCGTATAGCAGGTTTGGGCGCAATAGATTTGTCGTGGTTTTTATTTTGTCTTGGAAAATATACTGCCAAAGATTTGAATACTATTTTGTTGGATAACAAAATAATAGATACTATACAGAAAAAACATAAGAATTTGGAAATACAAGATTCTGATTCTAAATTTAAACAATTTTTTAAAAAAATTGAAAAATCTAATCCGCGCATGGCTGCTACATTAAAGTTATGGATGTTGTACAGTTTATTAACAATTATGTCAATTGGCGGAATTAAATTGGCACAGCGTGATAAAGATAATAGCGGTAAACAGGTCAAAACTGAACAAGTTATTGATAACAACAACCCTAAGGATGTTGTTGAATCGGCGATAATATATGAAGAAGAAGAAAATTCACAAAAAGTAATTGATGACACTAAAAAGACAGGTGAATCAAAAATTTCAGATGATGTAAAAACACCAAATGTTGTGACTTATGATATTTCAGATGTAAATTTTGCGGATAATTTTTTAGATGATAATTGGGATGATATAGTTGTAAGTTTGCTGGAATTTGAAACGTGGCGTGACAAGGCAAAATTGCATTCTGGCGAATCGCGTTATACCTATGGTCCGGGTATAACTTGGGTTTATACCAAAGATAAAAATGGAAAACTTAGACAACATGCATGTGTCGGTGATTATAAGCAACGGGCATCAAATTTTAGTGTTGAACAAAAATTGCAACAGACCAGATATCATTATGAATACGAGACATTACCCGCTATAAAAAGAAAATTAAAAAAATACGGGTTTACAGAAATTACAGATCAACAAATGTTGGGATTGTTTATTGCCGGATATCAATTGCCTGCTAAATTAGATGACGGTAATTTTTCTACAAAATTAGATAATGGTAAGTATGAAAAAGGTAAATATATAGGAATCGTTCATAAATTATCTGATGCAGGATCAAATGTGCAAAAGCAGGTTGATTCTTTTATTGCAGGAAAAGAGGTTCGCGAAAAATGGCGTGAAGGTACAAATAAACGTCGTTGGTGGTGTGCGATGATTTATATGGGGTATATAACCACGGACGATTTAATAAATCTGGACAGGGATGCTTTTTCTTCAATCAATATTAATACAATTTTAAAAAATGGACATTTTGTATATGATGCCACCACCATAGAGTATGTTTTGGCGCATGCTAATAATCCAAATAGAAACTCTGTTAAAGATTTTATGAAAGAACGTAACATATCTATAAATAATAATTCTTCAAAGCATCAAAAAAACATTTCAAGCAATGCTGTGGAAAACCCATCAATGAAAAAAACAATTAAAGGGTTACAGGAATTTAAAAACGGTAATTATAAAATCGCAATTAAATATTATCAAGAAGCCATTGCTTTGGATGCCAATAATATGGAGGCATACAGCAGTTTAGCCTTATCATATAAAAAATTAGGCGACCAAACACATTCTATTGCTGATTATGAAAAAACAGCAGAAACAGTCAAAGCATGCAATGCACAAATGAACCGTAATAGAAACTTATTACACGATCCAGATGTCAAGGCATCTACATATTACAATGCCGGTTTGGCGCGTGAAGAAATGGCAAAATTGTATGAAAAAGATAACAATATAGAGCAAGCAATTGAAAATTATAACAAGGCCAAACAGAATTTTGAAACAGCATATGCCAACGCAGAAGAATTTAATAGTTCAGAACGTATGACAATATATAAACAAGCGCAACAGCGCGTTGAGAAATCTGTCGAAACATTACAGATAAAAAACAATCAAACAAATAAACGTAATGCATTTGGCCAAGGAAAAACAAAATTATTAAATAAAATGGCTAATCAATATACGCGTAATACAGGTAATACCAAGGATTAAATTATGAATATAAAAAATTCTAAATCTCAAAAACTTGGACCAAATATGCCGGAAAAATTAAAATTGTGGACGGCGTACGTTTTATTTGCCTGTATGTCGATTGGCGGAATTAAAATTGTACAAAATTTAAATAATTCTAAATCTACCAGCACAGAATTAATCAAAGAACCAATACAAAATAATGAACCGCACATAGAATCTATGGCAGAACCACAAGGCATAGGCGAGGGGATAACAGGTTTGTATGATGTTGCAGATTCAAATTTTAAAATAAATTTTATCAATGATAATTGGAATGCGATAGTCGCAGGATTGTTAGAATTTGAAACGTATTTTGAAAAACCGCATTTGAACAGGGGTGAATCGCGATATACTTATGGCCCCGGTTTAACGTGGGTGTATATAGATGGAAAGCAATATCCGTGTACCGGTAAATATAAAGTGATGGCGGATAATTTTTCATCAGAACAAATCTGGGATCAGGTAAAACAGCACTGTTTACGAAATGGCGAAGCATTGGACAGAATCCAGACCGCATTGATAAAAAACGATTTTTCAGAAATATCACAAAAACAATTATTGGGATTGTTCTTTGCGGCATATCAAAGCCCCGGAGCAATAGGGGGAATTATAAAACGTTTAAAAGAAGCGGGTGACGATGAACAAAAAATAGTGGACTCGTTTATAGCAGGACGTGAAATTAATCGTAAATGGCGTACTGGTACAAATAAACGTCGTTGGTGGTGTGCAATGATTTATATCGGAAAAATAACTGTTGATGATATATTATTTATGGACAGGGATGCCTTTACATCAATAAAAATCGATAAAATACATAAATCTGGACATTTTATAACTGATAATTCAACTGTCGATTATGCGCTGGACAGAAACAATTTTAATACAGAAACAGTTCAAGAATTTATGAAATCTGAATCACAAAATATTGCATATCAAAAAATAAAGACATCAAATTTTAATCGTGGTATTCAAAAGATAAAAGAATTAAACAAACGTCACAAAGAAGATATGTTTGTTTATACTGATAACGAACATACAATGGCCTAGGGGGATGATATGAAGGTTTATGTAAATACTGAAAATAAAACGTGGAAAAAATATAAAATTGATTTTGAAAAAATTGCCAATGCGGCTGTATCTGCTGTATACAAAGATTCTGAGGTATCAATTAATTTAATAGATGATAAACAAATTCACAAATTAAATAAACAATATCGTGGCATCGATAAACCAACAAATGTTTTATCTTTTGAATTAGGAGATGATATTTTATTGGGTGATATTTTTATATCAATTGATACTGTTATCCGCGAAGCCAAAGAAGCCGGTATATCGGTTGAAGAACATGTTGCGCATATGGTTGTTCATGGTATGTTGCATTTACAAGGTTTTGACCATATCAAAGATGCAGAAGCCAAAATAATGGAAAATAAAGAAATTAAAATATTAAAAAAATTGGGATATAAAAATCCTTATGCTGATACAGATGATATTGTGTGTGATAACAAATCGTGTTGTCCAGGACGGTTCATAACAAAATTAGAACAAATCAAAATTCGTGAAAACAGCATAACATGGTATTTATTGGCATCGGTTTTTGGAATTGTTGCGTCTTTTGGTTTTGCGCCGTTTTATTTGTGGTGGGCATCTATCATTGGTATCGGTGCAATGTATTGGATGATGGGGCAACAAAACAATAAAATCAGTTTTATAAAATCTTGGTTGTTGGCTTTTCCTTTTGGTGCGTTTTATGGAATTGCAATGTTTTGGTGGGTTTTAAATTCTATTTATGTAATTCCAGAATTAACGCAACAATTTGCAATCTGGACAATTCCAGGATTAATAGGTATTGGTTTGATTTGTGGAATAATATTATCTTTGCCGTTTGCGGTAATTCGTTGTATCCGGCAAAAACCGGCCAACAGGGCGATTTTATTCGCAGCGGTTTGGACATTGGTTTTGTGGGGGCGAGAATGGTTTTTAACTGGTTTTCCATGGAATCCGATATCTAATATTACCATGAATATGCCAATGATTGTAAATTCAATGTCTCTGTGGGGGGCATTGGGGCTAAGTTTTATAATTATTGGATTAACTGCGTCATTTGTTGATATGTGTCGCGATAAGAAACCGGCAATATACGTATTCATTATGTATGTATTATTGTTCATTATTGGTTGTGGATACGGTTATTTCAATATGTATTTATCAGACAGACAAGATATTGACAATACACCAATTATCAGAATTATACAACCCGCAAAATCCGCTGTATACAAAATGCCAACTTCAAAACAAGAGGCACATGAAATCGCAAATCAAAAAATACGTGATTTGTTCATTTGGGCAACAAAAGACAATGAAATAATTCCTGATATAATCGTGTTCCCAGAAACATCATATCCATATACAATTGTTGATGATGATTTTCCATTGGCGCGTATTTTGAATAATAATATTATCATGGGTGTAAATCATTATAATAATGGCAATATGTATAATTCCATGGTGTTTGCAGATAAAAGTGGCAAGATAAAACATCTGTATAGTAAATCACACCTGGTGCCGTTTGGGGAATATCGTCCGTTTGGAGATATAATACCAACACCTGGACAATTAAGTGCTGGAACAGGGGCAGAGGTTTTTTCTATCAATACGCAATACGGTGATTTTATCGTTGCGCCTGCAATTTGTTATGAAATCGTGTTTTCTGATTCTTTGATTCCATATAAATCAAATGCGAACGCAATCATAAATATTACAAACGATACATGGTTTGGAACAACGCCTGGGGTTTACCAACATTTGGATATGGTACGCAGATACGCAATTGAATCAGGCCTGCCAATTATTCGTGCAAATTATTCAGGAATCAGTGGTTTTATCATGCCTGATGGAAATGTGGAATCATATCTGCCGGTTGGTCAAAATGGGGCTTTGGACGGATATGTGTGGGGCGCACACACGACCCCATACAGGGCATTAGGACGTGATTTATGGATGGCGATTATTTTGATGTTTTCAATAATTGCTTTAATATCCATACGCGTATTTCCGAAGAAAGATTAGTATTTGGTAATCTGTGTTCGTCAATATTTTTTATAATAGATGCAACGGATGTATTGCGTTCATGTGCGATTTTTTGTAATACTTCAAAAAATTCTGATTCTAATGAAATACTGGTTTGGTGTCCTGATAAAGATACAGAAATCTTATGCATATTAAATTTTCCCTATAATCAAACAATCTATCATTGCACGGTATGGATCATCGTATTTTCGTAATATTGATAAAGTAATATTATCCAACATATAACAATTTCCAAACGCATCAAATGCAAACCAAAATAAATCGTTATATCCAAAAATTGTTTTATTAGATAAATTTTTATAATTACAAACGTCTTGGTTAAATTTAATAATCGAAGGCATCGGATATTTTATTTTGCGATCTATTTCGTTTGGACCAAACACATATCCAGACCCCATCGTTATACCAGAACATTTTGTATATAAATCCTGTAAAAACTTGGGCAATATTGCGATATGCATTTGTTGTAATTTGGTGTTTATAATATTAACATCAACCAAATGTTCCGGTGGAAAAATGTTTGCACCGCGTGATTTCATCAAAGATAAAAATTCATCACTTGTCATTTTTATTCATTTCCCCGTCCTGATAAAAAATTATTAAATGCAGATTGGCTTAATCTGTCCGAAGTGGCATTACCACCATCGCCGCCACCGCCAGTATGTGTTGTTAAATAAATCTTTTTTTCAGGATTTGGTAAAAATACAGTTCTTGCATCGCTTTGTTCGATAATAAAACGGTCTAAATTAAAAGAATGTGGAAATGTCCAACATAAAAACATATTTTCAATTTTTAATTCGCCACCCCATAACAACGGTATTTTAAAACGAATAGATATGTTATCTGGCAAAGAACGTCCCATTACTAAATCGATAAATTCATGTTGTGGCAAATTCATAAATACGATTTCATCCATAGAATCTGTTAAAGAAGCCAAAAATTCACGACGTAAAGAGGCATACTTTTTAAACCAATCGGTATCCAGCGAGCATTTTACAGGACTATATTCCATAACAGGCATATCTTCCAATCCTAATTTTGCCAATCGTTCCAAAGCACTATGTTCATTTAATTGCATGTTTTATTTACACTCTTTACTATATATTCTTAACATATTGTATAATCGTGTCAATATATTCTGAATATGCATCAAAATTATCGGCGTCAACATCAGACATCTCGTCAATTTGATGTTCAGAAACAAATTGCCTTAATTCGTCAATTGATTTGAATATTAACACAGAATCATTTGGTTGGTATTGATTCATCGTATCCAGAATAAACGGCGTAATATTAATCCGAATATCTTCCAACGTTTCGGTAAATACGGATTGCAATTTGTCAACCGCGCGTTGCATGTTATCCATTTTTGCATCAATTGCACCGATATATAAAATTTCATTTGGGGCAATGGCAAATAAATTTGGGCTAAACCCAGAAATTGTAGGATTTTGTTTGATAGTGTATCCTGCATCGGAAAACATTTGCGTAATTTCAGATGCATAAGGATTTTGTTGTGAATACGATTGTTGCTTTTGGGGGGCTTCATGTTTTACTTGTTGTTGCTGAGCAACGATTTGTGCGATGTTTTTTGGTAAATTTAAACGTGGTGGACGCGATAATGGTATTTCCGGCATTGGTGCGGGGGTATCGGCATTTTTTTCTGGTTCTGTTGCGGTATTAACCTGTGTTTGTTGTGGAACAGGAATATTTTGTTGTTCTGGTTGGATTTTTGTTATGTTTGTTGCAGGGGATTTTTTTGTCCCAGATTCTGTTTTGTATATTACAAATAATCCAATTAAAAATATCAGTAATGCAACAATCACAGAAACATAAAATCCGGTAGCAATTGGTGTATGTGATGCCTGTAATTGTGCCAATTCTTCCCAATGTTTTTCATAAAATAAATTAAATCCATAATTTATATTTAACCAGAAAGACAAACCCAACAAAGTGGATGTGCCCAACAATATAGATAATAAAATACTTTCAAATTTATTTTGCATTTCAATTATATTTTATCACATTTTATGATAAACTGGAAATATAATGATTGAATTAAATGAAATTTTTTCTGATTCGGATACACGTGTCGCTTTTTGGTGTGCAGACGTTAGTGACACTAATGATTTGGCAATAATGGCTGAAAATATTATTTCTGAAAACATACATTTAATATCAATATTGCCGGAATGTGTGGAACAAATATGGCCATATTTGGAAAAATCCGGGGTAAAAATTTTAACCAGATATACATTTAATCCGATTCCTAAGAATATAGATTCTGAAATATATAATTTGGCGGCAAATATATCAAACGTGTGTCGGCATGGTGCAGATGGTGTTCAAATTTTTGTCAAAATGCGTGATTTTGACTATCTTGCCGATTCAATTGCACCTGTTCGTGATGATTTGTTTTTTAAACATGATTTATCAATAGGAATAGATATATCTGACATAGATATGCATAATTTGGAACATTTTTTTGAAAAATTGCGTTATATACGTGCTGATTCTTTGGTGTTGACATTAAATGAAGATATGGGAAATCGTTCAGATTTTGTAGGGCGGATATATGCTTTATTACAAAGTTGGAATTTGAACGGACAATTACATTTTGTATCAAATAACGATTATAACCGTATTGACCAAATTATTCGTTTAACAGAAAAAATAAGACCAGAAATGACGGAAAATTTAAGGTTTTTTCTGAATTATTAATTCGATAATATCATATATTTTGGGGTGCTGGTTTGTGCCTTGTTTTTAATCTGATATCTGGTTTTTATAATATCTAGGTTTGTAGATTTTATTATTAATCTGGTTTGTTTTAATTCGTTAACAATCCAATCATAATATTCCCAATGATCAGTACCAATAATAATTTTCCCGCCTGTTTTTAAATGTTTTGATAACAGATTCAAAAAATCATGGTTCAGTAATCTGCGTTTTTCATGTTTTGCCTTAGGCCATGGGTCTGGATGTAAAACCCAAATTTCATCAAATTTTATATTTTCAAAATCTTGCAATAACAACCGAACATCATCTGGATGAACGCGAATGTTTTTATATTCATCAATCAATGTGTTATCCGATTCGTTTGTTATCGCAGACAACAGGGCGGCAACACCGTTTGCGAACGGTTCTGCGCCGATAACGATTGATTCAGAATTATTAATTGCCAAATCGCGTAAATGTTCGCCATTACCAAAACCGATTTCTAAAATCACAGATTTTGTAGAAAAATCAGCCATTTTAGGCATTATTTGTGGTAATAAATTTTCCATCAGCCATTGTTTGCGGATGGATAACTTTTTGCCATGTCGCCGACCAAATGTGCGAATATTATTTTGATTAAAATCTTTTAATTCTTGTTTTTCCATATATTTAGTATAAAATCAGTTTTAGATAAAAACAAGGATGAAATAAAATGCGAAACGGATTAAGTAAAGATTTAATAGCACGCGTTCTGGGTGGCGCACCAAAATACACTTTGGATGAATTAGAAGAAAAATACCCAGAAAGAAATTTACCAGAGGGTGTAATGGTCACTCGTTTTGCGCCAAGTCCTACCGGTTATATGCATTTGGGTAATTTGTATAGCAGTTTGATAGATTATAAATTAGCACAACAATCACACGGCTTGTTTTTATTACGTATAGAAGATACGGATACAAAACGTGAAATAAAAGAAGCCGTTGATGTCGTAAAAAATGCGATGGCTAGTTTTGGTTTTAAACATAATAATGATGAAAAATACGGCCCATATTATCAATCACAACGTAAAGATATTTATCACAGTGTTGCTGCATATTTATTAGAAAAAGGTTTGGCATATCCGTGCTTTTTAACCCAGGAAGAAATGGATAAAATCCGTGAACAACAAAGTTTGGCTGGTATTGCAACAGGTATTTATGGGGAATATGCACGTGATAGAAATATTGGCGAAGATGAAATAAAAAAACATTTGGATAATGGTGAAACACCGTCAATTCGTCTGTATTCAATGGGTAATCCAGAAAATAGAATTTATTTTAAAGATTTTGTGCGTGGTTCAATATCTGTACCAGAAAATAATGAAGATATTGTTTTAATAAAATCTACAGACAGATTGCCAACATATCATTTTGCCCATTTGTGTGACGATCATTTTATGCGTATAACACATGTCGTTCGTGGTGAAGAATATTTTGGAACTGTTGCGCTGCATGTTCAAATGTTTCGTATGATGGGTTGGGAATTGCCAAAATATATTCATACATCTACGCTGGATAAAATAGACGAAGAGACCGGCAAACAAAGAAAAATGTCTAAACGTAAAGATCCTGAAAGTAATGTTGCATTTTTCTTGCAAGAAGGTTGGCCGACCGATGCAGTAATTGAATATATTGGTAATATTTTGGCACCTGGGTACGAAGAAGCAAAATTAAAAGGTCAGGTTAAATCTTTTTGGGATTACGAATTAAAGCCAAAGAAAATACCGACATCTGGAACATTATTCGATATGAAAAAATTGGAATGGTGGGCCAAAGAATATATTGCCACAATGTCTGTTCCTGATTTGGTAAAATCTGTTGTTAAATGGGCAAATGAATATGGAAACGAAAATAATAAAAAGCAAATTGCAGATGTGCAATATTTGACATCTGTACTGTCTATTGAACGCGATAATCCAAAACGTGTTCGCAAGGATTTTATTACATGGCAACAAACGTTAAGTGAGGTTGCTTATTTCTGGGATTTCTTGTTTGTACCGAATAAAGAGTATGAATATAATATTGACGCGTTGCGCGAATTTATCTCAGGTTTTGATATAAATGATGACAAGGATACCTGGTGGCAAAAAATCGTCTATACAGCGGAAAAACTGGGGTTAAAGCCGGGTGAGGTTGCGATGAATTTGCGTGTTGCAATGACTGGACGCACAAATACACCTGATTTATATTCTATCATGCAGGTCTTGGGCGATACACGTGTCAGGGAACGTATTAATATGGTTATGTAAAGTGAGGGGGCAATGGTCAAAAATAAAAAAATTGTTAAACAAAAATTACGTGCTGTTAAACAAGATAAACATGCATCGCGTTTGTTAAAAGTATTACAAGCGACTGGATTGTTTCGTTGGGAACGTCCATCAACACGCGCAGAAGAAACAGTGAATATTTTAACCCATGGTATTGGTATCGGTTTGGCAATGGCTGGATTGTGTTTGTTGGTTGCGTTCGCTGCGATTTACCAAAACGTGTGGGCAATTGTTGCGTGTTCAATATTTGGGTTTACTATGTTTACACTTTATTTTGGCTCAACAATGTGTCATGCAACAATAGGGGATAAATGCGAATGTTTTTTCGAGGTTTGGGATTCAATCGCAATTTATGCCTTAATCGCAGGAACATATACACCGTTTTTATTGGTTAATTTGAATCGGTGTGGACATACGGCGTTGGGTTGGACAATGTTCGGAATATTATGGGCAATCGTTATATTTGGTGCCGTTATGAAACTGACGAGTCCGCATAAACAACCAAAATGGTTGGTTGCGTTGTATTTGATTATGGGTTGGGCATTGTTGTGGGTTTTACCGGCGATGATTGAAACAATATCTGCACGTGGAATGTGGTTCATATTGGCGGGCGGATTATCCTATTCTATTGGTGTAATATTTTATTTGTGGCGCCGTCTTAAATTTGCACATGCGTTATGGCATTTGTTTGTAATCGGGGGCAGTGTTTGTTTCTTTTTTGCAGTGTTATTCGGTTCGATTATTGATTTTGCACAACATTGTATAAAATAGAAAAACCGCCGTACAGGCGGTTTTTATAATTGTTTAATCAAATGGATTTTCGTCTTTTTTATATTCAATTATAATTGGTAAATGTTCCAAATGTAACGCATTTGCAATTCCACGACGCAGATAGCGTGTATAAGATTCAGGAATATCTGATGCACCACCAACATTGATAGTAATCTTGACGGGATGGTGTCCTGTTTGTCGCGCAAATTTAATCTTCATTGGGCGTTTCAGACGTGACATCGGTGGTTGACGATCGTTCACTAATTTTTCAATGATACGGTTAATCAAACTGGTTGGGGTGTCTGTATTGGAAATATCCCATTGTTCATAAATTCTTTTGAATAAATTTTGAACCCCGGTGCCATGTTCTGCAGATATTGCCAATATCATCGGTTTAATGATTTGGTGGAAAGAATTAGTAAATTGGTGTTTTAATTTTAATAATTTTTCATCACGTTCTGCTTCGTCAACTAAATCCCATTTATTTAAAGCAACACATAATATTTTGCCGGCATCATAAACACGTGCTGCGATTGATAATGCCTGATTTTCAATATTTTTTGTTGCATCAACAATTAAAATAACAATGTCAGATTTTTCAATCGCTGCCAACGATTTTAACGCAGACAAAGTTTCAACATCATCGGTCACACCGGATTTGCGACGCAATCCTGCGGTGTCCATTAAAATAATATCGCGGCCATAAAAATGTGTCGGAATTTTTACAGTATCACGTGTAATACCGGGGGCATCCATAACAATTTGTCGTTTTTCACCCAATACACGATTTACGAACGTGGATTTCCCAACATTAGGTTGTCCCAAAACAGCGATTTTTATTTTGTTATCAATTTCGTTGTCTGCGGCGGTTTCTGCTGTATACAGGTTATCTATAAATTCATAAATAGTATCAAAACCGCGTTTGTGTTCTGCGGATATTAACACAGGTTCACCAAATCCCAGTTTATAAAAATCGTGTGTTTCAGCCAATCTTTTTGTTGATTCAGATTTATTAATCAACAACAGGGCAGGTGCTTTGCTTTTTTTATGAACCAGTTTCGCCCATTCGATATCCATAGGATTTAATCCAACCCGCCCATCAACGACAAATAAAATCGCGTCAGCACCAGTAATAGCATCAATTGCCATGTCTGTGGAATTGTGTGCGATACCAGATTTAGCATTTTCCAACCCCGCTGTATCAAATACAACCCACGGTCTGTTAGGCATGTTTCCAGAAATTGTATCACGTGTGACACCGGGACGATCGTGAACCAATGCATCCCGTGAATTTGTTAATCCGTTAAACAGTGTTGATTTACCAGTGTTTGGACGACCAACAATAACCAATTTTTTCATATTTTTTTTCCATTGATTTTTTATAATTATAAAGCAAAAATATAAATAAGCAAATTTTAAGGGGATAAAAATGAAACTAAAAAAACCTGTACGTTTTGTCAAAACGAAAAAAAGAAATTGGTTATCTAAATTATCAGATATATTTTTTCGCCCTAAATACTTTTTTTCAAAAATAGTTGCCGATGGAAAAATGGAAGATGCGATATTAAAGGCATTTTTATGGGGGTTAATCGGTGGAATAGTCGTTTTGATTTTACATTTGATTCGTGGCGATGCGTTTACAATGTTTGCTTTATTCAAGGCATTGGTTATGTTCCCTGTGTTTGCGATTGTTGTGTTGTTTGTGTGTGCTGGGTTGATGATGCTGGTTTCTGAAATTACTGGCGGTGAACGTGATTGGGAAATCGCGGTCAAAGGCATCGCATCTATATTTTTTGTATATCCTTTGGCATTGATTTTGAATACATTGGCATTTGATTGCAAAACAATCTGGATGATAAGCGTTTTGACAGATTTGTATATGTTATTTTTATTGTATAATATTGCGGTTTATTGTCTGCACGGGAAAAAAGTTAGTGTTTTATTTGTTTTAATGGTGTGCGCAGTAATGTTGGCATGTTTGTATATGTCTGATTATCGTACTGTATGGTTTTTGGCAAAAAATATTCCTGCGACTTTAACCTGTTTGGCCTAGGATAATTAAAATCCACTGCGTATACCAACTGCAAAAAACGGGGTGGTATCTGTTAATCCGCCAGACATAAATATTGATGTATATTGTGCATATTTATATCTGAATGATGCCAATACGGTATGAATATAATCACCATCCATTTTTTGGTTTGTGATTTTATCATGATGTTCCCAAACATTTGTATCTGAAAACAGATATGACAGGGAAACGCTGCTGTTTAGTAAATCATAACTGATACCTGTGCCGGCAACAATCCCATCTGCGGTTTTTGCAATTGGATTTTCATCATAAATCATCCGGACATTGCCAGACCAAATAAAACTGTTGTATTGTAAATTTATTGCCGCAGCAATTTGTCCGCGCCAATCAGCCGTCACATACGGAGAAAACGAATTTTCAGAATATTTTTCAGGTTTATCCATATATGAAACCGCAAAAGAATATGCAGATTTTAATTTGCCCAATGGGCGTTTAAATTTTACAGCGCCATCAATTGCATAATTATAATCATCGCCAAATCCAGATATTGATAACCCGTATTGACCATAATCTGTGGCGCGTGTTGCCAAATTTAAACGTGGCATATCACGTCCTGTGGTTGCAGCGGTATCAGATATTAATACGTGTTTCAAATCCAATTTTTTATGCAATATAAATTTATCGTTCACGCGTAAATATCCAACATCAGGCAATCCCAGCCCCATTTTACGAGCAATTGAATGGGTCAGGCCAAATTCTGCACGTCCATAATTTTTATCTTCAAATAAAATGAAAGCATCATGAATATAATCTTTGTCGTCAACACTGTTTGCATCAATAGAATAAATTGCGCCAAATCTTTGTTGACGGTTTATGTTATAGAAAACCTGTGCTTTGACATCCCAATCGTTGATAAATATTGGTTTGTCGTCTTTGGGTTCTAAAAAACCAATCATACCATCTGCATTTAAACGAAAATCCCAATGACCGGTTTGGTAATCAATCGCGTATGCACCAGTGGAAAACGTACACAGTAAAATTGATAAAAATATTTTATTGTTCTTCATTTTTTTATTCTTCTGAGATTAATTTTGGTGATGTGTCTGATTCCGCCAATATTGCAGATTTCAATTTGTTAAAAGCACGTTCTTCGATTTGGCGGACACGTTCGCGGGAAATATTATATTTTTTTGATAATGTTTCCAACGTAGCCACCGGATCAGACAAACGACGTGCGCGCAATATTTCACGGTCACGTTCGGGCAGGGCAGCCAAATGTTTTTTTAACAATTCGTATCCACGGCGTTTGAATTCCAATTGTTCCATACCGGATTCAATATCAATACGTGTATCCGCCATATTGGATAAAATGTCTTTGGCATCAGAATCTGTGTTTAATGGTGCGTTTAATGAAACATCCCTGGCAGACATCCTGGTTGCCATACGTGCGACATCGTTTTCTGGAACGGATAAATATTCAGCGATTTGTTTAGTTTGTTCATCACTAAGGTTATTATCCATTATTCCCAATGCACGTTTTGCGCGTGTTAAATTAAAAAATACACGTTTTTGATTTGCAGAAGATCCTAATTTTACAATTGACCAATTATTAAGGATAGTTTCATATATTTCCGCCTTGATCCAAAACATAGCATATGTTGAAAAACGAAAACCGCGTTCAGGATCGAATTTTTGTAGGGCCTGCATTAATCCCATATTACCACTGGCAATTAAATCAGATACCGGCAGACCATAATTTTTAAAATCATATGCGACCGATACAACCAATCGTAAATGTGAAGCCACTAATTTTTCAGCCGCCATATTGTCGTGTTCGTTAACCCATTTTGTGGCATATTCATATTCTTGTTCTGCGGATAAAATAGGAAACTTTTGAATTTCATTGATATAACGGGATAAACTGACATCATCGCCAGCGCCATAACTTGGAACCATTGATGACGTTTTTGTTGCCGGCAAAGTTGTCTTGATTTTTTTATTCATACATCTTATAGTATAGCAATAAAATAGAATTTATCAAGCCACAGGAGATTTTTATATGGCAAATATGTTAGAAAGAAATAAAAATATAAAACGACCAGCCAAGAAAACATATGCAGAACATGCCCAAGATGCACTGTATCGTGAGGTATGGGAAGATGTAAATAACGAAAAAACTCAGCAATTTTTGAAAAAATATTGGAAATATATAATTGGGGCTGTGTTGGCAATAATGGTTATTGTTGGTGCAATTCAAATTGGTATTCGTATGCATTATTCTTCAAAAATTGCCACAGCAATGGCATATGAAACAGCATTGGCAAACACAGATGCAGCGGCTTTGGCAAATTTAGCAGGAAACACATCTGGTGCGATGTCTGATTTGTCTTTGTTTCAATCTTATTTAATAGATAAAGATGTTAAAAAATTACAAGATTTAGCACAAAACGGTCATACACGTGATTTTAAAGATTTGGCAAAATTGCATGTTGCAACAATTAATGGCGATAAAATGGAAACAACTGAGTTTGTAGATTATTTATCTTCTATGGATACAAAAAAATCACCATTTTATTACACATCTCGTTTGATGGTTGCACAAAAATATTTGGCAAATGGTGATGTTGAAAACGCAAATAAAATATTGGATGTAATCATAAATGATGCGGATGCGCCGGCATCTATTTCTGGGGTTGCACAAACATTAAGATAAAACATGAAAAAAATCTGGGGATTTTTGTTGTGTGTTTTAAGTATGTCGGCATGTTCTGAACATGACCCGATATTGCCAGGTATTCGAACAGATATTTTCGACAGTAATGATGTTAATGTTGTTAATATGGATGTTCCAGAATTATCAGGTGATGTAAAAAATATTCACGGAAACCAAGAATGTGAATATCGTCAGGACACAACAAATACGATATTTTTAGGCGATAAAAAAATATATACAGGTTTTTCAACTGATAATTTTGTAAAAAGCAATCAATCACCAATTTGTGTTGAAAATTTTATCTATACCGGTTTATCAACAGGCGAGGTTATAAAGATAAACACGCGTAATAAGCGTGTTGTTTGGGTCGCAGACGTTTATCGTGAAAATAATTTGACGGGCGGTGCGGCGGTTGTTGATATTGTTGCACATGTCGGTGTGGATGGAAAATATGTCTATGCCGGTGGATTGGGCGATGCGTTTTGTAAATTAAATGCAAATAATGGGAATAAAGTTTGGTGTGTTAATATATCTGTACCGAACGATTTTATAATTGTTGATAATTTTGCTTTTGTTGTTGGGACGGATAATAATTTATATGCGATTAATACAGATAATGGAAATGTTTATTGGAAAAGTGCGATAAAAAAACAATCGGTCCCACGTTATGATGGTAAATATATAATTATCGGAAAACAAAAAATAGATTATAAAAATGGCAAATTGGTAAAATAAAAAATCCGCTATACAGCGGATTTTTCATATTTATTCGGTTTACCATGTTGGTGCATGTGTGCCTTCTTTGACAATTGGTTGTTCGTCTTCCCAGATGGATAATCCAGTTGTCAAATCTGTTAATGTTAATTGTAAATAATATTCTACACGTGTATCAACAGACGAGAATATTCCAGAATCTAATTTTAAATTTCTTTGCAACATTTTTCCAGACAATGACATATTTGGTGCAATCAGCATGCCTTTGTTTGCGATTGTTGTCTGTGCGTATTCAATATTATCGCGTAATTTACGGACAGCATCAGCATTTGTATCTTCACCAGTATAATTTGTCGCAATTTGTGCCTTGCCAGATTTTAACAATGTTGTACGTATTTTTTTGGTTAAAATATCTGTATCAAAACGTTGTTGTGTATCGTTTACGATATTTCCTATTGCGATAACAGGTTTGTCGATTTTTGAAAATGCACCGCTGGCCAACATAGATTTAGTCATGTTTTCAGCGGTATTTGTCCAATCGCGATATTCTAATTCCATAACCTGTTGCATTGCGGCAACCTGGGCGGCATCTTGCAGGTCAACAACACTAGTCCCACCGCATGCGGCCAGTGCCAAACATGAAACAATTGGTATAATTTTTTTCATTTATGTTCTCCTTTATTTTAAGTTTATTGTTTTGTTATCTGTTATTTTACCATTTATTATTCGCGTGTATATTAAATTATTTTTTGTATCTGTATTTTTATTATCACGTAATACATATATATATTTTGGTAATGTTGCCCATGTGCGAACATCTGTGTTAGACGAGGCAACTGTATAAATTGATGACAGTATCCCCAACAACGGGGCAGAATTATTATGTGAATTATATAATGTTGCCTGGGCGGCCGCTTTGGATGCAGCAGATGTAAACGCACGGATAGATTCATTAATTTGATATTCACGATATTCGGTTATAAACATTGCATCCACATTTGCCAATAATTGGGCTTTATCTGGTTGTGTAAAATTGTTATTAAAATATGGCTCGGACATTGAAAAATATATCATACCGATATTTGGTAAAAATAAACTGGCGTTTTTTTCACGCAGGCGTGGTGCAAAACCTGATTCAATAAATTGCCACGATGTGTTCGTTGGTTTTATATGTTTTTGTGCTAATTCTAAATCTGATTTGATAAAAGTGTTTTCTGGCATCATACCATTGGCGCGTTTCAAATAAGTAATCGCATTATCAAAATCCCCGTCGTTTAAAAAATATATACCAGATAAATACATTAATGCAGGATTCATAATATCAGAAAAAGCAAACCAATCGTTTGTGTTTTTATCAATTAATTCACTGTATTGCGCATTTTCAGAAATTTTATTTTTATTCTTTTCAATTAATTTTTGATATTCAATCGACATGTTTTGTTGGCGATTGTAAGATTGATTTATAACCACACGCGCATTTGACCAATCTTGTAATGCCAATAAATCCCAAATCTGATAATATGACACAAACAACGAATCCATCATATATGGTTTATATGAATTAACACCGTTGCCCAATAATAATCCGGCGCTTTCGCGTAATATTGATGAAGACGTTTCATTTAAATTGCGTTTATTAAATTCTTCAAATGTTAAATCACTTTGTTTATATTCATCCGCATGAAATAGGGCGGTGCCGTGTATTAATAAATCAAGATTATTTTGTTCATCCAATTGTTTTTGTGGTATTTCATAATTAGTATTTGCAAAATCTTTTTGAACACCATCCAGATAAGATTGCGTTGTTGCTGCACACGCAGATAAAAATACCATTATACAAATGTAAATTATTTTACGCATATTGTTATTATAAATTATTAATGCAACGGTTCCAATATTTTTAACTCGTTGGTGTTAGGATTTAAAACACATGGATTGCCACCGTACCCCATAATCGCATGATGGGATGGAATTAAAAATTCTGGTAATGGAGACGCTTCACCCATGGCAATTTTCGCCATCAATTTCTTTTGAACAGGTGTTTCGTTCTTATAGTATTGTATATTGCTGGCTTCTATTGGGCGATGATACCAACCCTGATAAATAACCAACTGTTTGTCTGCCGGCAATTTCATAATATCATATTCGCTGTATATCGGTTCTTCTTTTGGTGTTTCAACATCTTTTCCATCTTTCTTTTCAATTTTCTTGGTTATCTTTTTACCCATCATCTCAGAGAATTTTCTGGCACTGTCTGTATCGTTTTGACGTAAGACAATCTTTGCCGCCGTTGTTGATATAATTGTTGCAGCGGCATCTGCACCATATTTTTCTTGAATCTGGTGAATATCTTGACCGATAATTAAATAAGATACTTTGCATCCACGTCCCAAATCCGGTCCCTGGATAACCGCATCCAATTTTTGCATTTTTGGCATTTCGTCCAATGCAAACAATACTGGACATGGTCCAACTTTTTTGCCGTCAACGATTGTTCCTGGGGTATGTGCTAATAAGTAAGACGACATTAATTCAATAAATATTGCAGTAATCGGATTAACTGCCTGAGCGTCAACCAAATTCACCGATAAATATACACTGACAGGTTTAATTTTTCCATCCCTTGGATCTTTTAATCCACGTAAATCTTCGAAATGAAAATCAGAATGGGATGTTCTGTTGCGAACGGCGGCATTACGGAATATGGCCAAACCTTCCATCATTGTTGATAAAATAGATCCGCGTTCTTTATCTGGTGTGTTTGCCAGTTGTGTTAATTCTGCAACAGCACGATTGGCGTACGAATAACGCCGTGCCTCATCAACCGCCTCTTGCAATAAATCTTTCATGGGATCTGCCATCATAACCATTTGATCGCCTTGTCGTCTGCGTTCTTCAATTTGTTCTGCAATGGCAACCTGAGATGCAGTTAACCAATCAAGTATCATGGCAAAAGATGCCTCGCGTCCACGCCAAGAATCTGGGATATGACTCCATGTTCCAATATGAACATAATTTGTTGTATTTAATTCGCCGCGTTGCAACATAGAATATGCCGCGTAAGCATTTGGATCGTTCATCATTGATAAATAATAATCACCCAGTACTGCCGCATCATCGCTGTTAAATGTTCCGTTGTTCAAACGTGTATAGAAATAATCATCGGCCTTGGCACGTTCTACCTTGGATACAATATAATTTATCAATCCTGCCAATCCGGCACGACCAGTATTTGCCCAGTGTGGATCGGCATTTGCACCCTTGGCATCTGGTACCAGAACCTTAGCCATGGAATCAATATACAAATCGCGTTGTTCGGGATTAAATGGAATATGTTCTGGCGATAATGGATTCCACGATGGATAATATATACCACGTTCAGGTTCGTCCTGACCCGCCCAGTTCATAATAAACACATGACTGACCGTTGAACGATATCCAGATGTTTTTTGTTTTAATTCTGGTTTTGGATCATTTATAATCATTGAAGCACTATCACAATCTAATATTGTCGGAATAATAACACCCGTGGTTTTACCGGTTCCCGGAGGGGCTACGCATAATGCAGATAATGTTTCATCAAACATCAATGGTTTCATTTCGCCCTTGTATTTAAAATATCCCAACACCATCATGAAACCGTTAAATAAACCGTCTTTGTTTTTAAAATCTTTACCCATCTTTTTGATGTCTTCCACAGTTGCCTTACGGGCAGATTTTTCATCATAATTATCTTTGCCGGCGGGATTAAATTCGCTTTTTAATGTATCATCGGCCAAAAAATAATATGCGATTACTGGCAATAATGGTGTGATACATGCAAAATCGGGGTGATATAACACACGGGAAAACCAAAAAGGCACCTCTGCCACCACGGACAACCCGAACGTTGCAAACATATTTTTTATATACAATGCAACCCAATGGGCAGATGCCGGCCCCCAACCATACCGCCATACATGTTCTGCGGCAAAAGATAATCCAAACATTAATGCGCATATCAGCCAAACGCCAATATCCCATTTTATATTCCAAAATTTACGCGCCACAGGTGCCTGTTCGTGTTCTTTATATGTCGATGAATCAAAGATTTTTAAACCTTTGCCAGAACCGCTGGACGAGAAAATGTTGAACTTTATTGCCATAGTTGCTATTATATCACAAAAAGGTAGAACATTAAAGATTAAAAAATGCAAAATATACCAAGAATATTTTTAAATCAAAATTTGGATACCGGTAAAATTTTTCCGGTTGATAAAGATATTATTCATTATATAACACGCGTAATGCGGCGACGTGATTGTTTGGTTTTCAATAATGGCATGGAATATTTGGCGCACATATCAGATGATAACAAAACCATTATAATTGATGATAAAACAGAACATGTTGATCCTTCAAATAATATTACACTGTATTTTGCGCCGATAAAAAGAATTGATGACCTGTTAAATATGGCAACCCAAATGGGTGTGGCGGTTTTACAGCCCGTGATAACAGATCGCACTGTTGCGCATCATATCAATTGGGTGCGTCAACAAAAAATTATTATCGAGGCATCTGAACAATCTAATCGCAACAGTATCCCCAAATTATTGGAACCAATAAAATTTGATGAATTGGATTTAGATAATTTAATTGTGGCAGACGAACGTTTTGCACATGGAAAGAAACCTGTGGATAAAAAAATTAAATCAACCAGAATATTGGTTGGACCCGAAGGTGGCTTTTCTGAATCAGAATTTGAAAAACTGGACAGGGCAGGTGTGTGCGGTTTGTCTTTGGGTAAAACAATACTGCGTGCAGAAGTGGCGGTTGTGGTTGCTGTATCAAAGGTTTTAGATGAATGAAAACACGAATTGCTAAATTTATTTCAGATTGTGGTATTGCATCACGGCGTGATGCCGAAAAATTAATTGAAAATGGTGCGGTATATGTTAACGGCAAACTGGTTGATACACCTGTGTTTTTTGTTGATGATGGTGACCAGGTTTTTGTTAATGGTAAACAGATTGAAAAACACGATGAAATAAAATTGTATATGTTTCATAAACCCATTAATACAATGACAACTGTACGCGATCCAATGGGGCGTAAAACAATATATGATGTATTGGATAAAGAATACAAAAATCTGAAATATGTCGGTCGTTTGGATTATAAGACCTCTGGATTATTATTATTGACCAATAATGGCGATTTAGCACGAAAATTGTCTTTGCCAGAAAATAACATTGAACGAACATATGTTGCAACAATTGGCAAATACACAGAACAAGGATTAGATGTTGCGCGTCATGGTACAACAGTTGATGGAATACGTTATCGACCAATGAAAATCAAAGTTGTCGATGATAACCATTTGCGCGTGACAGTGACCGAGGGTAAAAAGAACGAAGTTCGCATAGTGTTGCGTCATATTGGCTCGCCCGTGCGTGCATTACATCGTGAATCATATGGTGGAATACATCTTGGAAAACTGAGGGTTGGAAAAATTATAGAAATCGACAAGAAAACAGTTGACCTGATTTTAAAAAATTTCTAGAATATAAAACAAAGGAAGGGAGTAATCATGAAAAAAACAATCAAAACACCGAAAAATCAGGCTAAAAAAGCACCTGTGCGTGCTAATAATGTTAAGGTTGCTGTTGAAACGAATACTGTCTGGTCATGGACAATATATGTTTATTGGTTTATAATTTTATTCTTTATTGCGGCGACATTTTACATCATTGGACGCAGTCAAGAATTTTTACATCCAACAAATCCAAATGTTGTTATTAGTGAAGAAAAATTGGTGCAACCAAATGATTTGTTTAATTCAGCCAGGGAAAAAATAGTTGCTGGCGATATGGATGGTGCGATTGTTGATTTAAATAATGCGATAGATTTGGATGCAAACACAAATAATTATGTGTTGCGTGGTGAAGTTTATATGCAAATGGGTGATTATGAAAATGCATTAAACGATTTTAATTCTGCAATTAATGCAGATGGTATGAATGCGGTCGCGTTTTATGATAAATATTTGTTGGATACACGTTTAGAAAATTATGACGCAGCATTAGTGGATATAAATAATGCGCTGGCGTCTCATTCAATGAAGCCAGTGGATATATTAACAATGCGTGATTTATATGCTAAACGTGGACAATTGAATTTGTGGTTGAAAAATTGGCAGGGTGCGATTGCAGATTATACAAATTCTTTGGCCCGTGCCGAAGGCAGCATTTCTGCAAACGTATATGCAGAACGTGCAGAAGCATACACAGCAATTGGTGAATATCAAAATGCAGTTAACGATTATACATCTGCGGTGCGCGTAATTTCTGAACAGATTCAGGTTGCCCCGACACAAGAAGAACGTGAAGCGCAATCAAGTAATGCGATGTCGTATTTTGAAAAATCTGCGGCGTTAAATTTGAATATGGGAAATACAGATGTTGCCAGAAATGATTTGGAATCTGCGTTGGCAATTGCCGTGGCATTAAATGATACGGAAAGCGTTGACAGAATTCAAAATTTAATAAATGGATTAAATTAAAATTAAAAAATCCGTCAAATTGGCGGATTTTTTCTTGCTTTTTATTTTCGATAGTAATAATATAAAGGCATGTTTTATAAATTATTCATTTTGACCACTACAACAACAACCCCTTTGGGGGTATAAGATTTCAATTGCACTAAATTTGTGTGCGCACTATAATAAAAAAACAATCAAAATTAAAAAATAAACAAACAAAAAAAGAAGGTATTTATTATGTCTTATCCAATAGAATTGATTCGTCACTCGTTGGCACATGTTATGGCGGCTGCGGTACAAAAATTATATCCAGATGTTAAATTTGCTGGTGGTCCGGCAATTGAAAATGGCTTTTATTATGATTTTGATACAGAACACAGATTCAGCGAAGAAGATTTTGCAGCAATTGAAAAAGAAATGAAATCTTTGATAAAATCTGATGGGCGTTTTGAAAGACGTGAAATTTCATTAGATGAAGCCAAAGAAATTTTCAAAAACCAACCATATAAAATGGAATGGTTGAACGAATATGATTCAAATGGCGAGGTTTTATCCATTTACACGTTCCGTGATTTTACGGATTTATGTCGTGGGCCTCATGTTCCTTCGTCCAAAGAATTGCCGCGTGACGGTTTTAAAATCAGAACGGTTGCGGGTGCGTATTGGCGTGGTGATTCGAAAAATAAAATGTTGCAACGTATTTATGTTGATGCGTTTGCATCTGCCGAAGAATTGGAGGCATTTTTGAAAATGCAGGAAGAAGCCGCACAACGCGATAATCGTAAATTGGGTAAAGATATGGATTTGTTCCATTTTGAACCTGAATTTGCTCCGGGTGCAGTGTTCTGGCATGATAAAGGTTTCAAGATTTATCGTAAATTAATAGATTACATTCGTGCACGTCAAGAAAGGGCAGGTTATCTTGAAATTTCTACGCCATCTGTTATGGACAGAAGTTTGTGGGAAAAATCTGGTCACTGGGCGAAATATGGTGCACATAATTATTCTGGCACAACCCAAGACGGCAAGGTATTCTGTGTAAAACCGATGTCTTGTCCTGGTGGTATGTTGGTATTTGGTCAGGGTATAAAATCGTATAAAGAATTACCATTATATCTGGCAGAATTTGGCAAAGTTAATCGTTATGAGGCCGCTGGTGCTTTATCCGGTTTAATGCGTGTGCGTGAATTTACCCAAGATGATGCCCATATTTTCTGCACGGAAGAACAGTTGGAAAGTGAAGTTGTTAAAATTTTACGCTTCATCAAAGATATTTATAACAAATTCGGATTTGATAAAATTACAATGAAATTGGCAACGCGTCCATTGTCAGAATTCAGAATTGGTTCTGATGAAATTTGGGACAAAGCCGAAGGTGCATTGAAAAACGCATTGGATAAAAATGGCATTGAATATGAAATTGCTGAAAACGATGCAGCGTTTTATGGTCCGAAAATTGATAATTATCTGAAAGATTCAATGGGGCGCGTTTGGCAATGTGGTACGGTGCAATTGGATATGAATTTGCCAGAAAGATTTGATTTGTCTTATATTGGCGAAGACGGTGAAAAACATCGTCCAATTATGTTGCATCGTGCAATGTTGGGTTCTATTGAACGTTTTATGGGTATATTGTTGGAATCTACGGGTGGAAATTTGCCTTTGTGGTTAAGTCCAGAACCAGTTGTGGTTGTTCCTGTGTCTGAAAAATTCCGCGAATATGCAGAGCGTGTTGTATCTGAATTGCGCGATAATGGTGTAAATGCGCGCGCTGATTTGCGTGATGAAAAGGTTAATTACAAGGTTCGTGAATTATCATTGTCTAAAACACCAATAATTGCAGTTGTTGGTGAAAAAGAAATGGAAAACGAATCGGTGACGTTGCGTTATCTGGGTAAAGATGGTCAAGATATAAAACCTTTGTCTGAATTTGTATCAGATATGCAAGCGGCGGTTAAATTACCATTATAAAAACAGGGGATGCGATTCTTGTCGCATCCCTTTTTATATAAGGAAAGGATTTTTTATATGAAAAAAATATTTTTATTATTTGTGTTGGTTTGCGCTGTATTTGTCGCGGGTTGTTCGTGCAAATGTGAAAATGAACCAATAGTAGAAAGCAACCATAAATTGATTGTTCCACCTAATTTTGGAAATATGCCAAAATAATTTTGGTTTATTGTTTTTTTATGATATAATATGTTCATGAATTTCAAACATGGGGGAAATCATGAACACTGATGATAATTTAGATTTATTAGATTTAGACGATTCTGCTGAGGTTGACGCATTACCTGAGGCAACACCTTTTACCTCATCACGACCGAAAAAGCCGTGGTTGTTAATGGGGTTGGGGTTGGCGATAATCGTTTTGGCAACTTGGATTATTGTTGCACGAATCGGTGGCGATAATGGCACCAGTGTAGATGTTGATTTGAATGCCCCGGTTCCTGAAAATGTCGATAATGTTCCGGCGCCTGTGGCGGATTTAAATGTTCCGGCAAAACCTGCGGATGTTGCGCCACAACCACAACCAGTTGTTGCACCGTTGGCACAACCAAAACCAGAACCAAAACCTGTTGATACAAAACCAGTGGAAACAGATGGCACACCGGTTCGTGTCGTTGCAGACAGAAAAGATGTGACGTTTAATCCAGATAAACCAGTACAACAGAAAAAGGCACCGGCAAAACCAGCAAAAAAAGCAACCAAACCAGTGCAAAAAACTGCGACAAAACCTGTGACCAGCAGTAATGGCAGTATTTATGTTCAATTTGGGTCTTATGGCACACGTGCCGCCGCACAGGCCGCGGAACAAAAAATACGTGCATCACACAGTAATTTATTTTCGGGTAAACAATTTGTAATTTTGGCTGCCCAGGTTAATGGTCAAACAAAATACAGATTACGTGTTGCGTTTCATAATGCCAATGATGCCAATGGTTTTTGCAGAAATGCGAAATCTGACGGATTGGATTGTTATGTAACAAAATAATTCAAGGGGGTAAATCATGCGCGGTGGTATTTGGGAAATACTTTTAATAGTTTTATTGATTTTAATTTTGTTCGGTTCTGCCAAGATTCCTGCGATGGCACGGAATATTGCAAATGGAATAAAAACTTTTAAAACAGAAATCAAAGAAGAAAAACCGACAAAAAAACGTGCAGTTGCACCAAAGTCGGCAAAGGGTAAAAAGAAATAATTTTTCTTGATATTTTACAAAAAACATTGGTTGTGTTTTTTTTGCACAGACCAATGTTTTTTATTGGTTTATTTTATGTTTTATGATACACTTACTTAGACAAGAGAGGGAATTTGAAAAAAACATTTTTCGCATGTTTGTTATCTGTATTTATGGCATGTTTACCATGTTGTTTTACATTGGCAGATGATGGCCGAAAAGTTACTAATAATGCGGGAGTAAAAGGGACAAGCTATAGTTTTAGAGATGGAAATGGTGGCGGTATAGCAGGTGGATGTACAAATCAGCAGATAGGAAAAAAATGTAAATCGGCCGGAGCAGAAGAAGCAGTATGTATACCAATAGTACCACCAGAAGGGGGTGCACCACAACCTTCTTGTTCTGCAAGTATATGTAAGGAAGGGTTTTTGTTGGCCCTAAGATCCAATGGCAAATCCAAAGGAATATGTAGAACCATAAAATTTGCAGAAGATAATTGCAAAAAGAAATTTAAGAGAAATAATAAAAAATGTCCAGCAGGTCAAGATCCTGCACCGTTGATAATACCTAATCCCAATAATCCAGAATATATACAAGCATATAAGGAGACTGATTGTTTTTGTGCTGATAAAAATATGGTTGTATATGATTGTGGTGATGGCAACGGTAATCCACCAACAGATAAAAAAATATATACAAATATAGATGAAATAACTGTTCAAAATAATACATGTGAAAAAACAGGGACAACATTTGTCGGCTGGAAATGTGGCGATAACGTATTACAACCTGGGGATAAATTTTCAATAGAATCAAAAACAACATGTATTGCACAATGGAACACGAATAAATATAATGTGGAATATGCATGTGGTGACGGTGCATCTGGTAATCCACCGGCGACCGAGGCGTATGATTATAACACCACTGTTTCAACCCAAACAAATGCAGGGGAATGCCTAAAAACAGATTCAATATTTACTGGCTGGGATTGTGGAACATCCTTTACAATACAAGAAGATAAGAAATGTACTGCACAATGGAATTCTTGTGAACCGTGCAATCCTGGCGATGGATGTACGTGTACATTAAATGTTGAAAATAATGAATGTAAATATATGACAAAACCAAATGAAAGATATAGTATTATTTCTGGTAATAATACAGCAAGTCCCCAATGTAAACAGGTAACACAATGTCCAACCGATGCCGATGGAGCATATCCAGATTGTGTATGTAAAGACAGTGGTAAAAAATATGATAATGGTACAAATTTATGTGTAGCAAAATGTAATGACGGTCAAAGTTGGAACGGAACACAATGTGTGGAACCAACAAAATGCCCATTAAATTCAACAGGGGATTATCCAAATTGTGTATGTAAAGACAGTGGTAAAAAATATGATAATGGTACAAATTTATGTGTAGCAAAATGTAATGACGGTCAAAGTTGGAACGGAACACAATGTGTGGAACCAACAAAATGTCCATCAGATTCAACAGGAAATTATCCAAATTGTAAATGTACCGATACAAATAAAAAATATAATCAACAACAAAATGCCTGTGTTGATGACGATTTAGAAAAAAAACGTAAAGCTTATGAAGATGCCAAGGCAAAAGAACAAAGTTTGGCAAATCGAACATTGACCGCTACGACTGTTGCGGCAACTGGGATTGGCGCGATGGAATTGGCGCAGGGATTATCTGAACAACGCGCAGATAAAGCGGCGGCAGAAGACATGGCGGCAT
>CAMOGA010000007.1 GCA_946613885.1 uncultured Pseudomonadota bacterium
CTTCACTCGCACCAAAAATAGAACCGGCCTTGTGCCGGTTATGTTTTTGGATTGCAATGACGGAAGCGAACCCGGTAAAGAGGGTTCGAAAACAAGTAGATTTTGGAAGTGCAACGCACCAAAATCGTCACGGTTTGCACGCAGACACAAAGTGTCGAGTGATTCCCTTCTGCTGCCACCAAAAATAGAACCGGCCTTGCGCCGGTTATGTTTTTGGATTGCGACGACGGAAGCGAACCCGGTAAAGAGGGTTCGAAAACAAGTAGATTTTGGAAGTGCAACACACCAAAATCGTTACGGTTTGCACGCAGACACAAAGTGTCGAGTGATTCCCTTCTGCTGTCACCAAAAATAGAACCGACCTTGTGTCGGTTGTATTTTTGGATTGCGATGACGGAAGCGAACCCGGCAAAGAGGGTTCGAAAACAAGTAGATTTTGGAAGTGCAACGCACCAAAATCGTCACGGTTTGCACGCAGACACAAAGTGTCGAGTGATTCCCTTCTGCTGCCACCAAAAATAGAACCGGCCTTGTGCCGGTTATGTTTTTAAAAATACAAAACAAGAAAAACAACAACATACAGGTTACCAATTATGATATGCAGCTATCTCATCTAATATATTATTAAAAAGATAATCCGTCATATATGCTTCTGCTTCTACTGCATTGGTTTTGTTGGCCATTAAATTTGTCATAGCAGCCACATAATTTACATCTGAAAGTTCAACTATTTCCTTACTTAACGCACTCCGTCCACCTTTAACATATTGGCCTGCATGCACGCTTTCATGCGCCAACGTGCCTAGTATGATATCAAAATTAGGCTTTTCTATTGCCTCAAAAGACACCTTAAAACATTGGGATTTGTCACAAAATGCTGCATATCCACCTATTTGTGAAGATGGCTGTAAATAAACTGGTATTTTTTCATGTTCAAGTCCCTGAATTTTTTGTAAATACGGTATCAAATCATTAACTATAAAATTCGCACGTTCCGCACCTGGCATAGTATCCCAAGTTCTTGCTTTTCGATACATATCTTCCGGAAAATTAACAACAATATCATTTTTAAATTTCTTTACATTATCAAACAAAACTTGCCTATCCACGTGTTTAGAAATTTCATATGTCATATCCGTCTGTTTTTGTATAACCAAATCATTTGAATTCCGTATAACATAGTGCGGATCCACAAGTGTCGAATAATTATCATACAGTAATTTTGCTGCATTTTTATTTTCCAGTTGTAATTTGCCCAATATTTCCTGATTATGCGATAATTGTACCTTATAATCATTTATATACATATTTATAGATTCTTCAGAAAAGTTGTTAGAACGAAGATTTTGCTCAATTGTTTTTATACGTAAATTCAAATCTTTATTTGCTATTTCTAAATCAAGCATTTGATCAAAAGCTTTATATTCTGCTGGTGACAATTCATTTTTTGCGCGCTGAATTAATTTATTATATGCAGCAATCTTAGCATCCATATTTTCTGTTTGTTGCAGTGCCAACACATCATCGTGTAATTTCTGTTGGTACATATTTTCAATGTCATTTAAAGACATTTGTGTGTTATTATTAGATACTTTATTACTAGATGCTGAATATTTTCCATTAATAATTATATCTGGTTCATGTTTTACGAATATGTCTAAATCATCAGAATTATCAAAAAGAGCAATAAAATATTCATTATCACGTTCAAAAACAATTGCCTGTTTTCCAAATTCATCACTAAGATTCTGTGCAAGTGTTTGAAAATCACCATCCACCGCACGTTCATAATATTTTATATTATTTGCATTATCTGTTATTACATCAAATTTCCAACGACCAAAACTGATTCCGTTTTCCACACGTAAAACCGTATTGTCTGCACCTGCAACCATTGTTTTGGCTATATTTGTTGTGTCTGATTGTATGCCTGCTGTCGGGATAGTTCTAGGTTCTGCCAAACCTCTTTTTACAAATTCTTCCATATCTGAATTAAAATATTTTATATCAACATTTTTCGCTGCTATTTCTGCACTCCACGGTTCGTAATCAATTATGTCTACTCTCAATTTGCCATTTGGTTCACGCATATAAAACATATTAGAACCCAAATCACCATGAACAATACCATTATCGTTTAATTTACGAATAGCTTGTAAAATTTCGTCTTGTTCCTGAATAGTAATAGGTTTACCACCCAACACAGTATTTAAAGCACTTGGATTGTTTGCCAAATGAAACCCTGTTTGACTGCCTGGCATTTCTTCCATCACAAACCAAAAATTTCCAGAACCTTTTATCTTGAGTTTTTTCGCCAAAGCATTCAAAACTTCTTGATCGTCTTCTATTATCCGAACCGTATGAACGATACCCGAATTGTTTCCAAGAATTTCGTATGCCTTTTTTGTTCTGGTGATTTCGTCAAAATTATCTGTATGTTTCAAATAATATACATTTCCTGTGTTACCGTCTGTAAATTTAAACACAGAAATATCCGAATTATCCTTAATTTTTTCAATGTTTTTGATTTGAAAATCTTTAATTTTTGATGTTCTTTTTGACACAGTTTTTGAAATTTTTGTTCCTGTGGTTGGTGTCGCATTATTCGCCGTATTCGATTGTTTTGTGGTTTTTAGATTATCTATTTTTTGTCCCAGTTTTTTGAAAAACTTTGGTTGTACATTTCGTGATTTAGTTGCCAACTTTTGAATTAATTTAGGTGTAGCGTATATTGACAAAGCAAGCGAAACAATGGTGGCAATATTAGAAACAACTTCCTCAGATGACATATTTGCAAAAAATCCTGTTGTTTTATCTTTTTTTTCTGCCAATTTTGCAACATACGAATCATCCAACAATTCAACCAATCGATTCATTTCATTATCAATTACACGAAATTCATCATCGTTTACAGTATCTATCAACCGCAACATATGATCAAATTCTTCTTCAAAATATTTTTGTGCACATTTTGCATCAAAACACCGCGTGCTTTTCTTTAAAAATTTGACTGATGCTTTATTCATCTGAATTTCGCTTCTCAACGCGACACCATCAGCCAACCCACCAACGCCCAAAACAACCATGCCCAACACAGAACCTGCCCCAGCTGTTGTGATAGTGGTCAAAAACAAGAAACCAATTTGTGTTGCCACAGAAAGCGTTTTTAACACATTTGCGTTTTGTTTTGACGAGTTTAACACACACATTTTATCATCATTATCAAAATATGCCTTGGCAGATTTATTTGTACCAAACACACTTTTAATCAAATTATTGGTATCCTGCTCGCATAATCTTTTTTCTTTGGAAATATCCTCTTCCAGAAAGAAACAATGTTTACTGTCAAACATTCCATCCAATATAACACACGACATCATTTCAGCACTTAAATTCGCTAAAGATTTAACATGTAAATTTCCGCCACCAAACAAAGATCTGAATTTAAACAGTTTAATATAGGTATAACATTCGTTTTTTGTATTACAAGCATCTATTCTAATCGGCCAAACAGAATAAGTTGTATTTTTTTCCGAAATATTACGTGCAGAATAAAATATTATATTTTGAATTTTGTATCCAACCGTGGCCAGTTGTCGTTCAATGTATGTTTGTACCAGATTTTTAACAGATTCCGCGGCAGATGCCACCACGTCTTTAAACACATCTGTATCCAATACAGCAGACAAACTGTCATGCGTGTTATAATTTTTATCTTTACGCAATGGGACAATTTTATACACATTGCCTTCTTGTTGTTCTATATCCATTAATTCTGCATCACGTAAGAAAATTTTAAACAAGTTTAATTTTGAATCTGAATTATTTTTATAAACAGCCCCAACGCTACAGTAATGTTTTTGCTGGTCATGGGCAACAAATCCGAATACTGGACACATTTTTTCTGCAACGTCTTCAACAGAAGTTGTCAATGTATTTATATTACCAAACAAAAATTCCACATAAATATTGTTTTGTGATTTACAACGCACAGAACGCCCTGCGCCAAACCTATACCGGTTATTCTGTTGAATTGTACAATCTTTTGGTGACACCATCCCAATACCATTTGGCCAATTATTGGTTTTTATCAACGCAATTGCCGTTGGCGTAGAAACATTTAAATCTGCAAAATCTGATATACATGCATATTTTAATTGAAATGCGTGTTCATCCCAAAAGAAATCCTTTACAACCCCACTATCTGTTTTTTTTGCATTAAAACTATCACATGCATCAAAAACTTGTATTTCGCTGCTATCAGAATAAGATATTGCATCGGTGTGATATCTGTCTTGTGATGCCACCCCGGCACAAAATCCGTTTTTATTTAATTTGGACCCATCGGGACATTTATATGGAATACATTTGAATTGATTACTGCCGCTGCACACTAATCTGTATGAAACAGCATCCACAAACTGATTTTGCACATTGGTAGCACCTAATTTTACACATTCCTCTAAACTTAAATCCCTGGCCAGCCCGTGATTTGTTTTCAATATTATTCTTTCAGTTTTGGCGTTTCCAGTTACACCACCATTGTCACAATCAGCCACCGCGTTATGCCCAGCACAAACAATAACAACAACCAAAATCAACAAGCGTTTTATTAATAACATATCGGATGATCCATTAATTTAAAGACATCATTTTGTTCTGTTAAAAATTCCAATTTTTCTATTTCTGCTATATAATTGCGTAAACCAGAATTCTTTTTATAGTCAGATGTATTTTTCTGTTGTTGCGCCCATTTCTTAGCAGCCTGAATTTTTGCATTACATTCGTCCAATTCAAAATCAACCACATCTGCCAATTGTTGATTTATTTCTTCACGTTTTGCCAATATTTCGGCAGATTTATCGTGTTTATCATGATTTAATATCTGGTTTCCAACAACACCGACCACAGCACCTGCGGCAGCCACCACACCACCGATTTTTACACGTTTATTCGATTTTTCGGCCTCTTTATCTATTTTTTCTTTGTCTTTTTCAGATGCCAACATTTGTGCACGATACAACGATGCGTATTGTGCATCGGTAATACCCTCGCTTTCATCGTCATATAATCCAGTTTGCGATTTATCCAAAATCTCTTCACTTTCTATCCCAGGTTTCATACCTAATGCAGTTTTTCGTTCTTTTAAATCAGCTACCAATGAAAAATATTCATTACGATATTTCATAATATTTGCATTATTACCCCCTGGCAATTCAATTTTGTCTGGCGATGCTTTGAACGATTTTCCCTTGCCATATTCACAACGAAATGTTTTTATATATGCAGACATATCTTGTTTTGCAATCTTGTCCGCCCGCTGTTCAGACAAACCACGTGCTAATTCCATTCCTCCCAATCCTGTTGCAGCAGTAGTCACAGCCGTTAACGTGCGATTTGCCAAAGATTGTTCGTTTTTTTTCATATCTTCGACATTATCTTTTAATTCTTGCATATTTTGCTTTAACGCTTCTTTCAATTCATTTATTTTTTGATATATTTCTTTGCGGTGTTGTTGATTACTTTCGTTCCAACCCATTTCCAACATAAAATTTTCAATTCTAACAACTTCTTGATCTTCGGGTTTATCCATAATATTGTCCGCTATTTCTATCTCTTCTGGGGATAATTCAAATTGTTCAACTGTTGGGACATCAGTACCTGCCAATGCTGCATACATTGGCACACACAGAACAATTACCATTTGTAAAACAATCCTTCCTATACTCATTCTAACAAAATGATATTATAAACAGCAAAAAAAAACAAGGCAAAATTAAATGTTATATGTAATATAACCGGCATTGCGCCGGTTATATTTTTAACAAAGTAAATTTGTATAAATTATCTGTACAAACCACCATTAATAGCGATTTCTTGACCATTGATATATGCTGCACGTTCTGATGCTAAAAACACAATCAGTGCAGCAACTTCGCTAGGTTTTCCTAAACGTTTTACAGGTATACGCTCAATAACATCTGATTTATAATCATCCTTCATTACACTTGTTGACGGTGTATCAATAACCCCTGGTGCCACACAATTCGCAGTAATACAATAACGTCCATATTCTGCCGCCACTGTTTTTGCGAACGATGTCAACGCAGATTTACTGGAACCATAGACACCCATACCACGATCACCATATTGACCAGAAACAGATGTCATATTTATTATACGTCCCCACTTTTGTTTTTTCATACACCACAACGCTTCACGTGTTAACAAATATGGCACAGTATAATTCATCAACATCATGTGTTCTAAAAACTTTTTATCTGTCTTTATTATCAGTCCTGCCTTTATTGATGCCGCATTATTAACCAATATATCTACTTTTTTAAATTGATTGACTGTTTGATTAACAAGTTCAGATGTTGCGCCATCCGCAGTCAAATCCAACGGAACACATTTTATACGTTTTGGTTCATTAAACGTTCCACCTGTAACCAAATCGTGCGCCAATGTTTCCAATTTTTCTTTTGATCTGCCGTTTAAAACAACTGTTGCCCCAGAATCATAAAATTCTTTAGCAATTGCGCAACCAATACCACCGGTTGAACCGGTAATTATTGCAACACGTCCATTTAAATTAATATTCATTATACACCACCATTTATGTTAACAAACATATGATATACAAACATTTTAATTTGTCCAGTATTTTTTTGTAAAAAAAAATCGCATTTCTGCGATTTTTATTTTTCATAAACAATTGTTTTATTACGACATATAAATTTTATAATACTGAATTCACGTCTGGACTTTGTATATTTTTTCGGTCTGCGCACAGGGCGACTTTTTACAAATTCAATAACCGCATCTAAATCATAATCACAGGTTATAACTATTGCCAATCCGTCAAAATCAACGCCGTTTGGATTACCAATACGAACAAAAGGCTTTTGAAATATCTCGTTTTGTGATTGACCTTCATACGTACTTATTTTCACACTTGCCGCATAATCTAATTTTTTATCAACTTCTATTTTTACAGCATCCAAACTGTCCGCTGTCACAGTCACACCCTTAGACGGATCAACCTTTTCAGCAATATAATGATTTGGTGTCACAACATAGATTGTATAATTTCTATATTTTTCAATCGGGTGTTTTTTTATTGGCATCGGTAATCCCTTTTGATTAAAAACGATGCCAGTATATTGACAAAAAAAATTATATAAATCAAGTTAAAATATAATAAATATTTGACTTTTTATAAAATATACCCCATAATATGCACGCAAATCCCAAAGATTGCCATTATCGTAAAACCTGTGTGCGGTATGCACAAGGCACATCATCCGGCGAGTTTTCGCTCTTGATGTTGGTTTTGGTTATGCAAACTTTGGATTAACCAGATAACAAAAACAAAAGGAAAAACAAAAATGGCAACAGTTATCAGATTGGCACGTTATGGTGCAAAAAAACGTCCTTATTATCACGTAGTGGTCACAGATTCTCGTAATGCACGTAATTCTGGGGCAATTTTGGAAACAGTTGGTAAATACAACCCAATGTTGGCAAAAAACGATGAAAAACGCGTTGTTTTGAACATCGAAAGAATCAAAGATTGGATGTCTAAGGGCGCAAAACCATCAGATCGTGTATATAAATTCTTGGTAAACGCAAAATTAGTTGATGCAAAACCAATTCCAAATCAAACCAAGAAAAATCAGCCATCTGAAAAAACACAACAAAAGGCAAAAGACAAAGCCGACAAATTGGCAAAAATAGCAGAAGAAAAAGCCGCTGCAGAAGCCGCCGCTAAGGCCGCAGCAGAAGCACCAGCCGAAACACCAGCAGAAGAACCAGCACCAGAAGCAACCGCGGAATAATTATTATGAAAAACAATATTGATACTCAATTACAAAATTGGATAGAAAAAGACATCCAGATGGCGGAGAACAGCAGAATCTGTCCCGCCACTGGTCAGGATTGTAACATTCCAAATCCACAAACAGCCGAAAGCTTAAAAATCTGGGTGGAATATATTCAACATTGTGCACGTAATAACAGTACTGAGATATTTTCAACATCTGACAAACCCAGATTTGTTGAATGTTGCAATCAATGTGGTGTTTACGCAGATTACAAACAACAAAAAACTAATCCGCAATCTGTAACAAATTCAAAAACATCATTAAAACAGCATATACAAACGGCATGGCAAAAAATTCGTAATAAAACAAAGCAAATCACAAGGTAGAAAAAATGGGTACGCCTGCTTATACACAATCTCAAATACAACAGGAATTATTCCAGGTATTCCGGTCTGTTTGGTATGAAAATTTAAGACAAAAAATCATTGTCGAAACCAGTTATTTTGATAATCTGTATCTATTGGTTGCTTATGCCAATGAAAATAACCTGGATGTAAAAGCATATATACGCAGTATTCGTGATATTCTTTTACAAACCCCAGGTGTATACGCCTACAAACAACATAATTCAAGGTAAAAACATGAGGTAAAAACATGAGTGACACAACATGCCCATTTGACGGCGATTTTTGTCAAAAGAAACAAGAGCGTTTTGACGAATGGAAAAGATTTGTTTTTAATCCACAAAACGCTCATCTGACTTTTACAACAAACAAAGATATGTTTTCGAATTGTCCAATAAAACACGAAACAGAACGCAAAGAAACCTGTGAAAGATATCGCAGATATTTGTTTATTGTTAAAAATATGAAAGAAATAGAAAAACAATATGGCGGAAAATAACAATAAAATCTTGGTCGGAAAAATTGTCGCATTTCACGGAATACGTGGCGATGTGCGTATTCAAACATACACAGCGCGCCCTGACGATTTTCGCAAAATGCGGATTATTTCTGACAAATTCGAACCAGAAGATTTTAAATTTATCCGCCCTGTTCCAAATTCTGACATTATAATTGCCCACATACGTGGTTTTGACGACAGAAATTCAGCCGAAATTTTACGTGGCACACCACTATTTGTAAATCGCACAGATTTACCAAAAACACGTGACGGCGAATATTATCAGGCAGATTTGATTGGTTTTACAATTATGCGCGACAATCAAAATCTGGGAAAAATTGTATGTTTCCAAAACTTTGGTGCCGGCGATATAATCGAAAACGAAAACGGCGATATGTTTTCTTTTCGTGGTGCGCTGGTTGATTTTGAAAATAAAACTGTTAATATATAATCAAAAATAAAATGCATTTTAATATATTGACTATTTTTCCAGAAATGTTTCCAGGCACCCTTAATGGCGGTGTTGTTGGACGCGCATTAGATAAAAAAATATGGTCAATGGATATAATCAATATTCGTGATTTTGCGATTAACAATTATGGCAGTGTTGATGACGAACAATTCGGCGGTGGTGCCGGGATGGTTATGCGTGCAGATGTTCTGGGAAACGCGATTGATTCTGTCAAAAAACCCGGCAAAATCATATTCTTTTCCCCACGTGGAAAGCAATTAAACCAAAAAATGGTGCATGAGTATGCAAAATATGATACAATTACACTAATATGTGGTCGCTATGAGGGTATTGATCAACGTGTAATTGACGAATACAATATCGAAGAAGTATCAATTGGGGACTATGTTTTATCTGGTGGAGAATTGGCGGCACAAGTTTTTATTGACAGCGCCGTTCGTCTGTTAGATAATGTATTAGGTGGCGGGTTGGAATCAACCCAAAACGAAAGTTTCGAAATCGGCGGGCTAGAATGGCCATTATATACCCGTCCGTCAGTATGGCGTGGACGAAATGTCCCAGAAGTCCTGCTGTCCGGTCACCATGGCAATATCGAGCGGTGGCGGAAACAACAATCGGACGATTTAACAAAAGAACGTCGTCCGGATTTAATAAAGGAAAATGTAAAATGAGCATTATTAAAAAAATTGAACAAGAACAGGTTGCAAAATTAAAAAACAACAAAAATATTCCTGACTTCAAGGCCGGGGATACTGTGAAAGTTCACGTAAAAATCAAAGATGGGGATAAATTCCGTATCCAAATGTTCGAAGGTGTTGTTATCGCACGTGATGGCGGAAACGGAAACAATGCTTCGTTCACTGTACGCCGTGAATCTTACGGCGTTGGCGTAGAACGTAAATTCCCATTATACACACCAGCAATCGAAAAAATTGAAAAAGTTCGTGTTGGTAAAGTTCGCCGTGCAAAATTATTCTTTTTACGCGGTTTGTCTGGCAAAAAGGCCAGAATCGTTGAAGATTTGTCTGCAAATACAAAAAACAGCGAATCTAAATAATTATTTAACCAGGGGGTTATTGATGAACATTTCAAAATTGTTGTGTTTGTTTATTATTCCCCTGGTTTTGTTTACTGAAAAACCGGCATTTGGATACATTGAAAAAAACACAGCCGTTTTGCGTATAATGGACAAAGCCGCCGGAAAAACGCAATTAGTACGTGCAAACGTCAACCAAACAATTCAACACAATTCTTTAACTATAAAGGTTCGCAACTGCAAACAAAGCGACCCTTTTGACGCAGAAAACTTTTTTGTTTTTATTGAAATATATACAAAATCAGACGACCGCATTTTTAGTGGTTGGATGAATCGTAATGAGCCAGGTCAAAACCCATTACAAAATGACACTTATGATGTGTGGCTGGAAAAATGCGAGTAAACAATGACAACAAAAACAAAAATTCAACAAATAAAGCTATTTATCAAAATATCCATCGTATTTTGTGTGGTTTTTATTTTTGTTGTTTTGGGTTTTTTTGTAAAACCAATACGAACATTTGATACTGCTAATATGAAAAAATGGGACAATTTATCAGAACAAGAAAAAATTACCACATTGCAACATATTATTCCAAACGCAGATGACCAAGAATTATTAATTCTTTGTATTGATAAAATATCTGAATTACCAGATTCTGATAATATGATTGTTCGTGATGCTGCGGTTTTATGTTATAACGGAATAAAAATGAACAATGAAAGGAATGCACATGAAGAAAACTAGTACAATATTGTTCTGTTTATTGTTATGTACCCCAACCTTTGCCAAAAACACTTATATTGGCGAACAGTATTTGGGTGCGAAATACGCAACAAATCCGCTGGGCGAAGAAAAAGCACCCGATACAGATCCTTTGATTCGCACTGATGCATTTGATTGCACAACGTTTGTTGAAACATCATTGGCAGATGGCGATGTTAATAAACTAACCAAAATCAGATACAAAGACGGCAAAATAGATTTTAAAAACAGAAACCATTTTATTGAAACCGATTGGATAAAAAATAACGCAAACATTGTTGAAAACATATCAGATACATACGGTAAAACATCAACAAAAACTGTCACTATTGATAAAAAATCGTGGTTTAAAAAAATATATAAAACAGATACCGACTTTAAAAAACAAACTGCAAAGATACAATATTTGCCAATATCCGAAGTTTCAAAAATAAAAACAGACAAACCTTTGATTGTTTTGTTTTTGGCTGAAAATTCACAATTTCGCGATAGATTTGGTTCGGATTTTACTGTGACACACATGGGATTTTTATTACCGAACGGTATGTTACGCCACGCTTCGCGCAAACAGGGCAAGGTTGTTGATACTGATTTTGATAAATACATAAAACACAGAAAAGAAAACAAGAACAATATTGGCATAGCTTTATTAAAAATAAAATGAACACAGATAAAATTATTATAACCGACATGGGGTCGGACTCTTCGAATAAATCCTCTAAAAACTCGATACTCTGTCTAGGAATCGAATCTTCGTGTGATGAAACCAGTGCTGCAATTGTAGATAACAATAAAAACATTTTATCACATATCATTTATTCACAAATTCCAGAACACCAACAATACGGTGGTGTCGTTCCAGAATTGGCGGCGCGCGCACACATATTGGCGATAGACGAAGTAATAAAAACAACTTTGGCACGTGCAAACAAAACTATTGACGATATCGATGTTATTGCTGCAACTGCTGGGCCTGGATTAATTGGCGGTGTTTTGGTTGGATGGATGGCTGCCACTGGCATTGCAAACGCAACAAATAAACCGCTGGTCGCAGTAAATCATTTGGAAGGACATGCATTGGTTCCACGTCTTAAATCAACGTCAGCAACAGATTCTTCCACTAATTTGAACGTTGAATTCCCATATCTGTTAATGCTGGCATCTGGTGGACACTGTCAAATTTTACTGGTGCACGGTGTTGGCAAATATGAATTAATCGGGCAAACATTGGACGACAGTGCCGGTGAAGCATTTGATAAAATTGCTAAAATGTTGGGATTGGGATATCCTGGCGGTCCAATCGTTGATAAACGCGCACAAAATGGTGATAAAAAACGTTTTCATTTTCCACGTCCTTTATGCGACAAACCCGGTTGTGATTTTTCATTTTCTGGAATAAAAACTGCAGCACGCATATTATTAGACAAAACGCCTAAGGGCGATATAAACGATAAATTTATTGATGATTTTTGTGCATCTTTCCAATCATCCGTTGTTGATTGCATAATCAATCGGTTAAATAACGCACTGCACGATGAACGGGTAAAAAGTGCCACACCAAAAACTCTGGTTGTTGCAGGCGGTGTCGCAAAAAACAGTGCTATACGTGGTGCAATGGAACAATTGGCAAATAAATTCAACATGCAATTTGCCGCACCACCAATGAATTTATGTACAGATAACGGTGCGATGATTGCATGGGCTGGTATTGAAAATTTTAATATCGGAAATATTGTTCACGAACCTGTTGCACCCCGCCCCCGTTGGCCATTAACAGAATTGTAAACCTTGAATTTTTACAGTTTTGTGGTATAATTTTGGATATGGACAAATCAAAATCTTTTTACAACGCAAAAAATAAACTTGCAAAATACGACCGTGCAACATTTGATTTAATGTCGGTTGCTGCGGAATTTAATGATATCTATAATGAAAATTTTACTTTGCCAGACATGGTTTATTTACTGCGCAAATCTTTCAAAGAACGTCTTACCCATGCCAAAGTATTGGGCGAAAACAAAATGCGTTCAAACACCGACCCATCCAGTGGTTTTTGCATTATTTCCAGTTATTTGATATATTCGTTAACTGGCGGTGACAATGTTTGGGAATTACAAGGCACCAGTTTACATTGGTGGTTATACCATAAACAAACCGGAACTATATTTGATATTACACACACCCAATTTTCAAACAAAGATATTCAAGAGATATACAAACTTGGTCGTCCTGTAAAACAATTACAAACCGATGAAACGTTTTACGATGTTTTACAGGACAAGATGCATAAATTGGCACAACGTGCGGGGCTAGAATAAAATGCTACAAAAACCAGAACCTTTTGTAAAACCAGATATGATATTCAGTGTTTCTGATGCGTCTGCGTTGTTAAAAAAAGTGGTAGAAACCGCCTTTCCTGAAATTCGTATTCGTGGTGAATTATCCCAGATTACACGCGCAACATCTGGCCATATGTATATGACAATCAAAGATGCAAATGCCGCAATAAATGCAATTATTTGGCGCGGAACACCTGTTGCTTTTAAACTAGAAGAAGGCACAGAAGTAATTATCACAGGGCGTTTTACAACCTATCCTGCGCGCAGTAATTACCAGATTATAATAAATTCTATTGAAATGGCTGGTGTCGGTGCAATCTTAAAAATGTTGGAAATGCGAAAACAAAAATTGGCAGCCGAGGGATTATTTGACACATCACGAAAAAAAACGCTGCCTCGCTTTCCGCAAACAATCGGTGTAGTGACCAGTCCGACAGGTGCCGCATTTCAAGATATTCAAAACAGATTACGCGAAAGATTTCCTGTACATGTATTACTGTATCCTGCAACTGTTCAGGGCGCAACCGCGGCAAACGAAGTTGCGGCTGGAATTGAATATTTTAATCGCATGAATAATGTAGATGTAATTATTGTTGCACGCGGTGGTGGTGCATTGGAAGATTTATTACCGTTTTCCGAAGAAATCGTTGTTCGTGCCGCCGCAGCCAGCCACATCCCATTAATATCCGGTGTTGGTCATGAACCAGATTGGATGTTGATTGATTTTGCCGCCGACGTGCGCGCCCCAACACCCACGGGTGCTGCCGAAATGGTCGTGCCAACAAAATTATCCTTGATTCAAGAACTGGATAATCTATCACACAGATTGAATACAGCATTTATATCACAAATTGGGCAAATAAAACGCAGTTTATCAAATATAAACATCAAAAGCCCAAAACAAATATTGATGGAACAACATCAAAGAATTGATGATTTGTCCCGAACAATGTCTTTGATAATCGGAACAAAGGTACAATCTGCACATCAAAAAATTGAATTATTATCACGTTTTCCAAATATACTGGAAAATCGTTTTTATACGTTAAACCAATCAATAAATCATATTGGACAAATGTTAAATTCTTTATCTTATAAAAACGTATTGGCACGTGGTTTTGCAATTGTTCGCAACCAAGACAACCAGATTATCAGCACAATCGCAGAAACCCCAGCAAGCATTGAATTTGCTGATGGTATTAAAAAACTTATATAAACATTGACAATCTGCCTGTTTCTTGTATTATTAGCACAATAAAACAAAGGGGTTTATGATGTCTAGACTTATGTACAACGATTATTGGCCTGGCATGCATTATGTTCGCAGATATTTCAAATACGAAGTAATCACACCTTTGACACCAGAAAGCGTAAAAACAATTACAGATATACTTAGCCGTAATGATATAACCACAGTTAAACATTACGGAATTATTAACACTACGTATTATGGAATAAAAGATTCTAATGGTAAAATATTATGTTTTGGTGAAGTTGAAGAATTTGACCGTCCTTGTGAATCTTACCGTATTTGTCTGGGTGATTACAGGGCATCCACGAAACCAATTGAAATTGCTAATTTGAATTGTTGGTACAAAGATGTTTTAGAATGCGAAAAATTTAAATCTTTACGTAAAACATCCTCTGTAAAACAGATTTTAGAAACATATAACAGAATAAGATTATGGCCAACACAACAAAAAAACAAATGACGCAAATATACACAGGTTATGCCGGGGATCTTGGATTGTTAAATTATTATCAATCGTGCGGTTTACAACCTGTTATTATTTCTGGCGGACGCATTTCAGGATATCCTCATTGTAAAGATTCTAAATATTGTAAAAAATTAGCACCAACGCTAAAATGGTGGTGGCCATGGCATCAATCATTATCAGAACACAATATGCGCGTTGCAGAAAAATGGTACACTAAATATTATACAAACAACATATTAAAAACAATGAACCCTTATAAAACGTACACAGAATTAACAATGTTAGGAAACGGACATCCTGTTATTTTATGTTGCGCTGGCGAACGCGAAGAATATCTATTTTGTCATCGACATATACTAGGACAATGGTTAAGCAACAACATACCAAATTTACACGTATCAGAATTTACGCATCCATCACAACACTTATTATTGCAATCCAAAGAGCGTTAATTTGTAAACACACTCAAAAAATAAAAGCATTTTTATTTCTTGATTAACATTTTTGCACTGGCAATAGATTCTGGGGTAATTTTTGCGCCACTAATTATGCGCGCAATCTCATTTATTCGTTCATCGCCAGTAATTTCGTCCACGGTTGTTATTGTTGTGTCATTATCTGTATGTTTTGATATTTTATAATGTTTATCTGCAAAACCCGCCACCTGGGCAGAATGCGTTATAACTAACAACTGTTCATTTTTTGCCAATTTATCCAAACGTTCACCAACCGCAGATGCAGTTGCACCGCTGATTCCTGTATCTAATTCATCAAAAACAATTGTTTTTCTGTTATTGGGATTATTTAATGCGACACGCAATGCCAACATAAAACGTGATAATTCGCCCCCAGACGCACTTTTGTTTAATGGTGCAAATGGCATACCAGGATTTGTCTTAACCATAAACACAATCGAATTTACACCGTTCTGCGCAGGTGTTGATTCTTGAATATCAACAATAAAATCCGCAGAGCCCAATTTTAAATCTGGCAATTCAATTAAAATCTGTTTACGCAAATTATCCGCAGCCATTTTACGCATATTCGTTAAAACACCTGCAAATTCCATAAAAGTTTTTTCAAATTTTATTACATCCGATTTGCACCGTTTTAATTCAGCATCACTGTTATCTATCGCATTTAATTGACTTTCCATTTGCCGCAATTTATTTGGCAATTCATCCGCAGTACACCGATGTTTGCGCGCTGCGCCACGTATCGCGAACAAACGCTCTTCAATTTCATCAATATTATCAATATCAATATTATCCGGTTTAATATGCTCAGAAATCTCTGCCACAACAGATGCAACGTCATATAATTTATCAATTGTTTCCGCATACGGATTCGGGTCAGTTTTTATTCTTTCTAAAATATGCGCAACCATACAAATCTGTTCATCCAAAGAATTTCCATTGTTTTTCAAAACATCAATTGCATCATTTAAAATACCGGTATTTTTTTCGGCATCCATCATCATCGTCCGCGCATTTGATAACTCTTCTTCTTCACCTATCTGTGGGTTTAATTTACGCAACTCGTTAACATTGTGTTCTAAAAATTCGCGTTCAGATTCTGATTTTTCCAATAATTGCGTTAATTCTTGCAATCTTTTTTGTGCATTATGTAAATCAGTATACGCATTTTTTGTCTTTGATAAAACCTCTGAAAAATCGGGGTTGTTTAACCGCGCATATTCATCCAACGCACCCAAATGCGTTGATACATCCAACAAAGAATGTGTATCAAATTGACCATGGATTTCAACAATCTCGTCCCCAATCTGTTTCAGAACCCTGACAGACACCGGAACATCATTAATCCACGCCCTGCTTTTTCCGTCTGTCGACAATGTACGACGTAAAATCAAACCATCGCTATAATCTATACCATTTTCATTTAATATTTGTTTGGCATTATCATTTACATAATCAAATTCAGCGCTGACATTTGCCACATCACACCCCGAACGAATTAAACCAATATCGCCACGCGCCCCCAATGCCAAAGACAACGCATCCAGTAAAATACTTTTTCCCGCCCCGGTTTCCCCGGTCAAAATATTCAAACCATCACCGAATTGCAAATTCAGTTTTTCAATTAAAACTATATTTGAAATATATAAACCTGTTAACATGCCGCCATTATAGACAATTTTTATTTATTTTTTCAAGGTTTTTATACATCATATAACCCTGTCCAACATCCAATCGTGCAACCATAAAATATATCCCCTGATTTCATAATCTGGATACGCAGAACGCAACAATATTGCATATTCTCGCAATTGTTTTTTGTATTTTTCAATAAATTCTGTTTTATCGATATCTGTTTTGTAATCAATAAAATCCACAGTTTTCGAACCATGATTTATTAATAATCTGTCGATACGGCGCGAAACAAAAACACCATTTATATAACCCGCAATTGGTACCTCAGTTTGTGGAAAATTAGTCGCAGCAAAGAACGGCAACAAATCCGCACGATTTTTTATAATTTCCAGAATATCCGTATCGCCAACACTACGCTCACCCGCATGTACAACAACACGTTGCATTTTTGTATGCATATCTGTCCCCGATTTTGTTGCAAATTCTTTATTCTTTGCACCAGTCAAAAAATCTTTTAAATTCTGTGTCATTTGTAATCCGTATTGTGTTATCATCTATAAACAAATCCTGAGCAGACGAAAAAACATTCCATAATTGTTTATGCCACACCATATCGGGTGCACGTTCACTGTCGCAGCCATAAATATACAATTCATCACGCGCACGTGTCATCGCAACATACAACAATCTATAATATTCTGCAACGGAATCCTGTTTATTTTTGTCGACAATTTCTTGAACAATCTGTGAATTTCCGGTTTTCCATAACCACAAATCATATTGTTCTTTATCATGTAAATGATTTGTATTTAATATTGCCTCTGATTTCGGAAAGGTTAGTGTATCAATCAAGAACACAATTTTAGAATCCAACCCCTTACTGCCATGAACCGTCATTATACGAACACCACTCGAAGCATCCATATCACGTTTAATCTCACTATCACCTGTAATGAACCATTTTATAAAATGGTAAAGTGTACCAGGTTGTGTTCTTTCATATGCCAAAGCCATTGTCATAAATTCTTCTATTGGGTCAATAATCTGTTTACCCAATGCAGAAACAAATTTATTTCTGTTATTATTTTTATTTAAAACATATGTAAAAAATGTATATGGCCCCATGTTTTTTGATTTTTCAATTATATCTAATAAATCATTATAAACATCCGGACAATTATCACGTAAAACATCAAAAACTGTCAAAGTTTTATCCGTATTTTTAATTTTACACAAATCAAAAATATCGTGTTCTGTCAATCTGTAAAACGGACTTTTTAACAAACAACACAAACTATAATCATCTGTATTATCTATACAAAACCTGATTAAATATAACATATCTTTTATCGCAGAAAAAGCCGGCAATTTAACTCTGTCATTTCCGGCAATATCTATATTACGTTTCTTTAATGCATTTGATAATAAATCAACAAAACCACTACGTTTTTGAACCAGTACCATTATATCACGCGGCAAAATATTTTTATCATGAATTAACTCAGCAATTTTGTCCGCCAACATATCTACATACTTTTTGTTTTTTACAACACCTGTCTCTTCGCATGTAAAAGCATTATGCAATTCCACCAACCCCACATCGCCTTTGCGAAAACATTTGTGTTTATTGTTTAAAAAACCGGTTTTTGCAACAATATCAGGGCAATCAAAAAAACAATCCACCGTATCCAATATCGGTTTAGTCGAACGAAAACTCTGATTCAACGGAACTTCGTGTATCGTACGATAATTTTGTTGTATTTGATTGGCAATCGCATCCCTGCTAAGCGCAAAAGCGCGCGGATCTGCGTTTTGAAAACCATATATTGACTGTTTTGTATCGCCCACAACAAACAATGAACGATTATTCTCTACATCGCCATCTGTAAAGAAATCACCGGCCAACATACGCAAAATATTCCATTGTTGCGGACTAGTATCCTGCGCCTCGTCAACCAAAATATGTGACAAAGACACGTCCATTTGTGACAAAACCCACCCCATAACATCGGGTTTGGAAAATAATTTTTGCGTGTACAAAATCAAATCTTCAAAATCCAACAAATTCGACTCTTGTTTCATTGTTCTGTACACATCTGCAAAATCCATTGCTAAATCAAACAAAGCCATCGTATTTTGAAACATTTTTTCGTTCAATAAATACTGCTGAATTTCATAAACTCGCGCCGCCTCGTCAGAAAAAACTTCATCACCCAAAACACGCTTTGCAACATCATTTTCTTTGGTTAAATACAAATCTTTGTATTTTTGAAAATCAATCGTTTTATCAATGTATTGTTTTGTAATATTAATTATATTTATTATGTATTGAGCCGGTTTTTTTGATGATTTTTTAATCTGTTCTGCGTGGTTGATAATTTGTTGCAAATAATCCGGTTCAACAGACATATCAACATCGTTTTCTATATGTAATATTTTACGTGTTGTTTCAATAAAATATTCACGATATTTATCGACATTATCAACTTGAAAAAAAGAACGATAACGCCCTAACAATAAATCACGTAATTCATCCAAAAAATATTCCGATTTAATATCCAATATTTTATAAAAAGCATCCAATGTTTGTTGTTTATCTGCAATACCATTAAAAGAATTTTTTATCATACGGTTAAAAGCATTATCCAACAATACAGATTGCGCAGAACCAGATACCAACGACCAAGTTGGTGAAATCCCGGCTTCTATTGGAAAACGATGTAATATTTCTTCACAAAAGCCATGTATTGTCTTTATTTTTAACATATCGGGATTATCAATATATGTAAAAAACACTTTGCGAGCAAATTCTAAATCACTGCTGCTGGGCGGATTGTTTTCTGATACAGATTCTAACAATTCTGACAATTCAGAATCATCGGCCATTGCCCATTTTTGCAATTCGTTTAAAATACGATTACGCATTTCGCCGGCCGCTGCATTTGTATAAGTTAAACACAACACCCCAGACACCGCATTGGTATTATATTTTCCATTTCTGAACAATATTCGCATTAAACGATGTACCAAAACCTTGGTTTTTCCGGTTCCTGCATTGGCTTGAACCCATATATTTTCAGACGGATTTGAAGCCGCCAATTGTTCAGATGAAAAAACTTCTTTTTTTAACATTTATAACCTTGCTTTATTAAAATAATTTTAGTATAAATTCCCTTAGAGTTCAAGGAAGTTATTATAAATCAGGAGAAAGAAGTTATGAATCAAACTGTGTTAATTATCGCATTGTCTTTGGGATTTTTGTTGTTTGTAAATTTAGTATGTTTATTTTTTATTTCACGCAAATCTCAACGGGTTATGCAATCATTGCTGGAAATATTAACCCATCCAGAACAGGCAAACATCAAAGATGCCACACGTGTTTTGCAAACTTTATTCAAAGATGAAATTGATAAAATCGATAATAACTTTAAAACAATGTCAAACGAATTACAGGAACAAATTCGTCACACAGAATCAATTAAATCTATATTGGGCGAACAAAATGATAAATTGGTTGCTACTGCCGATAATGCCGTGAAACAAATTTCTGTTATGTCACAAAGATTAGATAACACAGTTGATGGATTAAACAATATTGTAACATCATCGGGCTGGGCAGATGTACAACACACAACAGATAATTTCAGTGCAACATTAGATAATTTATTAAACAAAATCTCTGAAACAACCAATACAACCGTTCAACACGCAACCCAAATTCAGGAACAAATTGATAAATCTGCTGATTCAGAACGTTCTATAAATGAACAACTTAGTGCTTCTTTTGCTACAAACACCGAAAATATGGAAAAATTAACATCGGCCACAGATGTATTGCAACAAAAATTAAACGAACTAAACACAAATGTCGCAACAGGATTTGAAACCGTCACAAAATCATCACATGAATACGATGAAACAATGCACAGTAACGATAAATTACTGAATGATTATTTAACAAAATTGTCTGAATTTACGAAACGTGCCAACAAAGAATTAACACACCAAGTTAACACCATGACAGAAACTGCGAATATTGTCGGTGCAAATGTTCGTCTGGCAGAAACCTCGATAGATAAACAGCTAAAAAAACTAGAAACAGCGATTGACGCACTGAACGATTCTACAACAAATACAACAACATCGGTGCGCGGAATAACAAATGAATTGGCGGGATTAACCAATCGGTTTACTGGCGAAATTCATGAATTTTCTACCGGCGTTGTCAAAGAAATTCATGATGTATCCGGTGTTGCAAACGAAACATTAGAAAACACAAAAACTGCCGCAACTGAATTTGCAGATTCGGTAAAGACAATGGGAATTGGTGTCCGCGAAACATTAATTGAAATGAACAAAGCACACACACAATTGTCTGGTCAATCTGAAAATCTGATAAAAATGTCACGTGATACCACAGAACAATTAAAACCATTGTCTGAATTGATTGAAAAATATTATGTTGCCCTGCCCGATTTGGCGGCGGGTTCACGCGATATGAGCAATAATTTAAATCAAATAGTTAACACATTGATTGAAAAAATCAATGTTATGAAAACAACTATCTCTGAATCATTGGAAAATATTAATACATCATCTGCCACCTTAGGAGATTTGGCAGGTCAATCACGTCAACAAATGATTGATTTAATGTCTGATTATGCCAAAGCAGTGGAAGCAATGCAAAGTTTAAACAAACAAATGATGGTGGCACGTGCATCTGCCCCGATGGATGCAATTAAGGTTGCGCCTGCACAAAACTATAACCCAATCAGCACATCTGATTTTATGAACCAGGTTGATAAAATGTTTGGCAAACTATACGAACAGGCGGTTGATTTAACACGCGCATCTGGCGCAGAAATACCAGAAATTGTATGGAACAAATATAATGATGGCGACAACAAAATTTTTGCCAAATGGTTGGTAAAAATGTTAAACGCAACAAACAACAAACAAATCCGAGAAATGTTAAAATCTGATAAAGTTTTTAATTCCCAGGCAACACAATTTATCCATAATTTTGATAAAATATTAAATGGCGCAGACCACACAAACGATGCCACAAAAATTAAAAACACATTGTTAAAAACAGATCTTGGAATAATATACAGCGCAATTGTAAAAAATATATAAATAATTATTTTTTTAATTGTCGCTGTTGTTTTATTTCATTTAAAAACCAACGCAAACGGTCATCCATTACTAATTTTCCAGGATGACTGACAACAATATGTGTTGGCAGCAAATTAGCATTTTTAAAATCATTTAAATCACACGTATTTGCCTTGCGAACCTCTGTGTCGTTTGGCATATTTTGACGTGATTTGACAATATTTTCACTATTTTTTGGTGGTTGAAACCATAAAATACGAAAATCATATTGTTTATCTAGTTTGTGAATATTAAACCAATCAATCATTTGACGAACATAGCGCGGTTGAATAACATCATATGTAAAATTTGCACCCATATGGTCAAAAATTTCAAATTCAGGAACACCGTACAACCATTTTTTATCCCCAGGTTTCCAAAACTGTTCGTTTACAAACAATGTAGTTGCAAATTTTTCAGATTCAAAATATTTTTCATCACGAAAATAATAATCCACACCATCTATTTCACCATCTCTCATTGGACGTGTTGTTGCAGATTTCAGATTATAAAATGCGCCATCTGGCAAAATATTTTTAACAAAATATGATTTACCACTACCTGATAAACCTGTGCAAAATAGAACTGTTTTTTTAACCATTTTTAACCCCATAAAAAACCCGCAAAGCGGGTTTTACAATTAATCTTCCAAAAAGCTACGTAATTTACGTGCGCGTGTTGGATGCTTTAATTTATTCAATGCCTTTTGTTCAATTTGACGAATACGTTCACGCGTAACCCCGATGTATTCACCAACCTCTTCCAATGTGCAGGTTTTGTTCGTTGACATACCAAAGCGTTGACGCAAAACCGTTTCTTCTTTTGGATCTAATTCAGACAAAATCTGTGTCACAATTTTACGCAAATTCTTTTGTGCCGCAGATGTAAACGGATTTTTAGCCGTTTCATCGGCAATAATTTCTATACGCGAACTGTCATCTTCTGTGCCGACAGGTGCCTCCAAAGATATAGGTTTCAAATTAACCTTCATTGCTTTATGGATTTTTTCCACCGGCAAATAGATAATCTTTGACAATTCTTCCGCAGTTGGTTGACGGCCGTATTTATGCATAAATTGGCGTGAAGCACGTTGTATTTTATGTATATTATCAATCATATGCACAGGAATACGAATTGTACGTGCTTGGTCTGCAATACTGCGTGATATGCCCTGTTGAATCCAATTGGTTGCGTATGTAGAAAATTTATTACCTAAACGATAATCAAATTTATCAACTGCCTTCATCAGACCGATATTTCCATCCTGAACCAAATCAGAAAAATCCAATCCCAGACCACGATTGCTAGATTTTTTCGCAAATTTAATTACCAAACGTAAATTTGCCTCAATCATTTCACGTTTTGCACGCGCTGCCTCACTTTGGCCACGACGAACCAATTCTACAACTTTCTTATATTCAGCGGTTGGTTGACCTGTTTCAATAGCGATAGCGGTAATATCTTCTTGGATTTTCAAGACATCATCACGATGTTTGACTGCAAAATTCTGCCATGCTGCACTTTTGTTTTTTGCTAATTTTTTAACCCAATTACGATTTAATTCATTACCAACATATTCAGCCAAAAACTCTTCACGTTTAATCTTGCAAGACAATGCCAAACGCAACATTTTGCCTTCTAATCCCATTAACAACTGGTCACGTTGTGTCAATTTTGACATAATTTCGGAAATTCTATCATCGTTCAAACGAATTTTTCCAACATATTCAAATAATTCCAGACGCAATTTATTATATTTCTTTTCCAAATCTTCGTCTGGTTTAGATGACACCAATAAATTTTCCAAACGTTTTTGTTGTAATTTTTGCATACTGGAAAATATTCTTTTAATTTTGGTGAATAATTCCGTAATCATTGGCATTAACGCATCTTCCATTACAGGAATTGGAACACCAGAAGAACTGCGTTGCCCATCTTCTTTTTTGGCATCTTCGTCATCTTCTTCCATGTCATCATCATCATCGTCATCACTGGAAACAGATTCTTCCAAAGCATCTAAATCATCATCGTCCAAATCATCAACCTGATCAACACCTTTGGATTTCAAAGTATCCGCCAATGCGGCCAAAGATTTTTGTTCAGATTCACTGGAATACATCACTTCCAAATTAATGATATGGCGCAAACGAATATCTTCATTTAACAATTGTTGATACCAATCCAACATTGCCTGAATTGTCATAGGACTTTCGCACAAACCATAAACCATCAAACGAGATGCCGCCTCGATACGTTGTGCGATTGCAATTTCACCCGCCGCAGTTAATAATTGAACTGTTCCAATTTGTTTCAAATACGATTGGATTGAATCTTGAACGCCCAAAACCAGATTACCCGTGGAACTGCGTTCCAATTGTTTTGCATAATGTTCGTAATCGTCATCATTAACATCAACCTGTTCGGCATCAGCATTTAACAAATCACGGGTTTTATCACGCGAATAAGAATCTTCATCTTCTTCGTAATATTTTTCCATATCGCGTGTAAAACGATCACTATCAGTATCCAAGATTTCTAATTCCAAATCTTGTTTAAAAAATTCTACAACCTCGTCACGTTCTTCGTCTGGAACTTCGTCTGCCTGAAAAGCCGCATCAACATCAGATTGGGATAAATATCCCACTTCGTTAGCAGACAAAGCCAATTCTTTTAAATTTTCAGGTAAAGAATCAATTAATAATTTTGTTGCTTCATCTAGTTTTTTAGCCATGAAAAAACCTTTGATTTCTTAGTTTTTAAACATAAATTATATTTTATTTGCCAGATTTACGTTGTACCCTGGCTACGGCATCACGAATTGCGGATTCCGAAACCAATCCCAACACAACAGGACTTTGAATCTGAATCACAGAATAAGATTTATGTGTTTTATCACGGATAGATTTCACGGTTGGATTTGTACTGCGCATCAAACGTGCGATTTGACCATCTGTTAATTCTGGATAATTTCTTAAAATCCACAATATTCCACCCAAACGATTTTGACGATGTAATTTTGGGGTATAACCAACACCACGTTTGTTTTGCTTTTTTTGTGCTTCGACAATTGAGTCACGCAATGTCAAGCGCGCATTTGGGTCTGCCTCGCATTTTTCGATATCTTCGCGAGTCAATTGACCGTTTATAATTGGATTTAACCCCTGCATTTTATTAGATTCTGCATCGGCGATATTTTTCACCTCTAATTCATGCAGACCACAGAATTCACCAATTTGTTCAAATGTTAACGCAGTATTTTCAATCAACCAAAGTGCGGTAGATTTAGGCATATATGGATAATTCATGAATTTTTCCTTTGTTTGTACGCGGTTTAATATAGCACAAAACATACCATATTCAAGCGGTTTTTTATAATTTTTATTGTTTTTTTACCAATTTAAATCCATTTGGCGTATCCATTACTGTCCAGCCCAAAGAATCAATCTGATTTCGCAAAGCATCGGCCGTTGCAAAATCACGTGATTTTTTTGCATCCATGCGCTTTTGTGCTAAATCTGTGATTTCCTGTGGTGCAACAACAGATTCCAAATCGTGCAATTTGTTTGCCCTGTCCCTAAACTGCAATCCCAATAAATCGTCAACAAATTTTATCAATTCTAATTTGGTTTTTGCATTTACAGATTTATCTTTTAACAATTCTTGAACAACAACCAAAGATTCTGCTGTTTTTAAATTATCCGATACAGGTGCCAAAATTTTATCATGCCATTGATTGTATAATTCTTGATTCATTGAATCGTCCGATTTTTCATTTATCAAATCAGCAATCTTTCGAACAATATTTTTATACCCAGCGGCGGCGGCATCCAATGATTCCATTGAAAATTCTACTGGCTGGCGATAATGTCCCAACAATACCAGATACCGGTACGCCATTGGGTCATAACCTTTTTCTATCAACCCCTGAACAGTCCAAAAAGAACCGGATGATTTTGACATTTTCCCATCTTTTAACAACAACCAAGCCCAATGTATCCAATAACGAACCCATGGTTTGCCAACAATCGGCTCACTTTGTGCGATTTCGTTTGTATGATGTACCTTGATATGTTCTTGACCACCGGTATGAATATCAAAATGTTCGCCCAGATATTTACTGCTCATCGTGCTGCATTCCAAATGCCAACCAGGAAAACCAACACCCCACGGGGAATCCCATTCCATTTGACGTTTTACATCCTTTGGTGAAAATTTCCACAATGCGAAATCAGTTATATTACGTTTATTATTGTTTTCTATACGTGCACCGGCCTTTAATTCAGACAAATTTTGTCCACCCAACGCACCATATTCTGCAAATTTAGACGTATCATAATAAATACCATCACCCGGAATTTCATATGTATAACCCAATTTTTCCAATTTTTGAATCCATGCAATTTGTTCTTGGATATGGTCTGTTGCGCGTGGGGTATATGTTGGACGAATAAGATTCAAAGAATCCATATCACGCATACAATTTTTAATGTATTTATCCGCGACCTGCCATACTGTCATATTTTCACGAGCTGCGCCCTTTTCCATTTTATCATCACCAGTATCTTCATCACTGGTTAAATGCCCAACATCTGTAAAATTCATAACATGGGTCACAGTATAACCATTTGCCAAAAACATACGTTTCAAAATATCGTTATTCAAGAAAGTACGCATATTACCCAAATGTTGATCCCAATATACCGTTGGTCCACACGAATAAAAACCGACATGATTTGGTGTAATTGGCGTAAAATCTTCCAATTTACGCGTCATAGTATTATATAATCTTATCTGCATAATATCATCCCTTTGTTTTCCAACAAAATATAATAAAATATAAAAAATAATGCAATCAATATATTTTTATCTAACGTTTTCAGTATACACAGATTGTCTTTGACGCAAACGATACATTAATACGTCATACGGTTCTTTTAAATAACATATTGTTGTTTTGTGTGCTTTCCACAAATCAATATCTATATCAAAATTTTGATACTTGTTGGGATGTTCATAATATTCTTGAACAGCCAAATCATACAGTTCATCAACATGTTGTTTTTGTATAATCTTTATTTTTGCCGCACCACATTGATAAACACCTTCACTGTCCAAACATCTGTTTTTGCTGACCACACTTAACGGTTGAATTTGATAGATTTGAAAATCCATAACGCGCGCAGTTAATTTTGAATGCCATAACATAGTATCAAACGCACCATCTGCAAAATGAATACAAGATTTATCCAACATACACTTTGAATCATTTGGTTTGTGTTTCGGCATTTCTGGCGCACAAAACACAGTTCCACACGGTATATCAAACACATTGGAATTTTCATATAAATCTGTAAAAAAAGATCTTGCAGTAACTATTTTGTAATACATGTTTTTATAATAAGACAAATATTCATTTATGTCAACATTTTTATAAAAAACAAAAAAAACACCCGTTTGGGTGTTTTAATTTTCTGGCGGAGCGTATAGGACTCGAACCTATGGACCGCTATAACACGGTCACGGATTAGCAATCCGCTGCATTACCACTCTGCCAACGCTCCGGATGAGGGTCATTATATAGAATTGTTTTTTTTAATGCAAGCACGAAATTTTATTTTTTTTACACTTGTTTTTCTTCTGGAACGCGGTCTGGTTGAAATATTTCAACATCACGTGTCATTGACAAGAATTTCTTTACACGATTTGGAACCAATTCTTCAACCGGAATTTCTTGTAATTCTTTGATTGCGTCTGCCACAGTTTTACCAACCAATTCCATTGTTGTTTGCCAATCTGTGTGCGCACCACCCGCTGGTTCACTAATAATCTTATCAATAACATTTAATGATTCCATATCACGCGCAGTCAATTTTAATGCGGTCGCCGCCTGTGCCTTGAACTTATTATCTTTCCACAAAATGCTGGCACATGATTCTGGCGCAATCACAGAATAAATTGCATTTTCCAACATAAATATTTTATCACCTGTACCAATCGCAATCGCCCCGCCAGAGCCACCTTCACCAACATTAACCGCAACATACGGCGTTTTCACACTCAGCCCCATTGCAATAGTTGATGCGACCGCCTGAGATTGACCACGTTCTTCGGCACTGCCCCCTGCAAATGCACCCGCCGTATCAAACAATGATATTATTGGCAAATTAAATTTTTCAGCCAATTTCATCAAACGCTGTGCTTTACGGTACCCTTCAGGATTTGGCATACCAAATCTGTGTTTTTGACGTGTTTCGATGGTTCTGCCCTTTTCCTGACCAATAATCACAGATGGAATACCGTACCAATATCCAATACCGCCACACATTGCTGCATCTTCGCCAAAACATCTGTCGCCTGCCAGATATGTCCATTTATCAACAATACCATTTACGTAATCTAACAAATGTGGACGATTTTCATTACGTGCCAATAAAACCCTGTCGTATTCTGGGGTTTTCCCCATATCACGTGATTTTTTTGGTGCATCAAATTTTGGTGTTTTTATATCTACAACCTTGGCATCACGTGGCTGTTTTGTTAATACAGTTAACACATTTTCCAAAACAGATTTTAATTCATCACGTGCTGCAACGACATCAACCATACCATGATCGTATAAATAATCCGCTGTTTGGAAATTCGAAGGCAATTTTTCATGAATATTTTGTTCAATAACACGACGACCAGCAAACCCGATTCGTGCGCCACGTTCTGCAATATGTATATCACCCAACATCGCAAAAGATGCCGTCACCCCACCAAATGTCGGATCTGTCAGAATAACAATATACGGTAATTTGTTTTCATGTAATTTATTCACAGCCACCGTTGTACGCGCCATCTGCATCAAAGACAAAATGTTTTCCTGCATACGTGCACCGCCACTGCATGTCACCATAACAAACGGATTTTTTAATTCGATTGCGTGTTCAATACTGGCGATAATCGCATCGCCTGCGGCACGCCCCATTGACCCCATCATAAAATCGCCGTTCATTACACAAATTGTCGTGTCTATTCCGCCAACTTTTCCATCCGCGCTGGTAATTGCATCTTTGGTTCCTGCGTCTTCACGCGCCTCAGCCAATCTGTCTTTGTACGATACCCTGTCTGTAAAATTCAAAGGGTCATCAGTTGGCATTGGCAAATCTAGTTTTTTCCAATCAACATCATCAAACAATAAATCAAACCGCTGTTTTGGATTCATTATAAATGCACGATTGCATTTTGGACAAACATAATGATTGTTTTTATAATCTTTATAGAAAACCAAACGACCACATGCCTCGCATTTAATCCACATCAAACGACGCACACGTTCATATCTATCGCGATTATGATTTTTTATTCCAGACATATTTTATCCGTTCATTTTTTTTGTTAATTCACGACTAGGTTTAAACAATATTGTTTTTCCTGCTGGCATCAACACGCGTTCACCTGTGGTTGGATTATATCCGTTTTTAGTAGCACGTTTTCTGGGTTGAAATGTTCCAAAACCACGAATTTCAATTCTGTCATCATTTGCCACAGAATTTATAATTTCATCGACAACTGTATCAACCATAGCCATCGCATCATTGGTACGCATATTTTTAAATTGTACCTGGATAGTTCTAATAATATCTGAACGTTTCATGATAAAAACACCTTTTGTTTATACTTCTTGATTATATAATACCACATTTTATAAAAAATAAAGCATTTTATTACATTATGTATTTTCTAAGAAAAGCATCCTGTACAACACACGCAGAAAACCTGATATTTTTACATATATACTAAGGAGTTCTTTATGCATCACATTACATCAAATTTACCATTAATTGGCGATACTGCACCGAATTTTAGCGCACAAACCACAAATGGCTTGATAAAATTTCCAGACGATTTTATTGGACATTGGGTTGTTTTGTTTTCTCATCCGATGGATTTTACACCTGTGTGCACAACAGAATTTTTATCATTTCAATCTATGTTACCAGAATTTCAAAAACTGAACACCGATTTAATCGGCTTATCTGTTGGCGCAATATCATCACATCTGGCATGGTTTCGTTCAATATATCATGATATAAATTTCAACGATTGGAAAAATATAGAAATAAAATTCCCAGTAATCGCAGATATGGATTTAAGTATTTCAAAACTGTACGGTATGATTCATCCAAATATTTCAGACACAAAAACTGTCCGTGCTGTATTTATAATTGACCCAAAATCAATCATACGAACAATTTTGTATTATCCACAAACCACCGGCCGTAACATCAAAGAAATCTTGCGTATACTAACCGCATTACAAACAAACGATATGTTCGGTGTTTCGACCCCAGCAGATTGGGAACCCGGTTTACCAGTAATTGAACCAATGCCGCAAACAATTAATGATATACACAAACGTATTGCCGACAAAAACAAAAACACTCAGGCATGGTATTTAACATTTCGTGAATTACCAAAAAATAAAATTTATGAAAAATTACACAAAAAAAATAAATCAAAACTTTAACGGCATATCACGCAAATCACCGGGGGCAGACATACTTTCTGGATGCCACCGATACTTTTCAACATCTATGCGACCATCAGGTGTAAAACCGACACCTTCTGCCGCCAACATATCATGTTGAACTTGCGCCCATTGTCCATCCCACAAACGCCCATCTGCAAATGTCACACGATGCCATGGTAATTCAAATTTTTCGGCTGATGCACTCATTGCAAATCCCACAAAACGCGACATACGTGGCCGCCCCAACATCTTTGCAATATCGCCATACGTTGTGACAGTCCCATAAGGGATTGTTGCAACCAAATCATAAACTTGTTCAAAAAAGGTTTTCATATTTATCTTTCTGGCGGAGATGGAGGGGTTCGAACCCCCGATACGGTTTCCCGTATACGCGATTTCGAGTCGCGCGCATTCAACCAGCTCTGCCACATCTCCGAAACGTTGTTGTATTATATATATGCAAAATTAAAAAATCAAATATTAAATACAAACACTTTTTATCCAATTATCTAAAAATTCCATTTGTTCAAATGGTTATAGTAATCCGTTTTACTTGCGCTGCCACCTTTGCCATGAATATAAACAATCAAATGTTTCGTGATATTTTACACATCAAAATCATACGAATTGACAGATTTAACAATTGCATTAACCAATTTGTTTTGATGGTCATCTGATTTTAATAATGCTTCTTCTTTCTTATTCGACAAATGTCCCAATTCAATCAATGCCCCTGGCACAGTTGAACGCAACACCGCAAATGGCGCATGCCGAACAGACGGGCCCTTTTGCTGTACAATTGATGCCTTGTTCATAGATTTAGCACAACCATTTGCGTATTCTTCGCTTAATTCTGCCACAGCATGTTGTTGCAACGCAGACAGCGCGACACGAATATCCTTGGAAAACTGTTCAAATCCATCAACATCAATTTTGTCGGCTGCATTTTCAGAATCTGCCAATTTTTGTGCCTCTTCGTCTGACGCTTTTTCAGACAAAGTATAAATTGAAAAACCGCGCATTTCACGACTAGGATTCGCATTGGCATGCAAAGATATAAACAAATCAGCACGCTTTTTTTCGGCAAATTCCGCACGTTCCGCCAATTTTAAATACACATCACTTGACCGTGTTAAAAATGTTTTATAACCATTTGCATCTAATTTGTTTTTTAATTTCTTGGCCACAGACAACACAACCGTTTTTTCTTTGGTTCCGCCCTTGCCTATGCAACCTGGATCTTTACCACCATGTCCTGCATCAATAACTATTATACGTTGTTTTGTGGTTTTTGCATTTGTTTGCGTATTGTTATTATTTTGCACCTGGGTCGCAACGGTTGTCGATGCAGTATTTTTTACATTCTTAATTCCAACCCCTGTACCGGCAACAAAATCAATAACCAAACGATAATCATTATCACCATTTGGTTCCAATACCATTATTTGTTTTTTATCAATTGCATCAATATCTGAATTTAACCCCGCAGAAATTTGTAATGTAGAACCATCTTGAATTTGTGTTATACGGGTTATTAATGTTGATTTAGCCAAATTCGTTGGCGCATCAGATTTTCCATTGGTATTTGACAAATTAACAATCAATTGTTTATCGCCATACGACAAAGTATATGACGGACGCGATGCAGTTTCAATCACCAAACGCGTTTTTCCACCGGGTTGTAATCCCGTACGAACCGAACGCAAAGTATTGGTTGAACCGAACGCCACACGCGGTGCCAACGCAACCACCAGCGCCGAAAAACTAACTGTTTTTACAAATTGTCTACGCGATAATTTCATGCTATGAATTATATCAAAAAAATCCGCCCAGTGCAAGAAATCTATAATAAAAAAAACACCCTGATGGGCGTTTTTTATCTGCTAACACAATTTGCAAAAGCCGAAGCAACAATTGCAGTTTCTGCCTGCGTTAACGTACGCACCGGTATTGTAAAACAACGCGTGCTGTCACGAATAACAAAAACTTTTGTTCCTAATTTATATGCATTTTGCATACCTGTCATTTGTTGAGATGTCAAAAATGAATTTTGAGTTAACGCATTATTTGACAAACCCGCCTGAACAACCGTGTTTGCAGTATTATAATCATAAATTTCCGACAAAGATGTAATTTCCATATAAATACTATAATCTGGTTGCTGTGTATTATTTTGCGTTGGCGCAGGCACCAAACCATTTGTTAACACCGTTGCCGCAATCTGTAAATTTGGTGTAGTATTTGTTGTTGTTGGATGTGATACTGTATTCAACTGCAAATTATCACCACAAGCCAAATTCATACGATTGGTATAACCAGCCAAAACGGCATCAACCGCTGCCTGCCAATTTGCACCTTTGGAATTAACATCCAAACTGACAATTTTTTCAGCCCACCCCCAAACATTTGCACCAACATTTCCGGCATTTGCAAAACGCGTCACCATTTCCGCAGAACCACCCGGCACACCGGCACCACAATAATCAGTTAACTGTGTTGTTAACATACTGTTTGTTTCATTACCGTATGTTAATGCAACAGAATGGCATGCCATTGCCGCCTCTAATTCACGACGACGTTGAACACACAAATCAGAATGAGATTTTGTTAATTTATCCGCCATATTTGCCATAGACAAATAAGACATTACCTCTTGCTGAACATACGATGGACACAAACGTGCAGCCGTATTCATACCACCCGCCCCGTTTTTAGTTATCGTATTATATTGTGGTAATAAAATTGATGTATCTTTCTGTAAACACAGCAGTGCATAATTATACAATTCGCTTTCTGTTGCATACATACAACGCCCAGACGTTTTACCTGGAACAATCGTCACATCGCCACAATAATCAGACAAACATTTATAAATTTTTTCACGACACGCCGTATCCACATCTGGTTGAGTATAAATGAAATACGTATTACGTTGATTTTGCATATATGCGTTAACCAAACCCTTTTGTCCACGTGTTCCGCCATTTGATGCACCGGTCGAATTAGTATACACCACCGCACGTGCAGAATCATTTGCTGTTGTCCCGGCAGACAACGCATACGCCCCGCCAGTCAACAAACACGCACACACTGCACCACATGTCAATAAACTTTTTTTCATGGAATATCCCTCTCGTTAAAAGTATTTTATCATATTCAAATTTAAAACGCAATAAAACTTTCACAACCAAAAACAAAAAAGTTGATTTAGATAAATAAAATGTTATATTTCAACCATGGCAATAACAACCAACGAAATTTTAAATCAAATTTCTGACGATATTTCATCGTTAAGGGGGTTTCTTTGACCCAAATAAAATTCAATCTGAAATTGATAAACTAACCGAGATTTCAAACCAACCTGATTTATGGGACAACCCAGAACACGCACGTAATATATTACAAAAAAAATCAGGATTAGAAAAACAGTTATCAGAACTAAATTCGTTGGAAACAGAATATAAAAATCTAACCGAATTATACACAATATCACCAGAAGACACTGATGTTCTGAACGCAATTTCTGAATTAAGTGATGCCGCGCATCGTGCCAGATTTATAACATTATTTTCTGACCCAATGGATAACAACGGCGCATTTTTATTCATCCAGGCAGGTGCCGGCGGCACCGAAGCCCAAGATTGGGCGCAAATGTTATCTCGCATGTACACCCGCTGGTGCGAAAGGCATGGTTTTTCTATTGAAACAGTCGAAGAACACATTGGCGATGTTGCCGGAATCAAAAGCGCGACATATCGCATATCTGGCGAACGTGCGTTTGGTTGGTTAAAAAACGAAATCGGCGTTCATCGTCTGGTTCGCATATCGCCATTTAATGCAAATGGAAAACGTCAAACCAGTTTTGCATCTGTTGACGTATGGCCAGATATTGATGATTCAATTGAAATCGAAATAAACGAAAAAGATTTACGCATTGACACATATCGTGCATCTGGCGCGGGTGGTCAACACGTTAATAAAACAGATTCTGCCGTGCGTATCACGCATATTCCAACAAATACCGTTGTGACTTGCCAAAATGAACGCAGTCAAATACAAAACAAAGAAACAGCGATGAAAATGTTAAAATCACGTCTGTATGAATTAGAGATGCAAAAACGCGCAGCCGAAGAAAACGCCGCCAAGGCATTACAGAAAAAAATTGAATGGGGCAGTCAAATCCGCAACTATGTGCTTTACCCATATCAATTGGTCAAAGACGTACGGACAGGCGTTGAAAAAACAGATTCAAACGCGGTTCTGGACGGTGATTTAGATGATTTTATGCTGGCAATGCTGGCACAATAAGTGTATAATAAAGTGCGTTATGCACCCATAGCACAACTGGATAATGCATCGCCCTCCGAAGGCGAAGATTGTGCGTTCGACTCGCACTGGGTGCGCCAAATTTTTATAAACCGCACACCCAAAGATTTACTACAAATAAAGATTTTTCTTTATGTGCAATAAATTGGCGGGTGTGCAAAAAATAAATCTAAAAAAAAGGATATATAATGGTAAAAGTAAAAGAAAAAATTGCAGACAAACCTGCACATGAATCAGATAAAAATGATGATAAAATATATTTTATGGCACTGGGCGGTTTGGAACACGTCGGTCAAAATATGTATGTTTATAAATACAAAGGAAAATATCTGATTGTTGATTGCGGCATGGGATTTCTGGAAGAAGAAATCGGTGCCGGTGACGTTCAATATTGCGACACAACATGGTTGGAAAAACATAAAAAAGACGTTGTCGCATTTGTTATAACACACGGACACGAAGACCACATCGGTGCATTAAAATTCATTTGGCCAAAGTTCAAAAAGCCAATTTATTGCACACGTTTTCCGGCAGAAATATTGCGCCGCACTTTTGACGGTGTTGAAATGGATTACAATCCAGAACGCGACATCATTGAATTTGATTATCACGGTGCAGAATTAAATCTGGATCCATTTGTGGTTGAAACTTTCCATGTATCTCATTCTGTGCCAGAGGCACAAATGTTAATCATAAAAACCCCAGCAGGAAAAATATTGCACACTGGGGATTGGACGTTTAACGATGACAATCCAATTGAAGACCCAACAAATTACGCGCGTTTAAGTGCAATTGGTTCTGATCCACAATTGTTGGCATGTGTTTGTGATTCCACATCCAGCGAACGCCAAACACCACAAACAACAGAAATCCAGGTTCGTGAAACATTAACAGAAGTAATGAAAAAATGTCCTGGCCGTGTATTGGTGACTGGATATTCACGCAGTTTGGCGCGTATCAAAATGTTTGCTGAGGCCGCACGTGCTGCGGGTCGTGTTGCGTGTATCAAAGAACGCAGCAATCCAAACCCTGTCCCGTATGTTGGTTTGCCAGAATTCCGTGAAATCGGTATAGAATATGGATACCTGAACAAAGACGATGTTTACACATTTGATGAAATCAAAGATTTACCCGCAGAAAAACAGGCAATCTTTTTAACAGGTTCCCAGGGCGAAAAATTTGCCATGTTAACACGTCTGTGTAATGGACACGTCAAAGAATTAAAATTGATGCCAACCGACACTGTGGTTTTCAGTGCGATTATTATTCCAGGACGCGAACAAGATGTATCGAATATTTACAACAAATTGGCACGTATGGGAATAAAAACATACACAATATTTGATACAGACCACCTGCACGCATCTGGTCACGCAGGTCGTCCAGAATTTGAACGTTTTTATGATATGGTTCACCCCCAGGTTTCTATCCCAATGCATGGGGAATACATCTCAGAAATGTTAAATGGTAAAATGGCGATGGAACGCGGTGGTGCAAAACATATGATGTTGGTACATAACGGCGATATTATCGCATTAAAAGATGGTGTCGAACCATACGTTTGTGAATCAATACAAACTGGATTTGTCGTTATGGAAGGCGAAACAGAACGCAGTGCAGACGACCAGGTTTACAAAAACCGCAAAAAGATTGCTGCAAACGGTGCAATATTCGTCACATTACCAATTGACAAACGTGGTTTCTTAAAAGGCGTGCCAGAGGTTTCCAGTGCCGGAATCTTTGAATCTGACGACACAGGATTTATGAAACGTCAAATTCAAATTGAAATCACTAATGCGATTGATAAACTAACCAAAACAGAACGCAAAAACCACGACAACCTGCACAAAGCAGTTCAAGTGGCTTCAAACAAGGTTATTCGTGCTGCATTGGGCGCAGACAAAAAACCACAATACAGCGTTCATTTTGTGTTGAAATAATAGCATTAAATAAAGCCACTAATTCCGCCCTGTTTCGGGCGGAATTTTATTATAAACAAACCGTTTATTAAAATATTAAAAACCAAACACGCGGACGATTTAAGTTTAACATCTTGCGGTACTTGATTTGTTTTTTATTATCACAGTGTTTTTACTAACTGCATATTATCAAAAACATCACAAACGCAAAAAATCCTGTCGTTAAACATATTTTTAGATATCTATTTATAATTTTCCAAATAAAAATCTAATGCACAATAAGCACTGTCAAAAGCCAATGGCAATTTTTCTAAATCTTGGTGATTTTTCAACAAACACCATTTAACATCAGAAACTTCATCTGTTTGTAAATTAAATTGTGTGTCATCCGCAATCTTTGCAACAAAAAATGCATCGCATGTTTTATATTGAATATTTTTATATTCGTACGTGTTTGGGAAACAGCATAAATATTCCAGATTTGTGATATCAATTCCTAATTCTTCTCGACATTCACGAACGCATGCCTGTTCTGTTGTTTCATCATGTTCTACGAACCCACCGGGCAAATCCAACAACCCCTTTTTAGGCTCTTTTGTTCTTATTTCCATTAGGATTTGTCCAAAGCTATTAACAATAATCAGCCCAACTGCTGCTGCAGAATTATTGTACAAAACAAACCCGCAATCAGAACATTCCCATTTGCGATTATTTATATTGGTAATATTTTTGCCTGCACACATCGGACAAAATTTAAAATCGTTTTTCATACAGATCGCTCTTATTTGAATTGCGATATGTATTATAAAACACCTTCATTTAATGTCAATTGCTGGTTTCAAACTTATTAAAAACAATTTGACAAAAAAACAAAAAAGTTTATTATAATCAAAACAAAAGGAAAAAAATGAAAAAAAAACAAAATTCAATATGCCCAACCAATCAAAGTAAGCGATATCAAAGAAAGTTTTCATCCTGAACGCGGTTATGCTGGGTATGACATAGAAGTTATTTTCAAAGACAGAAATAATATTCCGCATCCATATCATATGAATCCTGAACATATTCATTTGTTTACAGATCTTAATGGCACAAATCGGGTTGTGTATTCTTTCCCTTTCATTGGATATGGTGTGATTAACTGGGGAAAGTTAGCGGCAAAACATTGGGCGAACAAAATGCGCAAACAAATAAATCCTGCGAATTTGGAACCGTTATATAAATTAAAAGATGGGAAAACTATGGAATTTATTTGCGGTGAAAACAACAGAAATTGTGTAATTGCGACATTGCATTTCCAAAACTTTAAAAAATTTATTGATGATTTAGCAGAAAACAAAAGTCCACGTATTTTCCCAACCCAAGAAATAAATTGTTGTGTCTGGGAAAATTGCCCAATATGGAAAAATCATGTCGCAAAATTAAAACAGAAAATTAAATAACAAGGAAAATACAATGACAATGTTAAAAGATTTTTTTGTACGGATTGAACAGGAACCAAAACCGGTATTGGTGGCAAATATCATTGTTCCACGTAAAAAATCTAAAAACAAAACAACAAATAACAATGAAACCGTTCTGGAATGTCCATATGATTTGAAATATTGTGATGAAACCATCAAAGCATACAAACGCTTTGAAGACCATGTTAAAAAATGTCTAGAAACAAACAGTGAAATTTTAATTCCGCAACAAGACGGTTGGACCCAGGATTTGCCCCCATGTGAAACCGAAACGCGTGCAAAATGTCCAAGATATCAAATATGGTTAAAAAGCAATCAGAAAACAAAATAAATAAAATCCGCAAAACATGCGGATTTTTCTTGCTTTTTCCAAAAAAATATATAAAATATGCGTTGCTGAATAACCAGAACTGACTAATCAACGGTGTCTTTTGGTCCCGACTGAGATAAGGATTCTGTGGAATGTTCGGCACAAGAAAAACCAAAAACAAAAGGAAATAAAAATGGCTAGAGCCGGTGCAAAACGTAGCACACGTAAATTGAAAATTGGACGTTCATTGGGCGTCAATTTGTGGGGTCAGGCAAAATCCCCTTTTAACAAAAGAAAATATAAACCTGGTCAACATGGACCAACATCCCGTGGTTCTTCATCATCTGATTATGCAAAACAGATGCGTGCAAAACAAACACTTAAGGGATATTATGGAAATATTGGCGAAAAGAAATTCCATGCATATTATGCCGAAGCTGAAAATATGCGTGGTGACGCACCAGAAAACTTGATTGGTTTGTTGGAAAGACGTTTGGATGCTGTTGTATATCGTTCTAAATTGGCACCAACAGTATTCTCGGCCCGTCAATTGGTCAGCCACGGTCACATTTATGTCAATGGCAAACGTGTTAAAATCGCTTCTTATCGTGTAAACCCAGGCGATGTTATCACAGTCAGCGAAAAAGCAAAACAAATGCCATTGGTCGTGTTGGCTTTGGAATCTGGCGAACGCAATTTCCCGGATTATATCACAGTGGACAGTGCGAATTTCACTGCAACATTTACTCGTGTTCCAGCATTCGCAGACGTTCCATATCCGGTTCAAATGTTCCCAGAATTGGTCGTTGAATTCTATTCTCGTTAATAGAAGGCATACAATTTATAAATCCCACATTTTGTGGGATTTTTTATTGGAATTTTTTATATAAAAGTGTTATTATTCTTTTATAAACAAAAGGTAATAAGCATGGATGATAAAATTGTTTTAACTGGAATCAAACCAACAGGCATGCCCCACATTGGAAACTATCTGGGGGCGTTAAAGCATTTAATTGAATTATCGCAAAATCATAAAACATACATGTTTATCGCCGATTTACACGCATTAAATTCTATACACGATGCCCGGGAAATTAAACAGCATACATATGAAATTGCGGCATTAATGATTGCTATGGGTATAAATTTGGAAAACACAATTTTGTTCCGTCAATCTGACATTAATGAAATTTATCAATTAACCGAATTTTTAATGAACGTCACGCCTAAGGGTTTAATGAATCGCGCACATTCATACAAGGCAATGATTGAAAAAAACACTGAATCTGGCGAAGATATTGATTCTGGGGTAAACATGGGGTTATATACATACCCTGTGTTAATGGCTGCCGATATTTTGCTGTATAATTCTGATATCGTGCCTGTGGGCAAAGATCAAAAACAACATGTTGAATTTGCACGTGATATCGCGGGTTATTTTAATAATATCTATGGCGAAACTTTTAAATTACCAGAACCAATGATTGGCGAAGATTGCGGTTTAATTCCAGGTCTTGATGGCCGTAAAATGAGCAAATCTTACGACAACACAATTCCCCTGCTGTGCCCTAGTAATGAATTAAAGAAAAAGATTATGCGCATTATCACAGATTCTAAAACCCCAGAAGAACCGAAAAATCCGGATGAATCTACAATATTTAATATTTATAAATTGTTTGCAACACCTGACGAAATTGCGGCATTGCGTAAATGTTTTTCGGATGGCGGTATGGGATATGGTGAAGCAAAAACAATATTATTTGAAAAGATTAATTCTGTATTGGCAATACCACGCATGGAATACGAACGTTTGATGGCCAACCCATCTGAGATAGATGCAATTTTAGAAAACGGCGCAAATCGTGCACGCATAGTTGCATCCCGCGTAATTGCCAAAGTAAAAAAGAAAATGTTGGGAATATAAAAATAAAAGGAGAGAGAACATGAAAAAACAATTAATTATTTTATTGGGCTGTTTGGTTTTTGGTCTAATTTTTGTAGAAATTGTCAAAGACATAAAACCATCCGAAATTCGCACTATTAATGTATCTGGTGAATGTTTGACATCTGTTCCAAAAGACAGAACGGCTATTACCTTGCGTGTGACAACATTGGATAAAAATGCGGCAATTTCTATGAAAATGGCAACAGATAAAATGGCTGCAATTACCGATTATCTGAAAACCTTGGATGTAAAAATGCAAACCACCGAATTTAATTCTTATGAAAAAACCGAGTGGAATCATGTCACACAAAAATCTGAAAATCTGGGAATCGAAACACGCATCGCGGTTGAGGTATCTGCAAACAACCCTGAAATCATCGCAGATATATTAAATAAATTTGCAGGAAACGAAAATGTTTATACAGAAAACCTGCGTATGTTCACCAGTTCTGAAACATTAAAGCCGGCATTAGAAAAATGTCTGGGAACCGCATTAGAGGATGCGCGCACGCGCGCAAATGCTCTGGTTGCAAATGATAAATTGCGTGCTGGAAAATTGTTATCGGTATCTTATGGCAACGCATCATATAATGAACGTCCGTATGCTAATTATCGTTTGATGAGTGCTAAAATGGCAACAACAGAAGATGTAGCCCTTGATACAGGTGGCAGTATTGTCGGCAAAGACACAGAAATAACCGTCTCTGTAAATGCAACATTTGAAATAAAATGAACGATATAATTGCTGAATTTGTTGATTATTTGTTGAATACAAAAAACTATTCAACACATACTGCAACGGCTTACGAAACCGACATCCGTGATTTTATAAAATTTTTTGCACGATTTAATGACGGAACGGTTGAATTGTCTGATATTGCTGGGGCTGATACATTTGTTTTTCGTGGTTGGTTGGCAGACCGTGCAAAACGTGAATTAACACACAAATCTACTGCACGTGCATTATCTTCTTTACGAACATTTTATAAATGGTTGGCACGTCATAAAAATATTCAAAATGATGCAATTGGGATTATTTCTTCGCCTAAGGTTCCGCGTAAATTATCCAAAGCCATTGAAACACACGACGTTGCAGATATGCACGATGCAATTCGTGCAATTGACATGAACGAACCATGGATTGCGGCGCGTGATTGGGCATTGGTTGTTTTAATATTCGGATGCGGATTACGTATCAGTGAAGCATTATCGTTAAAAAACAGCGATGTTATTAGTGCACCTGATTCTTTACGAATTGTTGGTAAAGGAAACAAAGAACGTATTGTTCCGGTATTGCCGGCGGTAAATACCGCCATTGGCAAATACATGAAAGCAACACCGTTTGGAACATCTCCATCTGCCCCCCTATTTCGCAGTGTTCGTGGATTACCGATGTCGCCACGCATGGCAGAAAAAGTTATAGAAAACCTGCGTAATTATTTACAATTACCAGATTACGTGACACCACATGCATTAAGGCACACGTTTGCAACCGCCCTGTTGTCTGGTGGCGCAGATTTACGCTCGCTGCAAGAACTGTTGGGGCACGCATCATTATCAACAACACAGTTATATACCAAAGTGAACATGTCTGAAATTATGGACGTGTATAAACATGCACACCCATTGGCAAAAACAATAAAATAACAAAAAAAACACCCAATCGGGTGTTTTTTTATCTGATATCAAAAGATATTATTTTTTCCAAAACGCAAATCCAGAACGTTTTTCTTTGTGTTCTTCGCGTGATTTACGTTCTTCACGTGCGCGACGACGTTCTGCACGACGTTCCTGAAATCTTTTTGCAGATTCTTCATCGCGTTGAATCAATTTGATTGTCGTCACAGACAATTTACCATTACGAACTTCTTCTTCAAATTCGACAATATCGTTTTCGTTTAAATAACGAATGTCTGCCGCTTTTAACGAAGAAGAATGAACAAATACATCATCTGTGTTTCCATCTTCATTTGGAGTATCCGGGGCAATAAAACCAAAACATTTTTTACCGTTGTACCATTTAACCTTTCCTTGACGCATAATCAATCCTTTCCTTATGCTTGTTACGGTTATTATACACCATCAATAACCTCTAGCTGTATTTTACATTAATTTTTACAAAAAACGCAAGTAAATATAACAAGGATAAAAATCCAATACTATTTCTTGTAATACCGTTGGATTTCCTTCATCACAAAATTAAATAATTTGCCCGCAATATCGTCAGATGGAACATGCCAATCATTTCCCAGATATGGCATAGCCGAAATCAGAATAAATCGCGCCATATACAAGAAAATTTTATTTTCTTGTTCTTTTGACAACTTGGCAGGAACATGGGACATATGAAATATTTCATTTTCCACCGCCAAAATCAATTTTCTGCGTATAGAATCTATGACATATTGTGGATAATAAATTTTTAAATCTTTTGGAAATCCCTCAAACATAGACACATCATGATCACGAGAATACAAAATATTCCATCCAACCCGGTCAAACAAATCGTTCAAACATTCCACAATCATCAAATTGTATTGCTGAACCCCGGTTTCCATATGATTTGATGCGTCACGTTCTTTGATATCGCAACCATCGTCCCCACATCTGATAGATTCATAATCGCCGTGCGTTTGAATTTCTGCTTCGAAAAATTTACGCACCTGACAAATAATTTCCATTGGAACAACTGCGCCATCTTTACCAATATTGATAATTATCTTTGCGTCACGATAATTGCGCGGATTTTTAATATCATAAAACTTATCACGAATTTCTAAAATTCTCTCTGGCATTAATTCCTGCATCCGTTCTATAAAAGTCCGCACCTGAGGTATTAAATCAAACAAACATTTTATACGCCACACATCGCATAAACGTGTATATGGTTTACGAATTTTATCCAATCTGCGAACCAATTTAACCGCAATATTTTTATCAACATCACCAATCAAATCCAATACTGTTGCCGCGGCATCTGTGATATATTTAGCGGCAAAGCGTTCCCGTATTTTTGTTTCCAGTCCCAACAAAGATTGAGAATCCATATATTGCGACATAACATCTCTGGTCGCAATCAATACCGTATCCAGATATTCGTTATAATATTTGCCGGTTATTTTATCAATTGCACGATGAACATTTTTTTGCGCCCCAACAATCACAGTCACAATCGAAGAAACAGACAAATCAATTTGATATTTTTCATGCGAAGTAAAAAACTGATTTCGCATTGGGTCTGCATCCAAACGATGTTGAACCAAATATGTTTCCAGTGGGTTAATATCTGCAATTTGCATTTTTATATTAATCCCAGTATTGTGTTCTTTGTCGTATGGGACAACTGCGGCCTTGGGTGCGCCCAGACATTTTCCTAAAAAATGGAATACTTCACGAAACCAATCCATCCCATTGGAATAAACCAACCGCAGGTATTCTGCGGCATCATCATTAATACGCCCAGATTGCAATGCATCATTAATCACCGCCAGATTTTGATTATCATGTTCTAATGTTCTGATGATTGCATTTGGTTTTTCTGACATTTACACCCCTATTTCATTATTGGGAACAGCACAACATCACGCGCACTGGGTTGATTAAAGACAATCATTGACAATCTGTCAATTCCCATACCCACACCAGAAATTGGTGGAAAACCATGTTCCATTGCACGAACAAAATCGTTATCAGGATTAAACGCTTCTTCTTCACCACCGGCGATATCTTTTGCCTGATCTTCAAATGCCTTGGCCTGTTGTATTGGATTAACCAATTCAGAATAACCCTTGCATAATTCGCCACCTGCGACCAACAACTGATACATATCTAATCTGCGTTCATCTTCATTATTACGACGCGCCAATGGCACCATATACGCAGGATAATTGTACAAGAATGTTGGTTGAACAATATTAACGCGGATTTTACGTTTATACACATAATCAACCAGTGTTGCCAAAGATTTCAAATCTTCCAATTCAGACATTGGGAACATTCCCATATCCACCAATTTTTGACGCAACACATCAACATCATCAAAATCCAGAATATTACACCCAAACAATTCGTTCATCTTGGCAGTATAATCAATCATGTCATATTTTGAAAAGTCCAATTGCGTACCCTGATATTCAATTTGTAATGTTCCACGTGCCTTTTGAATTAATTCTTGAACCATGGCCCATGTGAAATCAATATTTTTCCTATAATCCCAATATGCAGCATACCATTCAATCATGGTAAATTCTTGCAGGTGCATTGCATCCATACCTTCGTTACGAAAATCTTTAGCAATTTCATAAACACGATCAAAACCCGCACCAATTGCCTGCTTCAAGAATAATTCAGGCGAAATACGTAATTGGAAATCAACGTTTAATGCATTATGATGTGTGGTAAACGGTTTTGCAGCCGCCCCAGATGCGATATTTTGCATAATCGGTGTTTCAATTTCCAAAAATCCATGTCTGTTCATAAAATCACGCAAATTCTGTGTCATCTTGAAACGACCATACAAAGCCGCCCTGGCATCAGGATTTGAAACGATATCCAAATATCTTTGACGATACCGTGTTTCCATATCTGTCAATCCGTGATATTTTTCAGGCAAAGGACGTAATGCCTTGGCTAAAATTTCATAACTTGATACACGTACCGTCAATTCCCCAGCCGTAGTATGATACAAAACACCGGTAATACCGATAAAATCACCCATATCAACATTGGCCTTCATAAATTTATAATTTTCTTCGCCCAATTCTTCACGAGACATAGAAAATTGGATTTCGCCTTCGATATCATAAATACGACCAAACATTAATTTGCCCAACCAACGCAAAGCCGTCACACGTCCGCACAATTTAACCGGTGTATCATCAGATAATTCACGTGCTTCACAAATTTTATGGCTGCGTTCAAATTTATCTTTCCATACAACACCATCACGTTGTTTAATATTTTCAACCTTTTGCAAACGGGCGGTTAATTCGTTCGTTGATATTGTCGTATTTTCAGTCATCTTTGTTTTCCTTTGTCTATTTATTAAAAAACGGGTGCATGTTTTAAGTGCGCCCGCCGTGATTTCTGTGGTCGCACCTTTATAACGAAGATTTTTTTATACTGCGTTTCATAACGTTTCACATTATTAACCAAAAGAATTCAAAAGTAAAGTAATAATTAATCCAAACCTTTATTTTGATTGCACATTTGCCATTTTGATAAAACCATCTATCTTATTCAATATTCTGTTCTGTTCTTGTTTTATGCGCGATTGTTCTGCCTGTTGTTCTATCTGTTGTTGCAAATGTTCTTGTTTCAGTATTGGTTCTTGCTGTTTACGATAAACATATAATAATGCGTACCAAACACTCAAAGCTGCTTCATATAATTCTTGGTCTCCGCTCATAACAGTATCTGAAAAACGTAAATCTTGTTCACCAGGTATTTTTATAGTAATATATCTGTTCATATATTTCCGAACGGTAAAAATCTTTTGTTCCTTATAAAATACATCACAAACATCAGTACTGCTATCCAAACCACCCCATTTTATATCTACACGATAATTCTTTTCAAAATCAGGTTGTTTTACCAATTGCGTAAATTTATCAATAATTTGCTTTTCATAAATATACACCATATAAAATCCTTTTTATATGGTGTTAAATTATCATATATGATGGCCATGTCAACTTTTTTCAATCATACAGAATACTTTTCAAATACTTTGTTCAATTGATTGTGAACCTGGATAATCGTAGCACATTTTGACATATGTTTAACCGAAGATGCGCCAATATACGTACAACACGATGCAACCCCGCCCATAATATCCTGTAAAACCTTGTCCAGTGCCCCGGTATAAGGTATCAATAACTCGCGACCTTCGGATGTTTTATAATTTGACATTCCGCCTGCAAATTTATTATTCGCATACTCCGAAGACATTCCATAATATTGTTTAAAACACTTTGTTTGAATCACACGTTTATTATCGATAATTTCAGATGTTTCAAAAAGTTTTTCAACGATGTCACCGGCAGCCTCGTCTGTACCTGCAAAAATACCGCCAGCCATCACAAAATCAGAATTCAAACAAAATGCCTTGCAGATATCGCCAATATCAACAATTCCACCATCTGCACAAATATGTCCATTTACAGAATGTGCAACATCCGCACATTCCAAAATCAACGACACCATTGGCACACCACAACCGGTCTGTTTACGGGTTAAACACGCAGAACCACTGCCGATACCACATTTGATAATATCTGCATAATCCAATAACTTTAAACATATATCAGAACTGGCGATATTCCCAGCCATAATAACCGCATCATTAAAATTATTCCGCACCTGTGCCAAAACATCCAAAGCGCGCCCTATATAAAAATTAGGCGCATCAATACAAATATTACGTGGTGACACCCAATTATATTTAGATTCTAATTCTTTTAATTTGTTTATTTCATTGTCTGCATTTCTTAAACCTATTGTTATAAACAAATTATCCAAAGGTATATTTTCCGTTCGACAAGATTCTAAAAATTTTCCTATTTCATCCACAGAATAATGTTTATGCAACGTTGCGAACATCCCGCGTGACAATAACTTTTTGGCAACGTCAAAATTACCAACTGTCGCCATATTTGCATTAAAAATACCTAAACCTGTTCGTGTTTGCCCGTGTTTGAATTTAAATAGACGCGATAAATTAACGTCTTTACGGGAATTTAAATTTATACCCATTTTTGGTCGGATTAAAATATCGGAATAATCCAAATAAACTTCTGGTAATATCTGTGTCATATCTATCCCCTTTATCTTAATTGTATTCTAGCCAAAAAATTGGATATATTTCAAGACATTAATAAAAAAACGCCCTTTGCAGGGCGAAAAATAATTTCATCATATTATTTCTTTACACTTAACCCCAATTTTTCAGGTGTTAAATTGCCCATTGCCGCCAAAACTGCAAAATACGCAGATGTTTTTCCGTGTTGCGCCCTAACCAAAGACACACGTGCATTTAATAATTCTTGTTCTGCGTTTAAAACATCCAATACTGTTCGGCGACCGTGTTTTTGTTCATCACGAACGCCATTTAATGCCATCTCGGCGGCCTTTACACCAGATTCAGCGGCACGTATTGCCGCATCTTGTGCATTATAAACATTCCACGCAGCATGCAATTTTTCAATAACTTTATTTTTTGTATCAATACGTTGTTCATCAATACCAGCAACTGTGGCACGAACCTTGTCCACATGGGCAAATGCATTTCCTTTGTCATACAACGGTACAGACACATACAACCCAACCCGTCCATCACGTATTCTGTCAATAACAGGCATATTATTAACCTGCATGTATTGTGCACGCACATCCACAGATGGTAATATTGATTTGCGTGCCACAACAACATTTTCATTAACCGCTTTGCGTTTAGAATCCAATGCCAATAATGCCGGATTATTTTTCAAAGCATATTCTTCTGCATCTGCCAGTGATTGTGGAAAATATTTATCCATACGTGATAAATCTATATCTGTAAAATCGGTCACATCTGTACCATATATACGGCGAAATGTTTCCAACGCATTATCATAATTTGCCTGGGCATCAGCAATTTGATATTTTGATGCCTCTAACCGTGCGGATGCCTGTGCCACGTCAGTTTTAGTCATTTGTCCAACACGTTGACGATTTTTAAAATTATCATAATATTGTGTTAATACTTTTTCATTTCCATTGGCTAAATCCAATACAGCACGCGTATTTAAAACATTAATATATGCATTTATCGCATCATAGAACACTGCACTTTGCGTTGCACGCAACGCAGATTCAGATGCAGTACGTGCAGCCTTGGCACTTTTTATCCCTGCCACAGTTGAAAAGCCAGAAAACAAATTTTGTTGAAACTGCACCCCTATTTCGGTTGGAACATAATCTACATCATCATCAACAAATTGTCCCAACATTTGATTATCAATGTGTAAATTTGTACGTGCGACACCTATATTACCTGTTAAACCCAAATAAGGTTTATATCCACTGCGCGCCGCATCAACATCTGCATTTGCAACATTAACATCCGCACGCGCAGATTGTATTGTTGGGTTGCTATCATATACATTTTGTAATTCCGAATACATATCTGCCATTGCTGGCAACGTTGTTAACACTAAAATTAATCCACAATATTTTTTCATTTATTTCCCCCATTAATTCAAAGTTATTTTAAATTTCTTGATTGCAATCACCCACAACACTAACCCAACGATTATCATCATTCCTGCGTGGTAAGCAAAATATCCGAACGTTGTCCCCTTTAACATAATACCGCGCACTAAAAAAACATAGTGTGTTAATGGATTTATAAAACTGACCCAACGCAAAACAATCGGAAAGTTTTCAGAAGGTATCAAAGCCCCAGAAAACATCAAACTGAAAAAAGCAACAATCATTACACCTAACAATGCCTGTTGCTGGGTATTTGTATAATTTGACAACAACACAGACATCCCTGTTCCGGCAACACAAAATGCCAAAAACGTTAAAACGAAAGCAACCACAGAACCAACAAACGGAACATTAAAAGCAATCATTCCCACAAACAACACAATCAACATAGAAACAAAACCAACCAATACATACGGTAAAGTTTTTCCCATAAGAATTCCAAATTTTGATATTGGTGCCGCCAGTAATGTTTCAAATGTGCCAATTTCTTTTTCTTTGGTTATCGCAGTTGTTATTAAAATCATCAACATTATAAATGCAATTACTGCAACCAACGAAGGAACCATAAACCATTTAGTATTCATTTCTGGATTAAACAATGTTCGTGTTGAAAATTGTATCGGAACAGAATTTAAATTAAAACCCATTTCTGCAGCGGTGGCCACAACAACACCCTGTAAATATGCCTCGATAGATTGTGCCTTTAATATATTCATGGAATCTATCAACATCTGTATTTCGCCACCACCACGTGCAATTGCATATTCTAATCCGCCAGATGGCGCAATTATTGCGACATCTGCCAATCCAGATTGAACCGCAGAAACCGCATCTTTGGTTGTATCATCTGCACGTATAAAATAACCAGAACCAATTGCATGATTATATACTTTCTGCATAACAATATCATTTGGTTCCATATCGATTGCCAAACGAATATTGTTGGCTTCTAACGTCAAAGCACCAGACAATATAATAATTTGCACAGCCGGCATAATCAACACCGCAACCACCAACGCAGGAGAACGCAACATACTAATAATTTCCTTTTTAAAAAATCCCCAAATCCTCATTCCAGCGTCCTTTTAAATCTTGCTATACATATCACAATTAATAAAATTGCTATAATTCCTAAAAATCCTATATCTGGCAACATATCCATGAACGAACTGCCTTTTAAAAATTGATCCCGCACCAAATCCATATAAAAACGCGCAGGCAACACAGACGACACAAATTGATATCCTGGCGACATATATTCGACAGGAAATAAAAATCCGGACAACACAAGTGTTGGCAACAAACCTATGATAATTGCGAATTGAATTGCCACCTCTTGTTTATGGGTTGAAATTGATATAAACAATCCAATCGCCAGATATCCCAATATAAACAATATTGTTCCTAAAAATAAAATGATATAACTGCCAACAAAGGGAACGCCAAACACAGTTCGTGCCAACACAAAAACAAATAAAAAACCGATAAAAGACAATATTGCATACGGCATCCCTTTACCAAATATGATTTCTGATGGTGTTGCCGGTGTTGACAACAACATTTCCATTGACCCACGTTCCCATTCACGACACACTGTCAATGTTGTTAACATAATTGCCACCAACGCAATAATCGCAGCCGCCAATCCAGGAATTGCAAACCAACGGGAATTTAATTCTGGATTAAATAAATATCTGGTTTTAAACGAAAAACTGTTGTGCATCATATTTTTTGGCAAATCATATATTTTAAAATAAGAATTTACCATTATGGAATTCAAATACATCCCAATTGCAGATATTGATGTGTTATCTGCACCGTCCAATATAATCTGCGCACGTCCAACGCGACCAGCATCTATTTCGCGTTCAAAATCTGGTGGCACAACCAACACCGCGCGGGCACGTTCAGTAATAATCTCATTAAAACTGTCTTCTGGGTTATTTACAGCATACGGTTTAAAATATCCAGAACTGCCAAACGTTTCTATTAAATTTTGCGATGTTTGACTACGATCGTTATCGACATATCCTAACTTGATAGATTTTACATTAAATTCAATTGCATTTCCTAAAACCAAAACAACAATCAACGGCAATAACAGAGCAATAAACATCGTAAACGGATCACGCAAAACATGTTTGAATTCTTTGGAAAATATCGCCATTGCACGATGCCACGAAAAATATTTTTTTACATTTATCATCTGGCACTGCCTTCTACTAATTTAATAAACACATCTTCCAATGAAGGTGCAATATATTTTATATTAAAATCATTAGAATATTTTTTTATTTGTGCCGCCTCATTGATACCTTTCTTAAATTTTATATGCCAATGAATACCAAACGGCTCACAAATTTCAACGTCTTTTTTGGGCGGCATTTTAGGATTTTTTACACACGGTGTAAAACATAAAATCCCATCGCCAAAAATTTTTTGTTTCAGATTTTTTGGACTATCCAATGCGATTAATTCCCCAGAACGCATCAACGCGATACGATTACAATTTTCTGCTTCATCCATATAATGCGTTGTCACAAATACTGTTTTGCCATTTTTTGCCAACTGTTTTATTAATTGCCAAAAACGTTCACGTGCAACCGGTGCAACCCCTGCTGTTGGTTCATCTAAAAATATAATCTTTGGGTCATGCAATAACGCAATACACAATGCAATTTCTTGTTTGATTCCCCCTGGTAAATCTTTGACAACGGTTTTCATGTTTTCATCAAATTCGATAAATTTTAATAAATTATTACGATTTTTGATATATATGTTATGTGGTATTTGACGCAAAGCCGCCGCAAAATCAAAATTTTCAGCAATGGATAATTCATCATACAACGTAAAACGTTGTGACATATAACCAACCTTTTGCTTAATATCATTTTCTGCGCCTGGAACAAATTCAATACCATCGATAACCACACGACCATTTGTTGCACGCAACAAACCACACAGCACACGAATTGTTGTTGTTTTTCCTGCGCCATTTGCACCCAAAAAGCCAAATATTTCACCCGGCGCAACCGAAAAACATACATCCCGCACAGCATAAAATCCGGAAAAACAAACATCCAAATGTTCAACATCAACCATAAAATCTGCCATTTATTTTTCCCCACGTTTCAAGAAAAATTCATCAAAATTCCTGCATTTATATTTATGTAATAACTCAGACGGTTCGCCATTTGCCAAAACATGTCCATCATCCATTAAAACAACATCGTCACAACGTTCTGCTTCATCCATATATGCAGTTGTCATAATGACCAAAATTCCAGACAATATTGATTCGTGCAACAAATTCCAAAATTCACGCCGCGAAATCGGATCAACACCATTTGTGGGTTCATCCAATAACATAACGCGGGGCGAACGTAATAAAGCACACATCAAACCTAATTTTTTATACATTCCCCCAGACAAATTGCCTGCTGTCCTGTCTAAAAACTTATCCAGACGGGTCATTTTTAACAATTCCCGTTTTTTAGATTGAAATTCTGCATCATCCATGCTGTATAAACGCCTGAAAAAATCCAGATGTTCCGCCACAGATAAATCAGAATACAAACTTTGACTTTGTGGCATATATGCAATATTATCGCGAAAATCATCAAAAGGCACAGATTGTTTATCTATAACATATTCAAATCCGCCAGAATCCACAGACATCAGATGTTGCATCAATCGGAACAGTGTGGTTTTTCCCGCACCTGCAGGCCCAATAATTCCATATAATTTTCCTGTTTCAAAATGTAATGATACGTCATGCAAAGCACGCACCGAACCAAACGATTTGGATACATTTTTTACATTAATTTCAACACGATTTTTATTTATTTGCATTTATCAAATCGCTTTCTATTGTCATACCAGATTTTAATATTTTATCTGTATTATCAAATTTGACTTTGATTCCGTACACCAAACGCATACGCTCTTCACGTGTTTGAACATTTTTCGGGGTAAATTCTGCTGTTTCGCTAATTTTTATAATCTGTCCATCAAATTGCATATTATCAGCTTCTGGTAAAACACCAACAACATGTTGTCCCACAGATAATTTATACAACATATCATATGGAACATAAAAATACGCCCATATATCCGATGGATTTGATATTGTTATCAATGTTGTTCCTGGTGCCACAGATTCACCAACCTCACGAAACTTTGCGGTCACGATACCATCAATTGGCGATGTCACATGACACCATTGTAATTGTAAATCGTTCGTATTTTTTCGTGCAGTTATCGCATCTAATTCTGCCTGGGACGCATGGTCACGTTTGTGTAATTCCACAATGCGTTCATAATCATTATCTATTTGGGTGGCCGATATTTTTTGCATATCACACGATAATTCCATCAGTGCATCCCCAGCTGACACATTAGTGCCCTCTGCGGCATAAATTTCTTTAACATCTGACGATACATGCGATGTTAATATAACACGTGATGTTTCCAACGTGCCAGCATACATAAACGGCGTAACAAACAACCATTTATACACACAAAACGCACACGCACATATTGCGATAACAGCAACAGAAAAACCAATTTGACGTTTTGATATCTTTTTAAACATTTATCCCCCCTTTTTTACATGCCAGATGATTCTAAGATTTATTTTAATTTGTCGCAACAGATTTTTATTATTTACATCAACGTACAATTTATAACATTTTTGTCGTTACTGTATATGCTGAACACACCATCGCCACAACGATAAATTTTCAAGGTATCTCCTTCAAAAGATTGATTTATATATCGGATTTCAATTGCACAGATGGGCCTTTGACCACGTAAATTTGCATCATATTGATTAACAATATATCTGACATATGCAACATTGTTTGTATGACGATTAAAATCAATGTCCGAACTGCGCACCACCACAGTATCCAATAAATCAATTGGGGTAAAATCAATTTTTTGAAATTCAATATCTACATCAAATTTCTCGGGTTTAATTTTATCATCTACCCCCACAGTATTTGCCCGACGAATACGTCCAGATTGATGATCAATTGCACATAATTCTGCACGCGAAACCACCGCCACATTACCACCAGATTTTATAACCGTATCCACCAACAATTTAACCCCACCAATATCAGTAATTGCACACTCAATAACATATTCATCCATCCAGTGTACAGGCCGGCGAATTTCAACCCTGTTTTTCACAAAAACCCACGTTGCATCATATTCACGAACACATGTTTCGCCATCCAATTTTAATTCGCCCATCATTTCACAGATTGCATCTTCGACCAATTGAAATGCACCAACTGCGGATAAATTTGCAGCCGTATCGCAAAAACTGTAATTCAATCTATCGTGTTTCACTAACTTCATTTTATACCCCTGGGTTTATTATCAGATAACAATGTTTTGCAATTTTCCAAAATTTGTTGTTTTACATCTTGCAAAAAATTTCGTGTATACCGCACAGCGTTTTGATGCACTTTGAAAGACATAATTTGTCCAACCATACAATGTGCCTGAATATCCGCAGTTGTTTTATCCCATCCAGTAATATCCATAATTAATTTTGCAGCACGCATTTTCAACGGCCCCAAAATTTCAGTATATATCTTATTACCACTGGACAAAGGCATCAAAAATTCGCGTATTGTAATCAAAGACATCGCGTTTGATATTTTATCAGAAAACACATAATCAAAAAAAGACCCAATTGCAAACAACAATTGATTCAAAGATGACATATTATGATTTTCCAATTCGTAATCTAATCTATCAACAAAAGAAGTTTTTACATCCATAATTATTTTATCAATAACGGCATCATATAATTTTTGTTTTGAACCAAAATAGTAATTTATCGTACACAAATTCACCCCAGACATCGCAACCAAATCACGGGTTGAAACCCCATCAAATCCATATTCAGCAAACATTTGCGTTGCGTTTTCTAATAATTTTTCTTTTGTATTTTTCATACAATACCCTTTTTGCCAGAACATAATATCACAAACAAAAAATTAAGTCAATCGTTTGATTTTATACCTATATCATCCAGATTTATAAAAAACGTAAACAATCTGGATTAAAAAATTTATTTACCATGGCAAGATACCAAGAATAATTATGTTGATATTATTTTTTTCTTGCAAAATGATTTTTAATATGTCAAAATGCTTTCCGCAATGCGAGCGTAGCTCAGTTGGCTAGAGCGCAACCTTGCCAAGGTTGAGGTCGAGGGTTCGAGCCCCTTTGCTCGCACCAAAGTTTTAACACCCGAAAGGGTGTTTTTTGTTTTTGTGCAAAGGGGCGAGAATCTCGCCGTAGTGAAACGCAGGCGGATTGCGAGGCGAGGCAACTTTAGTTGCCGAAGTACTTTGCTCGCACCAAAGATTTAACACCCGAAAGGGTGGTTTTTAAATATCTCGGGCAAAGGGGCGAGAATCTCGCCGTAGTGAAACGCAGGCGGATTGCGAAAAAAGAAAATTAATGTTGACAAATTTGTTTTTTATACTATCGTATTGCGATATGAATAAAAAAACTTAAAAATACGTTGATTGAAAAATATTTTTATGTTAAACATTACAAGCTAAAAAAACAAGGAGTTGATATGATTATTAATTATTACGAAACATATATCGAACCAATATTAAATAAGCTTCCACGCGAAGCACGCAATAGTGTATTGAACAATTTTACTGTTCAAGAACATTTGCACGAACTTAACAAAAAGACGATACTTAAAAGAAAACATCAACAAAACAGAACTATTGTCAGCAATATTTATTGGCATATCTCTAAATTATATACAAACACAGAATTTATGGATTCTTTTAACAATTTTGGAAATTCATCGTTTGTCCCCGATTTGCCAAACATGGATTATGTAAACGCATACAAAAATATCGACAGCAAAACCGGCAAATTAACAATCCCAAAACGTTTTCACAGTATTTATGAGATAAAATTATCAGATACCAAAGGATATCTGTGTCGTATTCGCGGAATCAATGAACACTCTACTTTCAATGTTATTCCAAAACATGGGGAACGTGATAAAGTGTATAAAGCGATTCGTCAAGTATCGCAAATTCCATTATTACCAATTGACGATATGTTTAATATATTTAAATATCTGACCGAACACGCCCAAATAAAATATATTGTTTCAACACAAAAAAAAGCATATCATGGCAATCAATATGATATATATGAAATTAATCAAGCACACAATAAACGTAATAAAATCTTACAATTACAAATGCAAATTCATGATTTAATTACCGAACGTGATGCGCGTCTGAACGATATAACCGAACAATTAAAAATCGCACAAAAAAATCAAGAAAACTCTATCAAAGGCGTGCAAGAATTACGTGACAAAAACGCAGATTTAAAAAACGCACAAAATGCCACATCGAATATTTTAGAGGCCGTAAAGCAATACGAAGAACTGACCGCTAAAAAACAACAAATTGAACAAAAGTATGCAAAACAAATAGATTTTGCAAAACAAATGTCTGGATTACCATTTAATAAATTACGTAAACAACAGGCAGAAAAACAAAAATAAAAAACCGCCCAACAATGGGCGGTATTTTTTACATCTCACGATTGGTTAAACCCAAATCTGCTGGTCGTGGCATATCCGCATTACTATCATACGGTTTTTTCCACGTATCTGCAATCTTGACCCATTTGATACCTTTTTCTAAATCTTGCAACATTTGCATTAACAATGGATAATCTGGATGTTGTTTTAATTTTTCCAATGCCTTGGTATACTCTTGTGATAATCTGGCGGCATTACGATGCAACACCGTATCCAGATATGGGTTATATGCCGCGATTCCACCAGATTCCAGTTTTTTTACAGATTCCAGTTTTGCTTGTAATTTTTTTTCATATATATGTTTATCAGGATATTTTTCCGCACGTTCTTTATCTTCTTCAATAAAAGATTTTTTCATATCGATGTATTTCAAAAACTCCTGTTCGTATACTTGATACATATCAAATGATTTGCCTTTGGCAAATATATTCCATATATTAATTTCGCATTCTTGCAGATAATCAAAAGCATCCACAAAGTAATTATAAATATTTTCAATGTTCATTGTTTGACACATCTGAATCAATCTAATATAAGAATATGATTTATTTTCAAACATATGTTCTAAAGAAATGCTATGCCCTTTGTTTCCGCTATTTCCGGCAATTCCATTATCCATTGCAACCCGTGCCACCGTGCGAGAAATTTCATCTTCATGGGACAAAACATATCTTGATCCCATCTTTTCCATGGCCATACGCACGACCATTTCACGTAAAAATTTGGTTAATATAACAATTCTAGTTTCTTCAAACAAACCATGTAAAAAAGCATGTTTGTCTTTTGATTTTTTATAATTTTCTTTTACTAATTTGTCTTCCCATTGTAAAAGGCTTTCTACTTCGTCTTCTGTAAAATCACATTTATCATATTTTTCATATTCTGCACGCTGAAACGGGTCAACAAACGATAAAATTGTTTCAATCTCTTCATCGGTAAAATAATCCGTTTTATATGTTGATTCCGTTTCACCAATTGTGAACAGAGTATCATTATTTGGTTTTATAATATGTGTACTGGATGGCAAAACCAATCCCGTATCAGGATTTGGAATAAAATAAGTATCTTCGGTTGCCAGCTCTTGTGGGTTGGTGTTTTCTTTTACTAAATCATTATAGGGTGCCAACACAACAAATGGTTGCGCATCCCAATTTCCACCCATATGCCCAGAAACAATTTGATTTATTGTAAAATGAACTGTTGCGCGTGGATATTCATATCCCGTTGCCATCCCAGTGGATTCAATATATAATTGTCCGTTTTTATTACGTCTCGGTTTATAATTTGTCGCATGAACGCAAACCCAATTCGACATGTCAGACATATAACTAATATTTGCTTCTTCATCAACAGTCTGTCGTTTATTATTTATCAATTCAACAGCATCACGAAAATCATTCACTTTTGCCATATAATTCTCCTTATCACATATTTGGTATTATATCATATCATCTAATAAAAACAAAAATAAAAACGCCGCCCAACATTGGGCGGCAATGTGTGTACGTATATTAAAACCATTTCCACGGTTGAAACGCCTTAATTAAACCCATGGCGGTTCGTTTATCCGCAAACGTATGACCACACCGTGGGCAAACAATGAACGGTGACAAGAATTGTTTTACCTTTTTAAATGCCATCATCCAAATTACAAATCCAACCGCCCATGCTGCGATTACCAACCCCCAGGCAACATAGTTAAAATATTTATTAACAGTATTGGTTAAAATTTGAACAACGCCAACATCTGATTTTTCTAAATCATTATAAATCTTAACCGCCACAGGCCACGAAGACGGCCGCCATGGATACACATGTTTGATACCATAATTAGTCAACAACGTTGTTCCCAATCCGCCAGAATGTTTATCCAGTTGATGTTTAACGGCTTCGTCAATCATTTTATCAACTTCGGTTTGGGAAATTTTTACTAATTCAGATTTCACAGAATCCAGTTTTTTATTTACTTGTTCTGCCACTGCATCAACCTTGGCAATATTTTTATCTGCCGTATCAACAGTGTTGTTTACTTTTTCCACCGCTTTGTCCACACCGGTTGTTTTCACACCAAACCGATTTGCAATACCCGCAAACGCAGACACACGCGATGTTTCTGTTTTTACTTTGTTTGTTTGTTCTTTGGCCTTGGCCGTGGTATCGGTAACTTTGTTAACACCACCTTCAACTATTTTAACTTTTTCAATTGCAACACCAATTGGTTTTTCCAGATTGATAGAATTTTTAATTCCGTCTAATAATTTTTCGTATTGTTTTGCAATATTTCGTTGCAAATCAAAGAACATTGACACAACCATAGATTTTTTAATTGGTCCAGAATAAGTATTTTTCACATGTAATGGAAACCATGCAACAAATATAATCCATATTACAGAAATAACCGCAAATATACGTTTAGTGGTTGTTATCACAGATGTCTTTTTTGCGACAGTTTTTTTACCGCCCATATCAATAACTTCAATTTGTTTTTTTGGCATAATATCCCCCTTAGATTTATGTTTTATATGATACCCTATTTCCACATTTATTTCAATGGGATTTGTTTATCTGGATTTTAATAATTTTTTGGCACAAAATTCTGCATTCAACCGATTTGCACCAGTTGCCATTATTTGTGATTCCAATTTTTCCTTTAACAATCGTCTAGATTGCGCGAATTTCGATACATTTTTTTCTTCGTCTTCTAAACTATTAAATACCACTGTTTCAGTATATTTCATTCGCACATCATTTATTAAATTACCAGAATCTATGATATATATAACCTTGAAATAACTTTTTTCATCATCAAAAAATGGTGGTGTTTGACAATAATCGACAACACGTTTGATTTTTTTAGGTGGATTTTTGTGTTCTTTTCTTTTATCTGGCATTTTGTAAACCTATCATTTCACTTGCGTGTTTTTTAAATTTGTTAATCGCATCTCTGACCATTTCCGCCTTGTCTGATTTTTCATTAAAATCGCAATAACGCGACAAAGTTTCATAATATACAGACGCAGATTCGGCATTATCAAATGCGTTTATTTCTGTTTGTGGTTGAATCATCGTTGTACCGTTTTTTACAGGCAAAAACAACGATAAAACGAAAAACAAATCACCCATACTTTCGCCAGTCACTTCTTGGGTTGCCAAATAAAATTTATTTACATCATTTAAAACCAACACCGGTTTTTTTATACTGGTTGTTGTTGTTTTCTTTGTCATTTTTATTCCCCTGTGTAATTTTTAATAAATTCATTTTTAAATTCTTGGAATTTACCCTGTTCTATAGATTTGCGAATATCACGCATTAAATCTTGATAGAACCATAAATTATGCTGTGTTAACAGTGTTGCACCCAATATCTCGTTACATTTTACCAAATGATGAATATAGGCACGTGATAATTTGCATGCTGGGCATCCACATTTGTCATCAATTGGCGATGCATCATCAGTATATTTTGCATTACGCATATTTAACGTACCGTGTCTAGTAAACGCCTGGGCGGTACGACCCGCACGTGTTGGCATAACACAATCAAACATATCAACACCGCGTTCAACCGCGCCCAATATATCCAGTGGTGTTCCAACACCCATTAAATATCTTGGTTTATCAATTGGCAAATGTGGTGTGACAGTTGCAATCATATTAAACATTACTTCTTGGGGTTCACCAACCGCCAAACCACCAATTGCATACCCATCAAAACCAATTTCAACCAAATCATGCGCAGATTTTTCACGTAAATCTGGGAAATCAGCACCCTGAACGATTCCGAAAATTCCATATCCATCACGATTAACAAAAGCATCTTTGCTGCGTTGCGCCCAACGTGTCACCATATCCACGTTTTTTTCCGCCCTTTCACGTGTGGTTGGCAAATGCAAACATTCATCCAAAACCATAGTGATATTTGAATCCAATTGATGTTGAATATGTACAGAATCTTCCGGTCTTAAAAAATGCTTTACCCCACCATCAATGTGCGAAGTAAATTCAACACCTTCTTCCTTCATCTTAACCAGATTAGACAACGACATAACCTGAAACCCGCCAGAATCAGTTAAAATTGGTCCACGCCATCCGCTGAATTTGTGCAAACC
>CAMOGA010000008.1 GCA_946613885.1 uncultured Pseudomonadota bacterium
TAAAAACTGAATTTACCATCTGACATAACCACGACGTTTTGCCTCGTCATCCGAAATCATTCTGTCCATTTTAATCAACCCAACGTTATAATTGCTTAAACAATCCTTGCAAGCGGTCACATTAGAAGGATTTTTACATTCTGGAACATCACTATCCAAAATAGCGTTTATTATATCAATATCTTTTGTTAACTGTGTCTTTTCTGTTTTATTGCATTTTTTATTATTTATCTGTGATGACAATGCACTGTAATTCTCGCGCAGACAATCCAATGTTCCCTGCATATTTTTACCAGAACAATCACGATATTGTGATGTTTTATTTCCGCCCAACAAACCACCAGATGAAGAAACAGAACCATCTTCGGATTTTGCACCGGCGGCCTCAAGATTTGCAGTCAAAACCGCCTTTTGTAATTGGATTTTAAACCGTTGTAATGTTGCACGCAAATATTCATATTGTTTATACATCTGTTGCGAAACCACCGTTATTTTTAATCCAATTATTTGATTCATTTTTTCTTGCTCTGACGTTTTTATTGTTTTACCGTCATTTGTATATTCGGTTGCTTTAATATTTGCATTATATGGATGAGTATCGCAAATTCCAAACACAGGGTTAATATATGTACATTCACCTGCTTCATCTTTGTTGTTTATATTCCCCAATTCCTTCACACACAACGACTTTGTCAAATTTTTGACAGATTTTTTCGATACGGCCTGTTCTAAGACAACTACATCTTCAATACCGCAATAACACATACCACATTTTGTTCTGTCGTCTCCATCACAGCTGCTACAATCTTCACTACCTTTTGCAGTGCTTGGCTCAACCTGTTCCAACCAGTGTTCCAATTCTTCCATATTAACCAATCCCGCACCATTTTTATTTTTTGCAAGGCGATCAAACAACGGCACCGAATCCAATGCGTTTGATGCACATGCAACAACTGTCCCGTTTGTCTCTTCGTCTGCTGTTGGGTTTATCCAGCCCTCATATACCTCAGCATCCGCATTCAACATCTTTAATAGTGTGCATGGCTGACAATTTTTGTAATTACATTTTTGTACGCACGCTTTATTTGTATAATCTGTGGTTCTGTCTTCTGTACTATACGGTCCACAGTTTTCTAGACACGAATAATCTTTATAACACGACCGTGGTATGCTTTTGCCATTACCATAATCAATATAATCAGCCTTTTGACACAAATATTGTCCCCATGAATTACAAGAATCACTTAACATCATATAAATTTGTGATAAATCAACGCCCGCCCCTTGTGCCGTGGTTAACGCCAGATAAATTTTACCAATCGCCTCATCATACGGTTCCAGAAAACCCGTTGCCAATTCACGCCATTTCTTAATGCGCCGTGGCACACCACAATTATTACCGCGTGCATCACACTTGGCATAATCAAAAGAATTTTGCATTGCGGTTTTAACCGCCTTTAATTTCAAATCGGCATTTTCAATTTCTGTCATAATTTGACCAGTAATCTTTTGGCGTTCAATAACATCCGTTGAAATGCCACGATTGATGGCCTCTTGCTGATATGAAGTGATTCCAGATTCATTTTCTTTTGCCGCCTCAGTCGCCGCAGTTTTCATACTTTCCAATGCAGCCGCAGATTGTGCCGCCTGTTGCGCCAAGGCCTCTTGTAATTGACGATTACTTTCTTCCTGTTGCTGGGCCATTTGTTGCTGCATTTGCATCATTTGGTTTTGCATCTGTGAAATCATTTGTTCATTTTGTGCATTTGATGCCGCAGCGGCAGCCGCCTGGGCCTCTGCCTGAATTTTGGCCTGTTCCAATGCCATTTGTTGTTCCTGGATTTTTTCATTGGAATTCGCAACCAATTGTGCAGTCATAAAATTGATTAATTCATCGCCATACTGTTTGCATTTTTCGTTAGATTTTACACAACCTGCAACAATTGGACCCGCAACAGATGCATCAGAACACCCACCACCACACTTAGGTTGTGCGCAACGCAATATCACTGCATTACAATTTCCAAAATTTACTTTGACCGTATTATCTGTATCATAACGACCATTGGATACAGTTGCCCATTGATTATTGTATGCCGTACTGGGATTATATGCAGTTAAATTCGATCCAGCCGTGGTCGCGACAGGCCCCGCCCCATTCGCAAAAACAGGTGCACAACACAAAATCACGGTTAAAATACGCGATAAATTTTTCATCTCTCTGCCATAAAATTTTATCATAAAAAATATTTTATGTAAAGTGGATAAAATTATTTATCTTGCAAAATTGAACATAAATAAATTACCATAGCCGTTATGAAATTAATAAATAAGATTTTAGACAAATCATCAGAACCATGGTATGCATGGGTTGTGTTTCTTATGACGGTGTGTGAATCAATATTTTTATTTATTCCACCCGAAGTTTTTATGACACCCGCAATTGTTGCAAATAAAAAACGCGCGTTTTCTATAACCGCGGCGGCGGCAATTGGCTCAATCGTTGGTGGCGCAATTGCGTATATTATTGGTTATTGGTTGTATGATATTATTGGAACATGGTTGATTTCTGTTTTTGCAGACCCACAAATTTTCCCAAACCCATCCGATCATGCCGCTGTGCAATCTGTGATTGATTCTTTATTAAATAAATGGGGAATTTGGATGATTGCAATAACGGCCGTCACACCAATACCATACAAGGTTTTGGCGATTTGTTTAGGATTATGTCATTACCCAATATTGCTGTTTTTGGGCGTTTCTGCGATATTCAGAACCGGTCGTTTCGCAATAATTGGTTTTTTATTGTGGCGTTTCCAACGTCAGGCAAACGATATTGTAAAAAAATATTCTTGGCAATTAACAATTGGCGCGATTATCTTTGCCCTGATGGGTGTTATGATAATCGCGCTGGTATAAAATTAAAATTAGTTGTTGATTAGAAATAGCAACGAACACCCGCGGAAAACGAATTATCCATTATATATCCAACATCTGTTCTTACACCATTGTAAAAGATGTCCCCACCATCAAATGCAGACAACCGATATCTTAAATCAAATTCCGTTGTGTTATCAAGCGCATACGACCATCCAAACATCCCGGCGGTCATCAAAGAAAAATGCTTTTCTGTGCTTTTTTCATACCACGTATGATCAAGCGATAAATTAGTCAATGCGCCACCAAGACCAGCACCAACATATAAACCATGTTTAAGGTTTAAATATATATTTGCCGTTAAATAATATGCCTCTAAAGCAAAAGTCGTCTTTTCAGGCATATAATTTACATAATATTCTGTTTCTGTTTCTTTAAATTCACCAATGTACCCAATTTCTACATCGGTACGTATCAGGTCAGAAAATTTATATCCGACAAATAAATCCAATCCCAAAACTGGTTCAAAACTATAACTGTCTGAACCGCGCATTGTTGGCACCGCTTCTTTATATTCGTTATCCCAACTTAATAATGATAATTCACCGCGAGCACCAACATAATATTTATCTTTGATATTATTTTTTGCTTTTTCTGAATTCGTATCCGCGCCATATCCAACATTTAAATCGCCGTACATATCTTTGGCATACGAATATTTTAATCCGTTTTCTGAAAACCCGGCAACCGGCAACATTGCAGCAACAGATGCCACGAACAATAATTTTTTCATGATTTTCCCCTCTTGTATTTTATGTGTAAAATTATATCATGAAAAAGCCATTATTCCAAATTTTATTTTTTGTGATTAAAAAAATATAAAATGCCTTGCCCAGATGATTTTTTTTTACTATCATACCAATACTATGGAAGGTAAAACAGTTATATCTTTTGCAAATGTGTCTGCAAATTACGATAATAAGCACGATGTATTATCGGATGTGTCTTTTAATATTTCTGACGGTTCGTTTTATTTTTTAACTGGAACCAGTGGTGCAGGTAAAACAACACTGTTGCGTTTAATTTATCAATTACATAAACCATCATCTGGTACGGTTAAATTGTTCGGTCATGATTGTGAAAAATTATCACATGATGATATTTCAATATTACGTCATAAAATGGCAATTGTATTCCAAGAATATTCTTTGATATCACATATGACAGTGTTTGATAATATTGCCCTGCCGTTGCGTGTAAGGGGTATATCAAATGACAAAATAAAAAAATTAGTCACAAAGACACTTGAATGGGTTGGTTTGGGCAAATACGCAAATGCGTATCCTGTGGAATTAAGTGGCGGGCAACAGCAACGTGTATCGGTGGCACGTGCTATTATTATTCAACCTGCTATATTATTGGCTGACGAGCCAACTGGGAATTTAGATGATGAAAACGCATCGCGTTTAATGGAATTGTTTATCCAGATGAACAAGACATTTGGAACGACGATTATATTGGCAACACATAATAAAAAATTATTGGATAATTATGCGTTTCCGGTAATATCTATTGAAAATCATCATGTGTCTTTTACCAATGCACGCGATAAAAAAACATCTGCCACCACCCGTCAATGGAAAGGACCACAACCGCAAAATTATTTTAACGAAATATCTAAACAATTTGAAGAAATTGGCAAGGCATCATGAAAAAAAACACATTAGTATTTTCACTGGTTCGTGAACAATCAATATTTATGACAATCGTGTTGTCTGTGTTAACGTTTTTATCAGTATTGGCGTTTGGAATCGCTTTGTCTATTGGAACTGGCGTTATACGTTGGAATAACCAGTGGGACAAATATGCCATGATTCAGATTGTAAACACAGATAACACAAACAGTGTAAAAAAAATACTTAATGAAAATTCTGATAAAATCGAATCGATTAATGAGATTTCTAAATCCCAGATGGAAGATATGTTAAAACCATGGATATCAAATGGCGCGCGTGTTAACAACTATTTGCCAGCTATGTTTGAAATCAAATTAAAAAACACTTCAGATATGGAAAAATTGCGCCAGCAAATCGAACCACGTGCAAAGTTTTTAACACATTCATCTGCATTACAAACATCAATGTCTGCGGGATGGAAATTGTTATCTATTACTATGTTCGTGTTAATATTAATGCTGATATCGATTGGTGTTTGTGTATCTTATATATCGCGCAATATCGCGATGTTGCATAAACACGAATTAGAAATATTAAATCAAATTGGTGCCACAGATAAATTTATCGCACGCCAAATGCAAATTATCATCGCAAAAATTAGTATGCGCGCATGTTTGGTTGGTTTTGTTGTTGCGATGCCAATAATCGGGCTGATTTTATCCACTGCGCATGCTGCACGCGTTGGATTGTTGGCAACATTATCTTTATCAATGGGTGATATAATTGCGTTGGTTTTATTACCAGTGCTGATTGTTATTTTTTCAATTTATATAACCAAACGGACCACTTTAAAAATATTGTCAAATCAATGATAAAATATATTCCTGTATCTTTATTATTTATATGTTGTTTTGTGTTTGGTGGAATTATGTTTAAAACCATGACACCGCCCAGATGTGAATCTTTGATGCAAGACGATAATATTTTCGTATTAACTGGGGATGAACGCCGTATTCCGTATGCTTTGAAAAAATTAAATGAATTACAATATGGAAATTTATATATTATTGGCGCAGGTGCAAAAAACATAACAGAACGCGAACATGTTAATATCGAAAGTCAATCTAAATCTACATATCAAAATTCATTAGCAATAAAACGTATCGTAGAACAACAAAATATTAATCGTATTGTTATTATCACAACCGAAGATCATATGAATCGCGCACTGTATTTATTACGCGATGAATTACCAAACACTGACATCGTTGCATGTCCGGCATCTTTAACAGGTATGCCAACACCTGCACGCGTAAAACGCTGGGCATTGGAATATATTAAATATATTGTGACCATGTTTGGAATAAAGGAAAGTTAAAATTATGTTAAAAACAATTGCTTTGTATTTTGTAATCGGAACATGGTGCACTTTATGGTTGCCGTTTTTGTTTGTTGGTTTGATATCTGCAAAAATTGAACGCAAATTGGTTTTGCTAGATACATGGGGTGCTTTGTTTTTTACCCGTATTATTGGCGGAATAAAATATGAAATACATTACCCATTATTAAATGAAGACGGAATCCCATTTCAACATAATGTTAACAAACGTTTGGATGGACGTGCAATTATTGCCGCTAAGCATATGTCAATGATGGAAACTTTAATATTATTAACACATGTTCCAAATGCTTTCTTTATATTGAAACGCGAATTATTATGGATTCCTGTTTACGGATGGGCGTTTATGCGAATTGGTTTTATTGGTGTTAATCGTAAACGTGGCGCAACAAATATGCATATTTTGGCACAACGTGTAACAGAACGAATAATGAACGGTATGACACTGATTATTTTTCCAGAAGGCACACGTGTAGCCCCCGGAAAAAAACAGAAATTAAAACGTGGATTATTGTATTTGGCACAATATTTAAAATTACCAATTTTACCGGTTGGATTAGATACTGGGTTATATTGGCCAAAACGCGGAAAAATAAAATCTGGCACTGCGCATATTTATTTTGAAAACGAATTACCATCCACTGCAGATTTGGAAGAAATCAGTGCAGCCATTAATCAACACAGTTGTTAATGTACCATGCACCATGATTGACGACGACCACCAGAATATGGCCGGCCTACACCTTCGTTTACCAATACACGCCCAATGTCACGATTTGCAGAATCATATACATTTGCATCAATACGACCGGGGTATTTATCATTTTTTATATTATCAATTTCAATAACAGAACCAATCGGTATCAATTCAGACAAACGTTGTTTTGCATATTCTGCACGAATAATTTCATCATCACATTGACCATGAATTTCTGGTGTATCAACATTTCTTAATCTGACAGATACAGATATAACCTCTATCCCATCCGCCAATAACACGTCACCAACAAATGTATCACCATCAATGATATATTTTACAACAACGGGTGTTGCCAAACAATTATGGCAACACAACAATCCGCAAAACAGAAAGAATAAATGTTTCATTATGGCAATTTTGGCGACCAAGTTGGTTCAACCCCGTTTAAATTATCAGGCAAATCAATATCGTATAAATTCTGACCAGTAATATCGACACTGCGAATGTGACTGGTGCGTTCTTCGCCGTCAAAACTGCGTTCTGTTTCATAATAAACCAAGCGACGCGAACCAGGTGCCCAAGATGGGGCCTCCATATACCAGCCACCAGCCAATATTTTTTCATGACGACCCTCAGGATTCATTATACCAATATAAAATGTATTATCTGCAATTTTTGTGAACGCAATAAATTGACCATCAGGCGACCAAGCCGGGGTGGCATAGCGGCCTGCCCCAAAAGTGATTCTTTTTTGTTCACCTGTTTTTAAATCCAGAACATGGATTTGTTGCGAACCAGATGAATCTGAATTAAATGCCATATAACGACCATCGGGGGAATATGATGGACTGGTACTGATTGCATTGCCAAATGTTAATTGACGTAATGCCTTGGTTGTTAAATCATATTCATATATATTTGTAATACCATTTTTTACCAAAGACATTGCCACCCTGTTCCCATCAGGCGAAAAACGTGGCGCAAAAGTCATCCCACCGAACGTTCCCAATTTTGTTTGATCGCCATTTTCTAAATCTAGCACCCAAACAGTTGGGTCATCGTTACGATACGATAAAAATACCACTGTTGACATATTTGGTGAAAAATGCGGCGACATAACAAACGTCTTTTTATCAGACAGATACCGCATACCATAACCATCCTGATCCATTATTGCCATACGTTTCACACGATTATCAACCGGTCCTGATTCCGCAATAAATACAATTTGTGTATCAAAATATCCGATTTCACCGGTCAATCTTTCATAAATCGCATCTGCCATAATGTGCGCCAGACGGCGTATTGATTTTTTAGATGCGATTAAACTTTGTGCTTCGATTTGTTCTGCACCGTTTACGTCCCACAAATAAAATTCCAATTTATAATTGCCTTTGCCTTCTGGTTTAATAGATGCCTGAACCAATGTTTGCACTTTGATTGCGGCCCAACTTTTAAAATCAGGCATATCATTCATTTTTACATATTCTGGGAACGCATCATGATTTACAATTCTGAATAACCCTGTACGTTTCAAATCGTTTTCAACAACATCACGCAACATTTTTGCATCTGATTTAGACACACCATCCGCCGACTCGAATTTTTGTACGGCTATTGAAATAGGATCTATTCCACCCGCAACAATATCAACATGCAATTCTGCATTTGCAGGCACAATAAAAACAAATGATACGATTGCCATAAAAAAATATATTATTTTACGCATAACAAAATCCTTTCCTTAGGTTAATTAGTTATTTGTAAAATTATGCAATATAAATCTAAAAAAAGCAAAAAAATATCACCAACACAAACAACCATACAAACATCCACACAGCCGCCAACACCGGCGTAATTACAAAGAGATATACAAATGTATTGACAAATGTAAATACAATGATATAGTCAATTGTAATCACGGCTGTATAGGAGATTGTCTATGCCCAATGTAATGCAACAATTATTCGTAATGAATATCGAATCTTTGTTAAAAGAATATGCGGCATACCGCGCATTTAATAAATCTGATTGTGTAATAAATATGCGTATTCCACATCAAATATTGGAAAAAATAAAAGAATTAGCAGACGAACAACACGTCCCATACCAATCGTTAATATCATCCGTACTGTTTTCTTTGGCCAATATTGATGATTCAAAAAAAAGTTAATATTATGTCGATAAAAAAACCGTCCAGACGGACGGTTTTTTTCAAACAGATAAATCGGTTTACCATGTTTCCAAAACCTTACACCCAATGATTTTCATTCCAGATGTAGATAACACAAATGTCAACAGAACACCAATCATGAATAACAAAGTAAACCCAACCAATAATCCGGTCCCTTTTTCTTTTAATGTTTTCATTTCTGCTTTGCCACCAGATATAAAATCCCACGCCCATCCAGCGATATAAAACGCAGCACCAACGAATGCCAAAATTTGCAATATTTTGAATATATCATGCAATTTTTCAAACAAAGCACAATACGGTGCCGCATCCAATGTTTTATCCCCTTCTTCAGCAAACACAGGCATTGATGTCATTATCGCAATTAATGCAAAATTCATTTTGTTCATTATTTTTTTCATAAAAACTCCTTTTCTTTACATGATATTTTATCACAAAAATATTAGATAAACAAATAAAAAAACACCGATTTTTACATCGGTGTTTTTGTCTGCAAATAACAACTATTAACCCGCGTATGATGGGACAATGATGTATCTGTTTTTCAAAGTACGTTTTTTACCGCATTTTGAACAACCACATTTTGGCGCGGACATTGTAGAATTTTCTTCTGTATATACTGGAACAATTGCTTTACGATCATTACGTTCCAAACCAAAAGTATCATCATTATACAAATCTTCACATCTTGTATTGCGATAAACTACCTTTTTGGCATCACGTAATGAATTAATATCATCACTGAATCTTTTACCTTTTTCGGTTTGATAATATACACAATCACTGCCTTCCTGACGATAACGTAAATCTGTTGTGTAATAATCATAACCTGTGCATGCAGCCAAAGTTGTTAAACCCAACAAAGACAAAACTATTTTTTTCATTTTTATTTCCTTTTTATTGGTTAATTCGATTCGTTATTTAAATTTTGACATAAATATTCTTGTTGTCAAGTTTTTTAGACAAAAAAAACAGACAAAAAACCACCAGTTATGTTATAATATGTATAAATACAGGGGGTAAAAATGCATTATTCTGATTACGGATTGGCAAATACAAAACAATTATTAACACGGGCTTTGCGCGGCGGATATGCCGTTCCAGCGTTTAATTTTTACAATATGGAAACTTTGTCTGCAATATTGAACGCAGCACAAATAACACACAGCCCGATAATATTGGCTGTATCTGAAAGTGCATTAAATTACATGGGCGATGATATATTAATGGGCATGATACGTGGTGCAAAATACAAAAAAAATACCGTTGCATTGCATCTGGACCACGGGCATAGTTTTGAAATTTGTAAACGTGCAATAGATATGGGATTTTCATCTGTTATGTTTGACGGTTCTGCCTTAAAGTTGGCTGAAAACATAAAAACATCCCGCCGTGTTGCTGATTATGCCCATAAATTTGATGTATCTGTTGAAACAGAACTGGGTGTTTTGGCCGGTATTGAAGACGAAAACACAAATTCAGACACACATCTTTATACTAATCCTGATATTGTTCACGATTTTGTTCAAAAAACACGTACAGATTCTTTGGCGGTTGCAATTGGCACTTCACACGGTGCATATAAACGAAAAAATCCATCAGAATCTTTGCGATTCGATATTTTACAACGAATCGTGAAAAATATTCCTAATACCCCTTTGGTTTTACATGGTGCGTCATCAATTCCACAAAAATACATTAAAAATATAAATAAATTCGGCGGCGATATACAAAACGCATACGGAATACCACCATCCCAAATAAGGCGTGCGATTTCTATGCATATAACCAAGGTTAATGTTGATTCCGATTCGCGACTGGCATTTACATCGGCAATACGCGAATATTTATCAAAGCACATAAACGCATTTAATCCGCGTGATTATTTGCTGTTTGCACAAAATGAAATAACCCAAAATTGTATCAATGAAATTCAAAACATAATGGGGTCTGGATATAAGATATAAAAAACGGCACAAATGTGCCGTTTTAATTTATTTTGCACGTTCAACGTATTCTAATGTTTCCGTATTCACCACAATACGTTCACCCTGTTCAATAAACACAGGAACCTGAACACGAACACCATTGTCCAAAATCGCAGGTTTACCACCACTGCTGGTTGCGGTTTGTCCCTTTAATGCAGGTTCTGTTTCTTCAACTGTTGCGATAACTGTTTTTGGCAAAGTTATCGATACAGGATGTCCTTCGATAAAATTGGCACGCACCAACATTTCTGGGGCCAAAAATTTCATCTGTTCGCCCAAAGAATCATTTGGCATTGTAAATTGTTCATAATCAGACAAATTCATAAAGAACGCATCTGTACCATCAGAATACAAATATTGACATTCAAAATCTTCAACCATCAATTTTTCAACTTTGTCTTCGGCACGCCAGCGATCACCACCTTTGTTTCCTGTATCAATATCGCGCAAATCCGCCTGAACAAACGCACCACCCTTACCAGGTTTAACCTTGGTTATCGATGTGACCGAATAACGTTTACCGTTGTGAGAAATAACCCAACCCACACGCATATCATTTGCAATAAAAGAAGCCATTTTTTACCCCTTGGTTTAAAAATTACTGGGCAAATGATATAATAAAAAATTCATATTCGCAACAAAAAACAAGAAAAATTAAGAATTATTGACCTAACATAATTTGACGAGGACGCAAATAAGTCCTTATCAGATTACTGCAATATCTTGGACACCCGTTTAAGCAATCGCTACCAGAAACATAATAAAACATCCACAACGGTTTTGTGGGTGCATATTTTGTATCAACATTGCTTGGTTTATATCCTGTAGCTTGACACCAACAGTTCCCCCCATTAACAGTTTGATTTGGGGTTCCAACTGCAAACGAATACGAATTACCTTGTTGCGAAATGCTGCATAACGCACGACCATATATTATCCCATAACTAAAAGTCACTTTCCATTCCATAGGTCGTAAATCTTTAAAATTATTACTGCTACAATTTGTTTCATCAGAATTTAAAAAACATAAATTATCGGAAACACCATAAGCAAGATTTCCATCCACATTAGCATCCAAAGTTGAAAAATCATATTCAGGTCTTATTTTCCATCCCTTGAATTTATACCCAGGTTTTGTCGGGTTTGTGGGTAAATTTATTGGTGTATCATAAGTGCAATTGTTTGAATTTGTTGATGTCACATTTAATAATGTATTGCTGTTATACCATCTTAAATCTATTGTTTCGGGTTCAAATTCTGCACGTAAATTCACTGGACCGATGTCTGTATTTAATACATTTGTATCACATGTTTCACCGCCCGTGACATCCGTTGCAAATACAGATACAGGACACAACATAAATATCAGGAAAATTGTTTTTAGGAAACTACCTGTGTGTGTGTGTGTGTGTGTGTGTGTGTAGAGTTCTGCGGGTTTCAGCCGATTTGTCAAGATTAAAAAATTTGTCCATTGTTTCTCCCCGCTTTTATCCCGAATATTATAACAAATTTTATGTATTAAAAAAAGCAAAAAAAATCCGCTAACCAGCGGATTTTTTATCGTTTTTTTATATCTTACATTCTCATTGGCATCAAGACAAACAACGAATCGGTATCTTTGTCTGTAGATTTAATAATTGTTGGTGATAAAGATTCCTGCATTTCCATCTGGAATTTTTCACCTTCTACCTGACCTGCAACATCCAACAAGAATTTAACATTGAAATTAATCGCAAATGTTGCATCACCATTATATTCAATATCTAATTCCTGGGTCGCAGTTCCTGCATCTGGACTGGATGCATTGATAACCAATTTGTTCATCGAAAATTCTAATTGAACAGATTTTGTTTTATCAATACTGGCCACAGACACCAAATCCACAGCATTTATAAATTGTTTTCTGTCCAAAGTTGCGATTTTATCATTACCCTTTGGAATAACAACACGATAATTCGGATATTGCGCATCAACCAGTTTGCTGGTTAACGTGGCCGCACCCACCGTAAAGCGCGCCTTGGTATCTGACAATTCAACCGTCACATCATCGACGTTTGCGTCTTCCAATAATTTTGACAATTCACCAATCACACGACGCGGAATAATTACAGATGGCATACCTTTGGCATCAACAGGCGCATCCATTGCACACAATGCCATACGTTGCGCATCTGTTGCAACCGCCGTTAATTTACCAGTATCTTCGGATATATGAAAATATATACCCCCCAAATGATAACGAACATCGTCTGTTGGAATTGCAAATTTGGTTTGATTAATCAAATGTGCCAAATCGCCAGTTGTCATCTGAAATTTCGTACTTAAATTTCCACCCGCCATTACAGGAAAATTTTCCGCTGGTAATGTTGGCAAATGAAATACTGCACGACCACTGGATACAACCAATTGATCGCCAGATTGTCTGAAACTGATTTCTGCATCATCTGGTAATTTACGAACAATATCATACAACATTTGAACCGGTACAGTTGTTTTACCAGCCAATGTAATGTCGGCAGCCACATGTTCCACCAATTCCAAATCAACATTTGTCGCCGATAAAATTAAATCGTCACCAACCTCTATTTTAACATTAACCAAAATGGGCAACGCCGCACGTTTTTCAACAATTGATTGCATATGCCCCAGCGCACGTATTAAAACCTGACGAAACACTGAAAATTCCATAATATAACTCCTGTTTCTTTATTTCATTAAATTCCTTAGATTGGATTTTATCAAAAAACACCGATTCGGTGCAAGAATAAATCTGCACTTTTTCAAACATCTATAAAAGTTGACAAATTTATTTAATTAATAATTTATCTAATTTGTTTCTGATTTTTTTCAAATCATCGTATTTTTTAATTGTGCCTTTTTCTGCAAAAGATATATCGCCAGTTTCTTCGGACACAACCAAAACTGTTGCTTTTGATAATTCAGACATCCCTAATGCTGCACGATGACGTGTTCCATATTTCCATTGTAATTGATTTTGTGATAACGGTAAAATCGCGCCGGCATATGCAATTTTATTGTTCATTATTATTACTGCACCATCGTGTAATGGGGTTTTATTAAAGAATATTGTTAATAATAATTCACTGGATATAATCGCATCTATTTTTGTGCCATATCTTTCAATTATTCCATCGTCTGTATCTTCGGGAAAAACAATTAATGCACCCGTATGTTTTTCAGACATATATGTAACCGCTTTGACAATTTCATCGATAGATTTTTGTTTGTCGCCAATTTTTTTTGTTGATTGTTTAAATGCAAAAATTACGTTTTGTAATCCATGAATATTTCCCATTAACGCCAAAAATTTGCGTAATTCTGGTTGAAATATTACAATTAATGCCATCGATAATAATAATGCAACCCAATGAAAAAAGCGGCCTAATAAATCTAAATGCAACCACGGCAACACAAAACCCAATGCCCACATAATTCCTAGACCAATTAAACCACGAACCAATTTCTCAGAAGATGTGTTTTTTATAAAACTGATATAAAAAACATAAGCAATAATAAAAATTATACATGTTTGAACAATATTTAACCAATTTAACATTTTATATTCCTTTTGTTTCAAAAAAATCTTGTACTAAAATTTTTATTGGTTGTCCCATCCAATCAGGATCATCACGTTTTTTAGGCGCACCTTTATCGCGTGCAGTTTTATACGGATTATCATCAGACAACCAACTTTCTAATAAATCGCCTGCCAATAATCCCGCAACCAAACCACCCGCAATACTTAATCCGCCAGTAAAAGGCGATAACAATAAACCAATTCCAACCGCAGAGCCAACCTTTTCCGCCACAGCCATACCACTGATTTTAAAATCTGGCTCTGCCAAATTACCAGTTATTTGTAATGCATTAACCAAATTGCCCGACAAAGATAATTTCAATCCACGCACAGGCACAGATGCCAAAGACATTTGTATTTTTTCTTTGCCTAAATCCAAATTACCAGCCAGACGTAAATTAATCAAGTGGGTTTCAACAGCGACCCCATTTTGTGTTTCAATTAATCCATTACGCAATTTTACATTTACGATGGCCTTGTCTATTTTTATCATATCGCGTTTTTTACCAGTGAATAAATCTTCAACATTATGACGCAGGTTGGTTAAAAAATCACCACCGTACATATATTCAACCAAATCTTCATGTGCATATCCCGTTCCCACAGAATACACCATCACAGGTCCTGTTATTGTTTGCATTATTTCAGACAAATTCGTTCCGTTTGCCGTAACATATAAATCTACATTAACTGGCAGACCAGAAATTATATTTTTGACATTTACCTGATTTAAAATTTCACCAACATAAATTTTTTCACCCAACGCCGCAGCGGTCGCTGTATAGCGTCCTGTTTCATCAATATCAGACACCAAAACAACATTTATATTTCCAGACGCAATTCCAACCTTAGCATTTGCACGTAATGTATGATTTTTGATTTTCATTTTCAGATTAATATCTGATAAATCCAAAGACCTGTATACTACAAAATGTTTCAAACCAATATCTATGTCCGCATCCAAATTATATAAAAATGTGCCAAATAACGGTATATCATGAAAAATATTTAATTCACGCTTTGGATGAACCCACGGTTTGCCAACACCAAACCATTCTGGAAATGATTTGTATATGTTTATGTTATCTGAATTTAATTTTACGTTAAACACAGGAATATTTTTTGACCAATCATATGAACCAGAAAAACTTATATCCGAACCGGCAATTGATACAGATGATTTTCTGAAAGTCACATTGTTTCGACCGATACCACCGGCAATATTTACCTTGATTTTTGGTAATTGCAACATATCCACATTAAACCATTTTCCAGATTGTTTTATATTTGGGATTTCGCCACGCAAAATAAAATCTATTGGTAATTTACTGGTTCCTTCCAATGCAATATCTGCAATCAGTGCCTCGCCCCCTGTTGCCAAAGCAATTCGCATTGGATATATTTTTCTGTCAGAATTATATTCAGAAAATTGAATTACAAACGGTAAATTTTTATCATACGGTTTAACCCAACCGCTGTATTCACGATTATTGTGTCGCATATAATTTGCAATTCCGAAACTGGACAAATCATATTTATCACCATATATATTCAAATGTAAGTTTTCAATTTCTAGTCCGCCAAACGGCAATTGTTCAACAGGATATTTTGGATGTTCTGTATTTTCTGTATACGTGGGATTTTCTGGTGTTTGTGGGTTATTAAACACAATTGAATTTTTACCATCTGCATTTTTTTCAATGTAAATATTTGCATCATAAACTTTGATATTCCTGATTACAGGATGCGAAGAAAATAATGAAAACAAATCCATACGAACACTGATTTTTTTTGCATGAAACATATCTTTATTTTTTGCCCAATCTGCATTTGGAACGCGCACATTATTTAATTCAAATTCTGGTCGCAAAGAAAATTTCCATGACATTTTACCATCTATCTCAATAGGCATATTGGTATTATCACGTAAAACAGATAAAATATTTCCACGCAAAGATTCTAAATTAACACGATGTAATGCAATTATAAAAGCAACAATTAACCCCATAAAGAAAAACGCTATGGTTTTCAGTAAAAAAATATGTCTTTTATAAAAGGTATATAAAAACATGTTTTTTCCTATGGCATTTTAAATTCAAAAAACTTTACAACTGTCTGCATAAAATCTGGCACATCAGCACGCAAAGTAATTTCTTTACCATTTCTGGGATGTTTGAACGTTATTTTGTGAGCAAATAAAAATAATTTTTGCGTATTTAACACAGATGCAAACGTCCCGTCTTGTTCGTGTCGAATTCCACCATACAAATCATCCCCAACAATTGGCGCATGCAAAGAAAATGCACTGTGCAATCTTAATTGATGTGTCCGACCTGTTTTTGGTGAAAACAAAACCCAGGTTAATAATCCAGATACTTCACCCAAAACCTTGTATTCAGTAATCGCACGTTGTGCGACAATATTATCAGGTATTTTTGAAAAATCATCAAAAACTTGTCCTTTGGCAACATAATTTTCAATTATTCCTGATTTTTGGGAAACATTTCCATATAGCAAAGCCAAATATTCTTTGTGTGCTGTTTTGTTTTGAAATTGTTCTGATAATATTTGCGCAGCCCGTTGATTTTTTGCAACAACCAACAACCCGCTGGTTTCACGATCAATTCTGTGAACCAAAGATATTTTATCATACGGAAACAAAGCCGCAGCCATTTTATCAACAGATTTTTTTATTCCTGTTCCGCCCTGCACTGCTAATCCAGATGGTTTATTAAACACAACAATATCAGAATCATTATGAATTATACATTTTCTTAACTTTTCTAAATCCACCAAAGAATACGATTCGCCTGTTTCTTTCTTGGTTTTTGTGCGTTGGTATGATTGCAACGTTGGTGGTATGCGAACCATATCACCAGTTGTTAATATTTCTGTTCCTTTGCATCGCGAAGAATTTATTCTTATTTGTCCACCACGACATAATTTATAAAAATCACGTTGCGGCAACCCAGGATAATGACGCAAAAACCAACGCAATAAACGTGTTCCAGATTCAACGTCAGAAATCGTCACAAATTCCGCCATATATTATTCGCCATATGTAATCGATACAACATTATTGTTTCCTTCGACACAATTACCAGTGGCACCACTTTCCTGATGATCCGAAGAAATATATCCCACAGAATCAGTCCATGCCTTGATTATTAATGCCTCGCAATCAGATTTAGACAAACCATTAATACTGACCACAAATTGGCGAGTGTTTGCCCTGTTAACAGATAATTCATACGTTCCACCATATGGGTTTTTATTGCTAACCGACATGGCTGCAAAAATTGTAGAATTATCAATGTTTGAAAAATCGTCATAATCACCCAACAAACCACGCACCCCAGACACAATCAAACCAACATCATCTATGACACGTGCCTGTTTTTGTCGGTTAATTCCCAACGAAATCAACACAAACGCTGTTGCAGTTAACATACCCATAATAGCCAAAACACCAACCATTTCAATCATAGAACGACCAGATTCTTGTTTCATTTTTACACCTTTATTTGATTTTTCTTTATTTTATAATATCATATTTATTATGAATATTCAATTTAAGGATTTAATTAAAAATGCACCGTTATCCCCCGGCATTTACAAGATGTTTGATGGGGATGGGAATTTATTATACGTGGGTAAAGCAAAAAATTTATTTAATCGTCTGCATCAATATATAGATATTTCAAAACTGGAAAACCATAAACAAATCATGCGAACATTGGTTAAGCGTGTTGAATGGGAAATCACAGGAACAGAAAACGATGCACTGATTTTAGAACAAAAATTAATAAAAACATTAAAACCAAAATACAATATTATGTTAACAGACGGTAAAATGTATCCGATGTTGGCATTAACGAATCATGAATTTCCACGTTTATTGAAATTTCGTGGAAAAATTTCACAACGCAAAGACGTGTTTGGTCCATACCCATCTGTGTACGCGTTAAACGACACAATCAAAACAATTCAACGTGTATGTAAATTAAGAACATGTAATGATACATTTATGAACAATCGGTCCAGACCGTGTTTATTATATCAAATCGGTAGATGCAGCGCACCATGCTGTATACAGCAAAATGATTATGATAAAAACGTGCAATTGGCACGCCGTATTTTAACCGGGGACAGCGAACCAATCATTTCCGATTTAACCGCACAAATGAAAATGTTTTCTGATAAAATGGATTTTGAAAATGCTGCAAATATTCGTGATAAAATTGCGGCTTTAACCCAAACAACAAATCGTGGTATACAGCGAAATCAGCCGTATACACCAAATTTACAATGGGATAAAAATGTGACAGATTTAGAAGATTGGTTGCATTTAAAATTAAACTGTGTCGGTGTTTTTGATAATTCACATTTGTTTGGTAAACAACCGGTTGGTGCAATGATTGCATTTGGTCATGATGGTTTTATAAAATCATCTTATCGGCATTTTAAATTACAAGATATGAAACGTGCCGGAAACGATATTGCGATGATGGAAGAATTTGTAAATCGTGCAATAAATGATGGTCCAAAACTGGATTTAATAATCGTTGATGGCGGACCCGCACAATGGAATATTGCAAATACTGTATCAAACGGTCGCATCCCTGTATTAGGTGTTGCCAAGGGCGTTGTTCGTAATGGCGATGAACATTTTATAATGCCAGATGGTTCTGAAAATCGAGAATTAGCAAAAGATTCCCCACTGTTTTTATTATTGCGCACTGTTCGTGATGAAGCACACCGATTCGTTATAACATTTCATCGGGCAACACGTGCCAAACAATTAACTGCATCCGTATTAGATGAAATTGAAGGCATCGGTCCAACCAGAAAAAAACAGTTGTTGCAACATTACGGTTCTGTGCGTTCTATTATGGATGCAGATTTAAAATCTTTGATGCACGTACCAGGATTAGGAAAATCATTTGCAGAAAAAATATATGCATATTTCCATTCTGACGTGTTATAATACAACATACAAAAGGAGTAAAAAAATGAAAGTATTTGTTAATTTTTTATCAATTTTTAGAATATTATCTGCATTTGCAATTATATTCACAATTATGTTTAATTTGCCATGGACAACGTGCATATTGTTTGTATTGGCCGCTGCATCAGATTGGTTTGATGGTTTTTTAGCACGCAAATATAATTGTTGTACAAAACTGGGTGGTGTTTTGGATCATATTGGCGATAAATTGTTGGTGTGCAACACTTTGGTTATGTTGACATTAATGATGCCGGTATGGTTTGTGGTAATACCTGTGATATTTATGATTGCGCGTGAATTATATATCAGTGGTCTGCGTGAATTTTTAGGAACACAAAAAATAGAAATGCCGGTTCCAAAGGCACGCTTTTCCATGGGAAAAATAAAAACCACAATTCAAATGATTGCAATCGTTGCGTTTTTGTTATGGTTTGCGACATTTTCATCTGTGACACCAACAACAACAAATCGTGCAGTATTTTATTTAATTTATGTTTTACCAAAGATTGGAATATTCTGTTTATGGTTTGCGTTGGTTGCTTCAATTTGGTCTGCAATCCAATACACATTTACATTTGCGGAAAAATTAAAGAAAATAAAATAATGGAATACGCAAATAATATTTATAAAAAATCCGCTATACAGCGGATTTTTTGATGTTTACTAAATTTCTGGACCTGCAATAAAATCACCAGTCCCGGAATTATAGAAAAATTGTCCACTGATATGATCATACATACATACCACACCATTTAAATCTTTGACTGGAATAAAATTGCGAACCAATACCCCATTTTGGTAAACTTTAAAATAATACATTTTTAATTTTGCGGGATATCCGCCATTTGACAGCCAATGCCCAAAAATAATCAGGTTTGAATTAGCATTTTGAATTGCTGACTTACCAGATCGATAAATTGTTCCATTAACTGTCAAAATTATATCAGAATCTGTCATTGAACCACTAATATCATACACAGTATTAAGATTCATGTCACTAGGATAATCTATTTCATACCCAGGAGTGTTCCACAAAAAAAGCTGACCAGTCGAGCTTGTTCCTAATTCAAATGCACCACCATTAGCTGCCATGCCACAAATCGCCCTTTCTACATCAAATTGTGTAAATTCCACCCTGGTTTCTACGCCTAAGCCAATTGGAGAATTAACAAATATTTCTGTATCTATATATTGTGTTCCAGTGGATTCTATATATTGAATTGGTATATACTTCGTAAGTATTTTCCATCCCTTGAATTTATATCCTGGTTTAACTGGGTCGGTGGGTAAAGATATCGGTGTATCGTATGTGCAAGAATTTGACGCGGTGGGCACTGTTATTTGATTATCGCCATTATACCAATGTAAATTTATGTTTTCTGGTTCAAATTCTGCACGTAAATTAACAGGACCGGTATCTGTATTTAACACATTTGTATCGCACGTTTCTCCACCAGTGACATCTGTGGCAAATGTTTGTAATGGTACAACCATTATTAATAATATTAATATACGTTTTAACATCTCTCGTCCTTTTTTATCGCACAAAAAACCACCAGAAATTCGGGTGGTTGGAGGTTCGAAACTATATTCTGAGAAATAGTGCACAGTATTCATATATTCCTGTGGCCCTCCAACCTGTTTGGCTGGAGTTTTTTTATGTCATCTATGACACACTCAGAATCAAGGGTTTCGACACCCTGTCAGAAAAAAATTTCTGATATTGGTATTATACCAATATCAGATACTTAATAAAAGTGAAAAATATATCACAATCAAGATTACACAAACAAATCTTTAACAAATTGTGCGTGTTCTGTGATAAATTTAAATCTAAATTCTGGTTTTTTACCCATCAAATCATAAACCAAGGTTTTTGTTTTTTGGGTATCTTCTAAACCCTCTTCTGTCTTGGGTGGCAATTCTACACGAATCAATCGCCGTGATTTTGGTGACATAGTCGTTTCTTTTAATTGATTAGGCATCATTTCACCCAAACCTTTGAATCGTGAAATTTCAATTTTTTTATTTTTATATTTATTGTTTTTCAAATCTTCCAATTCTTCATCTGTATCAACATAAATCGATTCGGTTCCACACGTTAATTTATACAACGGTGGACAAGATAAATACAAATGACCACCATAAATTAATTGAGGCATATATTGATAGAAAAACGCCATCAACAGTGATGCGATATGACTGCCATCAACATCGGCATCAGTCATGACAATAATTTTTTCATAACGTAATTTTGAATCATCCCAATCTTTGGCCGTTCCTGCACCAATAATATCTATCAAATCATTTAATTCTTTATTTGCACTGAAACGCTCGTCAGAATTGGATAAAACATTTAATACCTTGCCACGTAATGGCATAATTGCCTGGGTTGCACGGTCACGTGCCTGCTTTGCCGTTCCACCCGCAGATTCACCTTCGACAATAAATAATTCAGTTCCTTCGATACCATGTTTTGAACAATCTGCCAATTTTGCCGGCATACGAATCCGCTTGGTCGGTGTTTTGCGTGCAACATCTTTGACCTGTTTAGTTTTGATACGTGCATTTGCCAAATTTATAACAAAATCTAACAGTGCATTTGCGGTTTTCGGATCAGAAGCCAAAAACATTTCCCACGGGTCGCGTAATGCATTTTCTGTATATCGCGCAATTTCAGGATTAGATAACTTTTCTTTGGTCTGACCCAAAAATTGTGGTGTTTTATAAAACACAGATACAATTGCCGCCACAGAATCAAACACATCTTCGCCAATAATTGTCGCCGCCGCTTTGTTATTGACTTTTTCACCATATGCCTTTAATCCCTTGGTAATTGCGGCCTTGAATCCACTTTCGTGCGTTCCACCATCAATTGTTGCAATCGTATTACAATAAGATGCAAAGAAACCATCGTCAGATGCCGCACCATTTTCATCAGTTAACACTGTCAAAGCCCATTCAACACGCCCAGAATCATCAGGAAAATCAATCGCACCACTGAAAATTTTTGGCAAAATACGTGGTTTAGAATCTGTTTTTTCTGCGACAAAATCCGCCACACCATTTGGATAGTAAAACTCTTTGTCGGCATCAATATTCATATCTTCGGTTAATAATGCAGGATTACAATGCCATTCAATCTTCACGCCACGTGATAAAAACGATTTAGCACGTGCCATACGATAAATCTTAACCGGTTTAAATACTGCGTTTTCACCAAAAATTTCATCATCCAAAGTAAAACGAACGCGCGTTCCGTGTGCCTTGGTCGGATTGCCCTTAATTACAGGACTGGTTGTTTTTCCACGCGAAAAATGTTGTGTCCATTCAAATCCATCACGCGATACAGTCACAATCATTTCAGATGACAAAGCATTTACAACCGCAGATCCTACACCATGCAGACCACCACTGGTTTTATAAACATTGTTGTTAAATTTTCCACCAGAATGCAGAGTTGTCAAAATAACCTCTAACGCAGATTTTCCAGGATATTTTGGATGTTCATCCACTGGGATTCCACGTCCATCGTCAGTTATTTCAATTGTTTTAGAATCAATTAAATTAACAACTATTTTTTTAGCAAAACCGGCGACCGCTTCATCGATTGAATTATCCATAATTTCAACCGGCAAATGGTGCCATGCTTTTTCGTCTGTTCCGCCAATATACATACCCGGACGCAGACGTACGGGTTCTAAACCTTCCAGAACTTGAATATCAGATGCATCGTATTTATTGTTCATATCTTCCCACTTTTATCAGGATATTATTATAACATTTTTGTTTTTTTCGCAAGTAAAAGTATTAAAAACTAAAAAAATATGCTTTTGTTAATATGTTAAATTTGGTAAAATATTGTTGTCAGAAAGTGTTTTTCTGATGGGGTGTCAAGACCTGCCAGTCAGATAGTATCTGGAATAATAAATGTTCCAGATAAAAAACTCCAACCTATGGTTGGAGGGCAGTCGAATATATTGAATAAGACGCACAATTTTCTATCTGAATTGTCTTGAACCTCCAACCACCTGAATTTCTGGTGGTTTTTTGTATGATAAAACACAAGGGAGACGGGAAATGTTAAAACATATATTTGTATTATCAATGATGATTATATCAATGCCATCATTTGCAACAGATGTCACTGGTGGTGAAACATGTGATACAGATGTGTTAAATACCGATACTGGGCCTGTTAATTTACGTGCAGAATTTGAACCAGAAACAATAAATTTAAAATGGTATAACGATGGCAATCAAATAACCGTTCCAACTGCATCAAATTCATGCACATATGACACACCAATAAATTTACCAACCGACCCGGTTAAACCAGGATATAAATTCAAGGGCTGGAAATTAGCATACGATTTTTCAACCATTAATGCAAGTATAGGCGGACAAACCCAGTATTCAAAAAATGGAAATGGTATATGTCGCAACGGAAATTTTGATATTGTTACCTGTGACGAATCTTTTTCTGATTTAAACAACAACGAATGGAAAGTGATATATTCGCATGGCAAATTATATGGTGAAAGTTTAGTCAAAGATGGAAACTGTTATTGTCGTGCCACCGGTTATATTCCCGCCGGTTCAACAATTAAATATGTGCCAGAACACCCAACGGGATGGATATTCCAAAGGGTGGATGATGGTTTATGCGATGCGCACTGCCCCCCGATTGATAGTGTGAGTTGGCGAAAACAAATATTAGGTCAACAATAAAAATGTTTTTATTGTGTTTAAAAATAAGGGGATTCTGCTCTTGATTTTTTATATAAATGCCCTATATATTTCATACGAAAATATAAATGGGATATAAATTATGAACAAAAATCCGTATGAAGTTTTGGGTGTCGCACGCGATGCCAGTGATGCTGAGATAAAAAAGGCATATCATAAATTGGTTATGAAATATCATCCTGACAGAAATCCAGGTGATAAAAATGCCGAGGAAAAATTCAAAGAAGTCAATAATGCGTTTGATATTTTAAAAGATCCGCAAAAACGTGCTGCGTATGATCGATTCGGTGATGCAGCTTTCGCCGGTGGAAATGGTGCCAGTGCTGGGGCTGGGTTTAACGGCAATCCTTTTGGTAATGGTAATTTCCATTTCAACATGGGTGGCGATATGGGCGGTATGGAAGATATTTTACGTGAAGCCATGCGCGGTTTTGGCTTTGGCGGTGGATTTGGTGATAACGAACATGCACAACAACGCGGGCGCGATTTACTGGACGAAGTTGTCATTGATTTAAAAGATGCCTATTTCGGAACAACGCATACTATAAAATTTACCAGTGCTGTCAAATGTGAAAAATGCGATGGTAATGGGACAAGCGATGGAAAACCTGCACCAAAATGTTCAACGTGTGGTGGTACCGGATACGTTCATGCACGTCAGGGATTTTTTGCGGTGGAAACACCCTGCCCTGAATGTCATGGTCTGGGTAAAAAAATTGATAAAAAATGTTCCCAATGCGATGGTTCTGGAACAGTTAATAAACAACGCACTTTGGATGTAAAAATTCCTGCTGGAATTATGGACGGTGCACGTTTGCGTATGGCCGGCATGGGCGAAGCCGCACCAAATGGCGGAACACCTGGCGATTTCTATATTGATGTCCGTGTTCGTCCAAATAAAACATTTGAACGTGTTGGCAACGATTTATTAATGCATATGGAATTGGATTTCCCGACACTGGCAATGGGTGGTGAAATTGAAATTGAAACAATTGATGACAAACAATTGTCTGTAAAAATACCGTCAGGAACCCAAGTTGGCGAACGTCTGCGTGTTCGTGGACATGGTATGCCAAATGGTCGCGGCGGATTTGGTGATTTATACATAGAAATCGGTATAACAATTCCCAAAAAATTATCAGAAAAACAGAAAAAAGCACTGGCAGAATTTGCCGGTACAAAAACCAGTAAAAAGAGTTGGTTTTAGGATATAAATCTTAAATAACCTGTATTTTCATAGGTTTGTTTTCTTATTCTGATTGTATTTATTGATTTTATTCACGCAATATGATAATTTTTCCTTTGAATTGGGAAACATACCAAAGGAGAATTATTATGAACCACGAAGATGTTTGGAATGCCATTGAACATTTTGCCAGCGAACATGGTAAAACATGTTCTGGTCTGGCCAAATGCAGCGGTTTGGACCCAACCACTTTCAATCGTAGCAAACGCTGGTCTAAACATGGACAACCACGCTGGCCATCAACAAACAGTATTGCAAAAATATTGTCAGCAACTGGTGCGTCTATAAATGATTTTACAAAATTTATTCCAGCGCATAATAAAGTCGCTTAATTATTATAACTATACCCCACCCTGTATCGGGTGGGGCGATATATTTATAAAAAAACGAATCGGTTACAAAAAACAAAAGTGCACTCTACAATAATGTTTTCCAATACTAATTTCTATCATTGGTTGAATAGATTGATTGTATCTATTGATTTTGCTATTTTTAATATGTATCAAAACCAAAGGAGTTTTTTATGACACATGATGAATTATGGGGTGCTATTTGTAATCTGGCCGATAAATTTAATATCTCTTGTTCAAAACTAGCAAAAATATCCGGTTTAGATCCAACAACTTTTAATCACAGCAAATACACCTTTGCCAACGGGCAACCACGATGGTTAAGCACTTATACAATTTCACGCGTTATGGATGCAACAGGGATTACTTTGGCAGAATTTGCTAAATTTTTACCATCTGATACACACGAACATCCTAAATATCATTTTCCACAACATAAAACCATGACAACAAAATAAAAAAAACATCCGCTTAATTGCGGATGTTTCCTCTCCCTTCTGTTCATGTGAACAAAACTTGTTTTATTTACATAATTTTACCATTTCATCAATTTCAGCATTTAAAATTAAATCAGATGATTTTTGTTTTTCAATTTGATTTAATGCGTATACAACACTTGCATGATCACGGCCGCCACAAACATTCCCGATTTCTGTCAAAGATAAATTTGTTGCACATTTTAATGCAGCCATCATTATTTGACGTGCGCGTGTTAAACGACGTGTACGTGAATTACCACAAATTTCATCAAAAGATATCGCCATTTTTTCACACATTGTTTTTACCATAGCAATTGGTGTTTTATTCTTAGATAACATATCACCCAACAAACGTGCCGCCACATCCATATTTACATGTTCACCCATCAATTCTGTATATGTATTAATTTTATTTATTATACCATTTACCACGTGCCCATTTTGCGTAATCTGTTTTGACAATTCATTTGCAACGTCTGTATCAACCCCAGATTTAATTAACATAGAACGACGAACAAATGCATTTGGCGCAACAATATCTACAACCAAACCAGATGCAAACAATGATTGAATACGTTTATCAAAACCGCCCAGAGCATTTGGTGCACCATTTGCAGTCAACACAATATTTTTACCAGCATTTTTTAAATCAATCATTAATTGAGTAAATTCATCACAACTGGCACGTTTACCCGCCAATGCACAAACATCATCCAATATAAACAAATCACATTTACGACAGAAATCTTTAAAAGAAAATATCGTTTTATCACGCAATGCACGCGCAAAATCAGAAACAAATTGACCACCACTCATTTTAACAACACGCATATTTGTCGTATTGCAAATACAATCCACTAATAAAGATTTTCCAGAGCCATTTGCACCGTGAATAAATAATTGTGAAAACGAAGCATTTCCCATCGCCATTTTTTTACATGCCGCAACCGCAAACATATTTTCATCACAACATATAAAATCTGAAAAACCGTTATTTTGTGTTGTTTGCGTTTTATTTGGTGTGTATTCACAAACAACATTGTCATTTGCCAGATTAACAGCATTATTTACCACACCAGCACATATATTAATATTTAAAGAAAAATCCGCCGCTATGTCTGTCAGGATTTTTCCATATTGATTTTTAACATAATCGGCGGTGAATTGATTTTGCGCAACAAGATTCAAACAATTTTGGCATACATCTGTTTTCATTGGTGCAATCCAGGTCGTAAATGCCGCAGAATCTATCTTGGATGCAATTGCGTCCATTATTGATTCCATGTTTATTTTTTTTGTTGCTATTGCTTGCATGACGTTTGCTCCTTTTTCCTTCCAACAAACGAGTTGCCTGTCGGCAGTTTTATTTTATAAAACCACCCTACGCAAAAATACCATTTTGATATCCATGCGCATCCTACGTTTTCTCTCGCTTGGTGATTGATATGTATCAATCGTTTGGATGATTACAATTTATAAGATTAATTTCAGTTTTCAACAAAATGTTAAATCTTTTTTAACGATTTACATTTTGACAACGATTCGTTTTTTTCTTGGTTTTTCAACGTTTGTATATACACTGTATATACATAAAAAAATCAATTTAAAACGTATCCTCCATCTTGTTTTCTGATTAAACCTTGTAATTCCAAGATGACTAAATCGGCTTTGATTTCCGAAATACTTTTTTTGACAATATTTGCCAATACAGATTCTGACACCGGGATCATACCCAACGCATCCAAAATTTCATTTCTGGGTGTATGATTTTTTTTATTTTTTTTCGATTCATCATCAAAAAAATCTGTTATGGACATACATAATGTTGCCTGATTGTTTTTAATTAAATAATTTGGCCCTGCACTTCGTGGGTCTTTTGGATGTCCTGGCACCGCAAACACGCGTTTTCCGTATTCAATTGCGAATCGCGCGGTGGTCATACTGCCCGATTTCATGTCTGCTTCGCTTAAAATCAAAAATTCAGACAAACCTGCAACCCATCGATTTCTTTGAACAAAATTAGTGGCTTTGGGTTGAAAACCCACAGGCATTTCACTGATTACCACACCACGTTCCAATATTTCATAATATAACGATTCGTTTTCCAATGGCCATATATAATCCACCCCACCAGCCAACACAGCAATTGTTTGTGTATTACCATTTGCTTTCAATGCGCCACGATGTGCCGATGCATCTGTTCCCATCGCCATTCCAGATACAATTGCATATTCATGTTCAGCAAAACTTTGTGCCAATTCTGACACAAATTCCATACCAGATGCAGTTGAATGACGTGTTCCAACAATTGCCACAGATTTTTTAGACAATGTATCAATATTACCACGGGCACAAATTATAATTGGATGATTTTTTATATTTAATAAATTTTTTGGATACCGCGAATCGTTATCACAAATATATTCAATCCCCATATTATATGCCATATCCATTTCTTGTTTTATACAATCGATAAACACGTTATCTGGATGTAAAAAATCCAACACCGCATCATCGTTACCATATTCGGCAATTAATGCAGCATATCTGGCGGGTCCAACACCCTGTGTTCGTAATATCAACAATTTTTTTAATAAATCATCCATAACAAAAAAGATTGTAGATGAAACCACAATCTTTTTTAAGTAAAAAATTCACAAACAGTTAATCTTCTACCCAGATATAAACCCAACCCTCAGGCGCGTTTTTACCACGGATTTGTTTTGGATCGGCCGTACTAATTGACCAGATACGTGGATCATCAACGGATTCTACTGCTTCTATAAATTCATTATTATTATAAACTTCGTTTTTATCATAATAATTATTTGATACCTGTTCCATGACATTATTGACAATTGCATCTGTATCAACCTCAGTATTTATAACTGTGTTACCACCTGTTGGTCTTAATGTCACAACATTACTATAATTACCCTTGATTCCAGTCACCGCAGGAAATCTTGATTCAGAATCGGTTTTGTTGGATGATATGGTTGCCGTTTTAGTTTTTGGGCGAACCGTTCCAATACGGGAAGTCGACACTGCAGCCGCAGCACTTGACGATTTCGCAGGCATTGCCTTGGTTGGCGCTGTATTATTTCCAGATGGCTGATTTCCCAACACGCGCACAGATGGTGCAGCAACCGCCATCATTGGAACACATAACAACAATAAAACCAAATATTTTTTCATTTTATCCCCCGTTAATTATTTTTTATAAAATTCTGTTCATCGGTTTCAAAACCAGAAAAATCTTGTGCTTTTTTAACCAATCCAATTGCATCAACAACTTCTTGATATTTTGCAGAATTGGTTGTTTTTAAATATTCCATATATGATTTATATGTGGTCATTTTATCAGCTTTTTGACCCTGAACCTTGCCACCGATAAGTTTGTTTCCAAACAATTCCATTGCACCGACACCGACACCAGCACCACCAACACTAGCAGCCACGACACCGCCGATTCTGTTGCCTTTGCGGGCATCCAAAATGCGTTGCTCGATTTCTTTGGCATTTGCCCATGAACCACATTCTATTGTTTCACCCCACATAAAATATTTGGCAGGAACATCCGACACAGACACACGTGATGCATCGTCAGATTTTAATTCAACACGTACAAAACAAACATTATTTTGCGGATTATCAACATCTTCTGTCATGGTCGCATAATTTGACGTGTCGCTGTAACGAGATGCCCACACAAATGTGTTTCCGATACCAATATTATTATTGATACATGCGTTACGTTCTGCTTCGCGTCTGTCAATTTCTTCTGTGACAGTAACATCTGTTGCGGTATTACCAGGCAAATTTGCACCAGTATTTATTTGATTAATTGATGCAGTACTTGCCAAATTCGCGCCAGCATTCAATTGATTAACCGATGCAGTTTGACGTGGTGCAGACATAATCATTTTTCCAGCCATTGTGGCACGTCCAGCCGGTGCAGCATTTGCGCCAAAAATCACCACAGACAAAACCAACGCAGAAACAAATGGTTTCATACAACAACTCCTTTCTTTACAGGATATTATATCATAAAAAAGAGATAAAAACAAATTATAAATACAGAAAAAATATTATTTCTTCCATTTCCATTGTATTTTGGATTCTGTGCCATGTATCAAGCGATAAATATTTTCACGATGCCGCAAAAAACACAATAATGCAATCGCACTGAAAGCCAACCCAACACCAATACCTGTGACAAAACCGAATATCGGTATTAAACAAAATACAACCGTTGCGCCCAACGAAGAAAAACCGGTTCCCAACGCAACAATCAACCATTCAATTCCACATATTATAAATAAAATCGGATTTATGGCCAACATTACCCCAAACAATGCAGATATGCCCTTGCCGCCATGAAACCGCAACCACACTGGAAAACAATGTCCAATAATTGCGATAAATCCGCACCATGCGGCAAAAACCTCACCAGATACATACCGACCAATTAAAACAGCAACTATTGCCTTGGCCATATCCATCAACCAAACCAATCCTGCGATACGTAATCCGCCAACACGCATAACGTTTGTTGCACCGATATTTCCAGATCCGACACGTCTGATGTCGCCTTTGTTAAATATCTTGGCAATAATTAAACCGAACGGTATTGAACCCAATAAATAAGAAATTATTATTGAAAAAAGATAAATCATATTATTTTCCTTGATTTTGTGTTTGTTTTTTATACAATAACATAAAACCATTTAAAAATAAAAGGAAAATAAAGTGGCAAATCATAAATCATGTAAAAAAAGAATTTTGGTCACAGCCAAAAAGAACGAAATCAACACTGCGCGTCGCAGTGCTGTGAAAACAGCAACCAAGAAAGCATTGACAGCAATTGAATCAGGCGATAAAAATGCCGCGATTACTGCTGCACGTGCTGCAGAAAGCAAAATCATGAAGGCAGCCGGCAAAACAATGCCTAAGAAGACCGCTGCACGCAAGGTTTCTAGATTGGCAAAGAAAGTCGCCAAAATTGCATAAATAAAAAAGTTTGTACAAACATACCGCCCAATCGGGCGGTGTGTTTTTATTTGCACATCATATTTTACAGTTTCAAAAAAGGAAAAACGTCCGCAAACACGGACGTTTTTTTCTTATAAATTATATTAATTCAATGGTGCGCCCCAATGTTGTTGGATACTGCGTTCTGCATCCATCGGGCTGACCAGAACCTGAGGCGTTAAGATAACAACCAAAACCTCACGCGAAGCCGCGGTATCACGGGACCCAGACAATGCCATAAAGTCAGCATCACCCAAACCATAACGTGTATCATTATTCTTCTGTTTTTCAAATCCTGATACAACCAACATTTGTCCAGATTCCATAATAACTTCCTGCATAAATGAACGTTCTTCCACCTCTGGTAATTGTAATGTGACTGCACCAATTGTTTGCGTTGACATTTTCAGCAATTCACGCACAGACATTCTGAACAACAATAATATTTTTCCATTTTCCAGAACGTTTGGTAATAACTGCATTGAAAAACCTGTTTCTAAATCATCCTGATCCACAGTACTGGATTCCACTGTTGTAAATGTACGTGATTCAAAACGTTTGATATATCCGGTTGTTTTTGTATTTGTCACCGGTGCAACACGATTATTGCGTGTCGTGACACCAACGTTTGTGACCAATGAAACCTTACCCTGCTTTGCCAGTGCCTCAATCAATGCGTTTGTGCCGGCAACACGCGCCATAGAACCATTATTTATTTGATCGTTTGTATATGCACCATCAACAACATTGCCGGATGCATCCAAATGCGTTGCACCTGTTAATGCAGATAACGTATTTGATAACACCGCAACATTCATAGAAGATGTTTCGGTTGATGCCAAATTATTCTTAGGATTTGCAACAATATTCAAACCAGATGCAGAATTAATCGCCGCAGCCAAATTCAACCCAAATGCCGATTCATTAGACAAAGAAACCTGTAAAACCTTAACATCTATTGTTACCAATTGTGACAAACGTTTATTCTGTTTTGCAATATAATCACCGACACGTGTCAACACAGATGGTGATGCGGTGACTGTTATTGTTCCCAAACTGCGCGATACTGTAAATTGCGCATTTTTAGAATTATTAATAATTGAATTTATTGTAGATTCAACCTCGTCCCATTCTTTTAGTGTAGATTCCAAAGACACCTGGTTTCCGGTATCTGTCTGGATAGAAGATTGATACGAAACATCTGTTCCCAGCGCATACAGAGTATATGTACGGGTTTCTGTTTCATAAAAAACGATTGAATCTTTATCGTAATACCACAACAAATCCAAATCAGTTGCAATCTGAGATAACAAACCAGACAATTTTCCAGTATATGCAACATCAACTGTTTTTCTTAATTTATCACTGTCTATTTGGCTGTCTATTTTCACAGGGATTCCAGTTATTGAATTAATATCGTTTGCCAACACCTGTAATGTGACCGGTTCACTTAATAACATTGTGATACCTGTATCTGTTTCAAATTTAGCAGGCAATTTGTTTTTGTGTTCTAATAATGTTGATTTATTTCCCAACCAAACACCTTCGGACGTGGACACGGTATCACCACTAGCAATCTTTGCACGTGGATTTTTTGCCATTTCAAATGCCTCATACGCGTTAACAAAATTTTGATCCACCGTTGCAGATACCTTGGCAGATTCACGCATTGTGCATCCAGACAAAACCGACACAAAAATCAATCCTATTAAACATGTATTAAAATTGGTTTTCATATTTTCCCCCGTCCCCTGATGTTATTTATTCTTCCGAAGTTGATACAACCACTACACGATTACCCTTGTAAAATCTAGCATAAGGAATCGGTGTTGCGCGACCAAAATTACGAACCAACGCAGATGCCACATCCATAAAGCGTCCTTTGAACACAGCACTGGCCTCTATCGGATATTCCCGCGATGTTGTCCAAACCAAATCCCAACCCGCACCATCACACCATGATTGTAAAACCTCACGCAGGGTTTGACCTTCGACCACAACCCATGAACGAACCTGATCTTGAATCTCACCGCTGACATCTTCGTCAACGTATTCATTTACAGATATTTCCGTTTCACCATTGACACCCGATGTGGAATTGCAAGTTTTATCTGGCACAAATCCGGCACGCTGAGCAAACATAGCATAAGAATCAGATTGTGCATTGCAATTTTTACGTGGACTGCGCGACATAGCCAAAACCGTGCCACCATCATCCTCCATCATTTCACGACGCATCAATGGCATTTCTGTATTATCTGCACATTCATATTCAAATCCCGCAGGAACCATTATTCCATTTGATATATTCGGCCCACCAGTCCATCCTGTGCCAGATGTATTTACGTTATTTTGTATTACCAATCCAGAACCACTGCGCGCAACAAGTGTGTTGCTGTTTTCACATCCCGGTTCACCACACGCAATTTCAACATCCGCATCAGAGCCCGCCAATGGCCACGTAGGAACATCTTGTTCCACCACAGGGTCAGAATATTCTTCGTAATATTCCTGGTACTGTTCGGGTTCATATTGTTGTTCAACAACCTGTTCTGTCACACGTTCGGTTCGATCGCCGAACACAGCAGACGTGACAGATTGTGGAATATTTTCGGCAAATGCGCCACCAGTAAACATTGTTATTGTTGTAAAAATACAAATTTTACGGAACATATTTTTTCCTTTCCTTTCTTTTATTACATATTATTATATCAATTCGACCGAATCTGTGCAAGGGTTAAAAACGCAAAAAGTAAAAAAAATATAAACCTAATAAAAAATCGCACGAATCGGTAAAATATGATATACTGAATTGCGCAATATAATAAACAAACAGGACAAAAAATATGGAAAATATTTTTATACAAATTTTATTAATAATCTGCGCCCTGTGCGCCGTATTGTCTTTGTATTTAACAATCACTGTGCGTAAACATATCCAAGACATATCGAAAAATATTACCTATCAATACAATCTGATTGTAAAAATCCAAAACATATTGAAAAACAAATTGTCTGTTAACGAAACAACAGACAAGGCGGAAATTATTTACCAGGATTTATTACAAGATTTAATTCCGATTATGGCGGCAATGGATATTATGCCACGAACAACGTCTGAACATCCATTGTGGCGTGCATTGGGTGGTATAATGGATGAATACGCAAAAAATCCATTTGTATTGGAAAAATTACGTCGTGCGATAAAGTTGGATTCAAATGTGGCACACAATGTATCGCATTATTTGAATCGTGCAAATATGTTTTTACAACACATGGCAACAACCGATACCGACGGTATATTATCAACTACATTTACAGACGGTTTATTGGGACAATCTTTGACTTTCTTTGCCCAGGCGCAAACATTGGCTTCAACAGATAAATGACAAAATTAAACGAACAACTTATTCGTAATATATCATCCATACGCAACGAACCAAAATGGTTATTGGATTGGCGTTTAAATGCTTTTCATGCATGGCAAAAAATGAAAGAACCACATTGGGGTGAAATAGAATACGAACCAATTGATTATGATGCTTTGAATTATTATAACGAACAAAAACAAATTGATAATTCCGAATTAAAAAAAACATATGAAAAAATGGGATTGCCAGAAACCGAACAACGCGCATTATTGGGCATGGCAACAGATACGGTCATCGACAGCAAATCTGTTCACACATCTTATAGTGAAGAATTAAAAAAATTAGGTATCATATTTTTACCGTTAAGTGATGCAGTGCAACAATATCCTGATTTAGTAAAAAAATACTTAGGCACTGTTGTTCCATATACAGATAACTTTTTTGCCGCATTAAATGGTGCAGTGTTTTCTGATGGAACGTTTGTGTATATTCCACGCAACGTAAAATGCCCCATTGATTTGGCCAGTTATTTCAGAATTGAAACCGCAAAAATCGGTCAATTCGAACGTACTTTAATCATCGCCGAAGATGGCGCAAACCTGTCTTATATGGAAGGATGTAGTGCGCCACGTCGTCCCAACCATCAATTACACAGTGGGGTTGTTGAAATTATTGTTCATGATAATGCATATGTAAAATATTCAACTGTACAAAATTGGTATCCAGGGGAATTAGCCGTATACGATGATTTTGAAACACAAAAAAATGGTATTTTAAATTTTGTGACTAAACGTGGTAAATGTTATAAAAATGCAGGTTTAGATTGGACACAAATTGAGATTGGTTCTGCAATGACATGGAAATATCCGTCAACAATTTTATATGGTGATGATTCGCACAGTGATTTTTATTCATTATCTATAACGCGCGCTGCACAACAGGCGGATACAGGAACAAAAATGATTCACATTGGAAACAATACAAAATCTAATATTGTTTCGTATGGTGTGGCAACGGATTATTCAAAACAAACGTTTCGCAGTTTGGTTTCTTTTTCTGGTGAACACGGCAAAAATGCCTGTAAATGTGACAGTCGCATCATAGGAAATACCGCCACAGCAAACACAATACCGACAGTTGTTCATACCAACGGATTGAACGAACAATCACACGAGGCAACAACTGGGGCAATAGATAAAAACGCATTGCTGTTTTTGATGCAAAGCGGTATGGACGAAGATGCCGCGATTGCACTAATTATCGGTTCTATGGCAACCCCGATAATATCCAGATTACCAATGGAATTTTTGGTAGAATCAAAACAATTAATACAAATGGCACTAAAAAAAGAATAAAAAATGTTAGAAATAAAAAATCTTTGTGTATCAATGGATGGGAAAACATTATTAAAAAATATTAATATGGTCGTTCCTGATGGTGCACGTTATCGATTGATGGGACATAATGGATCTGGTAAATCAACACTGGTGAACACAATCGCCGGCGATTCATCTTATACAATTGATGATGGCCAGATTATATTTAATGGCACAGATATAACACACGAAAATGCAACAACCCGTGCATTGATGGGAATATTTCTGGGCGCACAAAATGTTCCTGAAATCCCTGGTTTAACTGTATTAAGTTTTTTAAAACATTCAATGATTGCACATCACAATTACGAAACAGGTCATGATTTATCCATGAATGAATTTTTGGAAAAATTGGAAATTGCACGTAAACAATTAAACATCCCAAAAGATTGGTTAAATCGTTATGTGAACGTCGGGTTTTCTGGTGGTGAAAAAAAACGCATAATGTTGTTAAGGTTAATTTTAACACAACCTATGTTGGCAATTTTAGATGAACCTGATTCTGGGGCAGATGCGGATGTTCAACAACAAATTATCGATACAATAAACAATATGCCAAAAACAACGTTTTTGTTTATATCACATCAAGACAAATTTTCTGCCGCATTGAATATAACAAAAACAACCACTTTATCTGGCGGGGAAATTGTGATAAAATAATGTAAAGAATAAAACAAAAGGGGTAAATTATGCCAAGCAACAAAAACTCTAATATCTATCAATTAAAAAATTGGTTATTAAATAAACCGTTATTTTTTGCACTATTTTCTTTTTTGCTCGGTACCGTTTTATTTTACGGATGCGCGTTTATTCAATCTATATTCGGTTTTGAAACGATGCTTCCTGTATCATTGGCTGCTATCTTCACATTTGTTGGTGCGACATATTACACGATAAAAAAACTGCCCCATGATAAAATAAACCAAAATGATTTTATTGCGATAACAAATGGCGCAACGTTAATATCTGTACTTACGGCGTTTGTTGCGATAAGTGTTGTAAATTTATACGGCACAAGATTTACGATGAATTTAATGTTGTTTTATATGGCACATAAAACTGTATTTTTCATATTATTTTTATTGCTATTGTTATTTTCGCTGTATTTGGTTGGTGTTGCAATATGCAATATCTATGCGAAATATAAACGTGCACAAACAATTGGTATTACACCATGGAAGATTATTTTAACAATGCCTTTTACATTTTTATTAATGTGGACACCTGGATATTTAATCAAAGGTAAAGACACAAAAGGTAATTTGAAAATTAAATGCCAATGGTATTCTAAATTACAAAATTGGGTCATGAATAGTTATTCTAATATATTGTTTATGTTCCTGTTTTTATTGTTATGCCGTGGAATTGTCGCAGGATTGGCAACATTTACTTTATATGTATTGCTGTTAGTGCTGTATACACTGTGGTATGTAAAGCACAAAGAAGATTTTATGAAAAATATTGATGGTGGATATACAACAACCGCTATTGGTATAAATCTGGTCATCATAATCACAATAATTTTGACACAAATACAATAAAAGGATAACCCATGAACAGTTTAGTATTTTTTATTGGATTAATATTTTGTTTGTGGGTTGGACGTTCTATATTTATTCCGTTATTATTCGCAACGTTTTTATGGTATTTATTAAATGCGATTGCGTCATATTATCGTCGTATAATGCCATGTTATAAAATGTCAGATGGTTCTTGTAAAATTCCGTCCAGATTATACAGTTTCATATCAAACATCTTATCAATGGGAACTGTTGGTGGGGTTATATATTTATTTGCGACACAAATTGAACCTATGTTGGTTGAATTGTATAATGCAACACCAATATTACAACAAAAATTATTGGTGTTTTCTGATTATATATCCCGACAAATCGGTATAGATATTGATATAAATTTGATTCCTAACCTGCCCCAGATTGCTGGATATGTTGGTTCTTCATTGGCTGGGTTAGCAACATCAACAGGTATGGTGTTGATATATTTAATATTTATGTTTGTAGAACAAAGTTCTTTTGGTAAAAAAATTGATTCTATGCCAATATCAAAAATCAAGGCAAAAAAATTGCGCTTTATTTTAAACAGCATTGATGAAAACATGAAAAAATATTTGTTCACAAAAACATTTATATCCGCAGCAACAGGATTATGTGCATATATATTATTGCGTGTAATCGGTTTGGAATACGCAAGCGTTTGGGCGTTTATAATATTTATTTTAAATTACATACCAACAATTGGTTCAATACTGGCATGCGCGATGCCTATTGCGTTTGCATTAATCAGTGGTGACACATGGCATCTGCCATTGTTTACTGCGATTGCATTAATATCATTGGAAATAGTTTTTGGAAATATAATCGATCCAAAATTGACCGGAAAAACTTTAAACATATCAACATTGGCAATATTAATAAATTTGGTATTTTGGGGTATGATTTGGGGACCTGCGGGGATGTTTTTCAGTGTTCCAATTCTGGCAGCGGTCTACATCACAACCGCTCAATTTGCATCTACACGTTGGATTGCAACGCTGTTATCGTCTGATGGAAAAATTCCAGATGAAACACAAAGCGATTAAATACGTTTTAACAACCCAATCGCGTTTTCAAGAATTATTTTTGCAGATACAGAATCCAATTCTTGTTTAATTTTTGTTATGCTTTTGCGCCCTATTTCCGCCTGCGCCGCCATGCTGGTTAAATTCTCGGGCACAAATATTATTGGCAAATCTGTTTGTTTTGATAAATTTTCCACAAAATCGCGTACCATTTTTGTTGTATCTGATTCTGTTCCATCTGAATATAACGGCAAACCAACAACAATTCCTACAAATTTGTCATCTGATAAAATCTTTAAAATATTTTGAATTAATTCATCATTATTTTTAATGTTTAATTGTGGACGCGTGAACACAAAATCACGATTTTCATCCGATACAGCAATGCCACATCGGCGCAATCCCCAATCAATTCCAATTATGCGCCCAATGCGCGGAAAATCCTTGTAATCAGATAAAAACATTGTATAATAACCTTTACACTGATAATAATAGGATGAAACATGTCATTTAGCAAGCAACAATTACACAAATTCGCAGATTTAATCAAAATTGATGTATCTGATGAACAAATGGAAAAAATGAATATTGATGGTGTTATCGACTGGTTGGATAAACTACAAAAAATTGATACAACCGGGGTTGAACCGATGTTGTCCCCTGCGGAACACAAATTACCATTACGCGAAGATGTGGTCACAGAACCAAATATGCGTGATAAAATATTGGCAAATACCCCTGATAAAACTGGTGTATCACGTGGATATTTTGCTGTGCCAAAGCTTATGGATGCAGATTAAGGGTAAAAAAAACAATGGCTATGCAGACAATCACTGAACAGGTAGAAATTACCCCATTGAATATGGATTTGAATCCTTGTAAACCAAGTGATGCTTTTTATCAATTAGAAGAATACCATACAAAAACAACAAAAATTTTAACTGTTGGTTCTATACGCAAATACAAAAGCAGAAATTCATTTGAATTTAATGTTGGCGATAAAGTAGAGGTAAGACCTGTTGTTCATTTTAGTCCATCAACATATGCCACTCGTTTAATTGTAAATAATTGGTTAAAAAGTGTGCACACATATTAATGAATTACAAAATGCAAAAACAAAATGATAATGTATTTTTAAAAATCAAAGGAAACCAAAAATAAGGAAAATGAAAGATGATAAACCTGACGATACTGGAAGCATTAAAGAAATTAAAATCTCGTGAAATCAGTGCAACTGAATTAACACGTGCACATTTGAATCGTATTGAAAAATATGGTGATGAATTAAATTGCTATATTACCAGAACGCCTGAACGTGCACTGGCTGATGCGGCGGCGGCAGATGAACGTTATGCAAATGGAACCAACAAAGTATTGGATGGTATTCCAATTGCGATGAAGGATTTATTTGCAACACGCGGAATTCGCACAACTGCGGCATCGCGTATGTTGGAAAATTTTGTTCCAGAATATGAATCAACAATTTCACAAAAATATATTGATGCAGGAACTGTATTGTTGGGCAAGGCAAATTTAGATGAATTTGCAATGGGAACATTTTCTAAAACGTCTTTCTTTGGTGCGCCGGTCAGTCCTTGGCAAAGGGAACGCAAATTAACCGCAGGCGGATCATCGGGTGGTACTACATCCGCAGTGGCTGGTGGTCTGGCGATGGGTGGCACAGGAACAGATACAGGTGGTTCAATTCGTTTTCCATGTTCAATTACTGGATTGGTTGGTGTTAAACCGACATACGGTTTATGTTCACGTTGGGGATGTGTTGCGTTTGCATCCAGTTTAGATACCCCTGGTCCAATTGCACGTACAGTTGATGATGCCGCATTATTATTATCTATTATGGCAGGACACGATGATAAAGATTCTACGTCTGCACCAAATGCACGTTTTGAAATGGATGGCGAATTAAAGCCAATTTTGGGTGATGGGAAGAAATTAAAAATCGGCATCATTAAAGAATTTCAAAATGTTGAAATTTCTGCTGATATGAAAAATATATTTGAAAAACGAATCGCAGATTTAAAATCTATGGGTGCAGAAGTTATTGAAGTATCAATTCCAAATATATTGGATGCATTGGCGGCGTATTATATTATCGCCCCAGCAGAGGCATCTTCGAATCTGGCACGATATGATGGTATGAGATACGGTCTGCGTGTTGAAGGTAGCGATGTATACGATACATATAAAAAGACACGTGCTGCTGGATTTGGTGAAGAAGTTAAACGTCGTATGTTAATTGGAACTGCGGTGTTATCTTCTGAATCTTATGAAGTATATTTTATGCAGGCTGCACGTGTTCGTCGTTTAATTGCAGACGCATTTAATCGTGCGTTTGAACAATGTGATTTGATTGTATGTCCAGCAGGTGCATCAACCGCAATGCCGTTGGATTCTGATTTAAGTCCGTTGGAATATTATGCATTGGATTTGTTTACTGTGGCAATGAATTTGGCAGGCATACCAGCAGTCAGTGTTCCGGCAGGATTGGCACGAAACGGATTACCATTAGGATTACAAGTCATGGGTCGCAGATTTGACGATATGCGTGTTTTACAATTGGCAAAACATATCCAACAAATCAGCAACGTTGACAATCGTCCAACTGTAATTATGGGTGAATAAAATGGTGGTAAAAAAAGATAGCAATAAAAAAATGGTGGCCAGAAGTGGAATCGAACCACTGACACAGGGATTTTCAGTCCCTTGCTCTACCAACTGAGCTATCTGGCCATCCGTGGGAAATATGATATAGTATAAAAAAACAAAAAGCAAGGAAAAAGAAAAATGTTTACGATAAAAGGCAAAACAAAAGAATGGGAAGTGGTTGTTGGTTTGGAAACTCATATCGAAGTTTTATCCAACAGTAAGATTTTCAGTGGTGCATCTGCAAATTATAATCCAACAATTGCCCCAAATACCCAAGCATGCATGGTTGATGTGGCAATGCCAGGAATGTTGCCGGTTTTAAACAAACACTGTGTTGAACAGGCTATTAAATTTGGTTTGGGGATAAATGCCGAAATCTCTAAACACAGCCGTTTTGCACGTAAACAATACTTTTACCCTGACCTGCCCCAGGGGTATCAAATATCTCAACCTGCCGAAGAACCACCGGTTGTTGGTCGTGGTTGGGTCGAAATTATTGGGGATGATGGCAACCCCAAAAAGATTTTAATTGAACGCGCGCATATGGAACAAGATGCTGCGAAAAACAAACATGATATGCATCCAAATAAATCATTTGTTGATTACAACAGATGTGGTGTTATGTTGTTGGAAATCGTCACTTTCTTGGACACCAAAAATCCAGAAAATAATTCTTATATTTCTTCACCAGAAGAAGCAGAAAAATATCTGCGTCAAATTCGTGAAATTGCACGCGCATTGGGCGTTTCAAAGGCAAACATGGAAGAAGGTTCTATGCGCGCAGACGTTAACGTATCTGTTCGCCCCGTTGGTTCAAAAACTTTCGGCACACGTACAGAAACAAAAAATATGGTGTCGTTTAAATTTATCAAAAACCATATTGAAAACGAAGCACGTCGTCAGATAGAAATTTTGGAAAATGGTGGCACTGTATCCCAAGATACATTGCGTTATAACCAAAGTGATGGTTCATCATCTGTAATGCGCAGCAAAGAAGACGCTTTGGATTATCGTTATTTCCCAGATCCAGATTTATTGGAACTGGAAATTACAGATGAAGATATTGAACGTATTCGCAAAACAATGCCTGAATTGCCATCTGCGACACGCGCCAGATACATCAATGAATACGGTTTATCTGAATACGATGCGAATCGTTTGACTGAAACTGTTGATGTTTCACATTGGTATGATGCCGCTGTTGATGGCAAAAAAGAACGCGCAAAACCTGTTGCGAACTGGTTGATTTCTGAATTATTTGCACATCCTGAAAATATGGATATTGAAAACAAAATTACTGAAAACCCAGACCCGGATGCACCACGTATTATCACCCCGGCAAACATTGCTGAATTGGTTGATATGATTGCATCAAATGAAATCAACGGTAAACAGGCCAAAGAAATATTTATCAAAATGTTGGATGGCGAACGTGGCACAATTCATGAAATTGCCGATAAATATGGTATGAAACAAATTACAGATACTGGTGCGATTGAAAGTGCGGTTGACGAAGTCATTAAAAACAACCCATCACAGGTTGAACAGTATAAATCTGGCAAAGTTGGATTATTGGGTTTCTTTGTTGGTAATGTTATGAAGGCAACACATGGTCAGGCAAACCCAGCCATGGTCAGCGAATTATTAAAACAAAAATTAAGTTAAAAAATATAAAGGGAAATATTATGAAAATCGTTACAATTATTGAAGACAATCCAATAACTGGCGTTCGTTACGGCACAGTTGAAATGCCTGAATATAACAACAATATTCAAAGACGTATCGACAGATATAACAGATTGCGCAATCAAACAACAATTCGTATGGCCCACAAAAATCGCACACACAAGAAATAAAAATGTCTTTATCTGGAAAATTCTTTATTCAAACATTTGGATGTCAAATGAACGTTTACGACGGTCAACGTATTACAAACATGTTGGAAAAATTTGGCATGATTCAAACCGATAATGTCGCAGATGCCGATTTGATAATATTGAATACATGTGCTGTACGTGCCAAGGCAACAGATAAAGTTTATTCGGCACTGGGACGAATAAGACGCACCAAGAAAAAATCTGCATTGTTGGGAATTGTCGGATGCGTTGCGCGCGAATCTGGTGCCGATGCATTTAAACGTATTCCAGAATTAAACTTTGTTTTGGGTCCACAAAGTTATCATAAAATTCCAGATATAATTAAAAATCCTGATGCTAAATTATTGAATATTGATTTAGGTGGTCTTGAAAAATTTGATGAATTGCCACAAATGACAAAATCACCAACGGTTGCATATATCCCAATTCAGGAGGGATGCAATCATTGTTGTACATATTGCATTGTTCCGTATACGCGCGGTCGTGAATTATCTCGCCCTTATAATGATGTTATTAAAGATATGATAAATGCCGCCAACAATGGTGCAATTGAAATCTGTTTTTTGGGTCAAAATGTTAACGGATATAAATATACTGATTCAGATGGTAAATTATATAAACTGTCAGATTTGATTCGTGAAACTGCTAAACGCCCAGAAATTCACCGTATACGCTTTACATCCAGTTATCCAACAGAAATGTCTGATGATTTAATAGATATGTTCGGTACAGAACCAAAATTGTTACCATTTTTAAATATGCCGATTCAAAGTGGTTCACCGCGTATACTAAAAAAAATGAACCGACCAGATGATATAAATGCATATAAAACAATCGTTCACAAATTAAAATCTGTACGACCAGATATTCAGATATCTTCTGATTTTATTGTCGGTTTTCCAGATGAAACTGACGATGATTTTGAACAAACATTGAATATTGCGCGCGAAATAAAATATATCAATTCTTATTCATTTAAATATTCACCGCGTCCACACACAGCGGCAGCCATCATGCCCAATCAAATCAGCGAACAAATTAAATCTGTACGTTTGTATAAATTGGATTCTTTGTTAAATGAAAATCAACGCGAATTCAATATGTCTTGTATTGGGCGCGAAATGATTTGTTTATACGAAGGTATTGATAAAACGGGCAATAATATGGTTTTTAGAACACCGTATATGCAACCATGTATTGTTCAGGGAACAGACGATAAAATATCACCGTTACAAAAAATAAAAATCACCGATGCAAACAAGGCATCTTTGCGCGGTGAAATTATAAAATAAATTAAAATACCATTTTTGCATCAACAGATAATTGATAATGGTAATCTGTATCATCATGCAACATGCCAATATTTACTGTTGCGCCGGCCATATCTGTTATCGACCAAAAACCAAATTTTAATGATGTTAAAAAATCAAGATTGCTATTAACGGCGCCGGTTATACCATATTCATATTTAATCCCATCAACTGCAAAAGAATACCGTGCGTCCATACCAGCCCGAACATAAAAATCATTATCAGATACGTCAACAACATGATAATTTTGATATAACATCCCAACAAACGGATTTATTACAAAACCATTTGTAATATTAAAATCATACCCTATATCTGTTCCAAGATGCCAAGATATACCGTATGGATTATTTTCTATTTTATTACCAGACATTATATAATTTGCATCAAATTTTGTTAAATTTAATCCAACAGAACCATTTATCCATAAATTATTAAAATATTGTTTTGCACCAATATCAAAACCGTACATCATACCCGAAAATTCATTTATATCATCGTGATATTTAAAATAATTTAAACTGATTCCCAGATTATAATAAAAATCATTATAACGATTGTTTAAATATAGCAATGTCCCGATACCACTGATTTTATCAGACACCGTATATGTTGGTTTAATACCCGCCCCTAAATCATATTTATTATGAACATTATCCATCAAAGAAAAATTATTTATAACCCGTAATGGCCGCAATAAAATATCGTGATTAAAACGATAAGATTTATTTTTAATTTTATTAATTGTTGCCGCATTTCTTGCATAATCCAACGCAGATATTAATCTGTCATTTGGGTCTGATTCACGAATTTCATTTAATAAGGCATTATCTGTATTTGCAGTATTTGCATTATTATCAATTATCCCATAATTATTTTCACGAACAATTGATAAATAATAACCAGATCCCAATTGGGTTCTTTCATAATCATCTAAATTTTCAATTTCTACGATTACAGATTGCGCCCCAGATACATTTTGAATAAATTCACCATTTGAATTTACAGTGCCTTTGTCAGCAATCTTAAAATGTATTGTCCCAGATGTTGAAACATTTTTATCCCAATTTTGCCAATCATTAAAATCATCAATGTAAATCCAAGAATTATTTATTAAAATTGATTCTGCGTTTATATTTTTAATATCTGAAAAATGTAATTCTTGTACATTGTTTATGTGTACAGTATAATTTCCGCCGGATACATTAATATTATTTATCCCCATATCATCTGTAATCATCTGGCGTATTTCGCCACCATTTACAATACTACCATTTATTGTTCCATAATTATAAATAATCAAATTGTTCGTATCTGCATTTATGTCGGCGTTAATTGTCCCGTAATTATATAAACGAACAGAATTAGACATATTTATCATATCGTCATTAACTGCGCCAATTTCCACACCGTCTTGAACAACAATCTCGGTATCGTCAAAATATTCAACCAATCCATTGGATGAATATTCAAACGTTGCGTACGCATCCACAGAATAAATCATAAACAAAAACAAAAATAGGTATTTATTCATAATATTGTGATGTTAACACAGTTAAAACAGGAAAATCAAATATATAAATAAAAAATCCCGTATAAAACGGGATTCCAAAGCGAAACAAGGATTTATATTAAAACATATAACGAATACCGACATCACCGCCGAAATTGTGCATTCCAGAGGCAACATCAATATAATTATAACGTGCTGCAACATCAACCTTAAAGCAGCCAAATGGCATACCTAAACCAACAGTACCCATCGCAGAAAATCTGGTATTATCTTCACTGCGTGTGTAGGTTCCTTTGGCTTCTGTATTCATAAATGCCATACCCGCACCCAACCCAACAAATGGTTGAATGTATTGAAAATGTCCCAAATCCATATATGCATTTGCCATCAATTCTATGTTCTTAGAAGATACAGCTACATTTTTTTCATTGCCAAAATCTTTGTGGTTGTTTCCTTTGGTGAAAAACGAACCTTCGATTTCGATACGGCTTTTGTCATAGATAGACAAACCCAATGCAGCACGTGCCTGGTATAAATTTTGTGATACACTTTCTTTATCATTATTAAAACGATAATTTAAATTACCGTATGTGGCACCGCCACGTAATGCGACGTATGGCAAAATATCCCACCCTAAAAAGTTAGAAGTTTGCTGTTCGTACATTTGCCCACCTGCGAATGCTGGTGCTGCGATTAATACTGCCATTGATGCGGCAATAATTTTTTTCATAATTTTCTCCTTTTTGTTGCTGATTAATCTCAACACGAGTTATTCTATCAGACCCTATATGATATTTACATAGGCATGTATCCCCATAGGATAATTTTCATAAACACGGCTAAATCCGCTGTATACAATAATTATGAAATTAATTTTTTTATAACATAATCTGATAACATTAAACCAAATGTACCCGTCACTGTTATAATTGACCCAAATTCACGCCCCCCATTTTTTTGTGGTGCGGCATTTTCTGTTGAATAAACAACCGGGAAATCTCTGATTTTCAAATCACGAACAATATGTCGAATTTTTGATGCCAATGGGCATACAGATGTTTTTGATATTTTATCAATTTTGATTTTTGTTATTTCTGTTTTACGTGCCGCACCCATAGATGATATAAAAGGAATATCGTTTTTTATGCACCACTGATAAACTGCAATTTTTGATTGAACAGTGTCAATTGCATCAATTACAAAATCTGGTTTTACATCTAGATTTGTGTGTTCGTCAAAAAACATATTAAATGAATCGATTTTTATATCTGGATTTATATCTTTGATACGTTGCGTGGCAATTTCAACCTTAGTTTTACCAACCGTTGATTCCAAAGCGAATAATTGTCTGTTTATATTTGATTGTTCAACGACATCAAAATCTATCACTATTAAATGCCCTACCCCACTGCGTGCCAATGCTTCAATTGCAAAAGACCCAACGGCCCCACATCCAACAACCATAACAGTTGATTGTTGCAATTTTTCTATTGCCGTATTTCCAAATAATAATCTGATTCTGTGTAATCTGTCCATTTTATAAAATCCGTTTTGTATTGTTATATATAATATCTGCCATATACGATTCGTTTTTTATATTTGCAATTTGATTAACAACATCAATCAAATTTACATTTGATTTTCCATCTGTTTCAACCAAAATACGATTGGTTGGAATTTGTTCTATACAGCGATTTCTGCCGTATACACAATTTTTATTAAATGAAAAATATATATTTTTATATCTTAATAATTTCATCGTAATATCATTATTTTCATTAAAAGCGTGTGCAATAATTATTGGCAAATAATTTGGATTATATTGTTTCAATATGTATAAGATTTTATCCCATGCACCAACACAATGCAGACATACGATTCGTTTTAATTTAATTGCGATGTCAAATTGTTTAATAAAAACATCTATCTGTTTATCCATATCTGGTTTATGTTTATCTAATCCGATTTCACCAACCATATATAAAGAATTTTTATTTAATAATTTTTCTAGTTGCATATCAAAATTATCGTCAACGGCATTAACAAACCATGGATGAACACCAAATGCACCGTATACAGCACTATCATTGTTCATTATATTAATTAATTTGTCCCATTGTTCACAATTAGTTGTACAACAAACAGTTCCAACGACATCAGATTGAACTGTATGAGTAAGATAATCTATGTGAGAATGTGCATCTATTATTTTCATATATAAAATTAAATCATAAATTCAACCTGTTGCCAATCAAATTTATCGTTGTAAAATAACGTTTTCCAATTGTTTGATTGCTAATTTGACATTTTCAATATTTCCCGTAGGTTGCACTGAACATCCAACATTTGCACGTTTAACCAATCCAGATAATACCTTACCCGGACCAAACTCCACAGCGCGAACAATGTTATATTTTGGAAAATTATCCATAACACCAACCCAATTTACCCCGTGACACATTTGACTAACCAAAGAATTTTTTATTTGTTCTGGATTATTGATAATATTTGCAGTTTCATTAGAAAACAAAGATATCTTAGGAGGTACAATCAACACTTTTTCTAATCTATCACGCATTGGTTTTTGTGTTGCAGCCATTAATTTACAGTGGGCAGGAATAGACACCGCCAATTTTTTAGATATTATTGCGCCCGCTTGTTTTGCTTTGTCTAACAAACTATTTAACGCGGTATTTTCGCCACTTATTACAAATTGATTATGCAAATTATAATTTGCCACAGATGCAAAACCCTCGTTTTTTACAGAACGAATCAAATCATCTATTTTTTGTCTATTTAATCCGATAATACATATCATTCCGTTATTATTTCCGCTGGTTTGCATAGCGTGAATACTGCGTTCTTGTAATAAATGAACGGAATCTTTCAATGAAACACTATCACTAGCACACAAAGCAGAATATTGCCCCATGGAATGTCCCGCGGCAAAATCGAAAATATCGCTTAAATCGCGTTTAAAATAATCTGTGATTATCGCAACCATTGACATAGAACATGTAAATGTCGACAAAGATGCTTTGTCTGAACGCATTAATTCTGTATCACTGGATTTGAAACACATATCAGTCATATTATTATGTGAATAATCAGAAACCATTTCAAAAACATGACGCACACAGGCGTATTCTTGATATACGTCTTTGCACATGCCAGAATATTGTGCACCCTGGCCCGGAAATAAACAAATTATTTTATCTTTCATGCGCGATATTATAGACAAAGAACGTTATTTTGTCAAGTTTTTGTATGCTTATTTTTCTTAAAATCTCTGGCGCATAGTAAATTCTGCCGTCCATTTTTCATATTCACGTGCATGAATATTTGAATCTTTTTTGGTATAAGAAACTGTCATAGTCGGCACAAATCCCCATATATCAAATTTATTATTCGATACAGACATGGAATAACGTTGAATAAAATCACGTTCTGTGATTTTAGTGTAAGTATAATTTTTTACAGCCCAACGCTCATCATCATAATTTACCCATGTAAACGCAGGTTCAATATACAAACTGAATCCCCATGGAATTTCTGCACCAAAGCCAATGCTGGTTCCATAACGCCAATTCGCATAAGTATCATTTTTAGCTGTCTCGCGTTCAACATCGCCACGCAACACGATGTATTTTGTAGAATCTAGCGAATATGTCACATATGGAGAAACAGCATATGTTTGCCCATTTAAGAAATCACCATATTCATCATAATCATTGTTTTGAATCCGTAAAGATAATCCACTGGATAATTTTCGTGTCCAATCATAATGTGCATCTATTTTACCACCGATAGACCAGTTATATCTGTCCCAACCATACCAACGACGTGATGCAATTGCCGCCAGCCATACGTCCCCACTTTCCCAAATATAACGCGGTCCAGTTGCCAGTGCCAAATACAAATCATCAAATTTATGTTTGTTATAGACATTTGAATAAATATTTGCCTCGTTCTTCCAACGCCAATTGTCAGACAATACAAATTCATAATTGCCGCCCAACAAGAAATTAAAACCAACCGCCCTTTCTGGTTTTGCCTGGTCTTGTTGACACCATAAATATTCTTCCCCAGTATAATAATCATACATTTTAATACAGTTATCACCACTGGATGCCTGATTTACATTATTATCAGGCGCAGCACCAAAATTAAACCATACATTCCAACGTTTATTTTGACGTGCAATATATCGTAAATACATCATTCGTTGTTTTATTTCATCAGGAATATCTTTACCAGCCATGGCAAGGCGCAAATGATAATCAGCCCGATACCATTGATGTTTCATCATGTAACAAATCGCCAGTTCATAACGAATTTTTACTAAATCAGGTTGATCATCCAAAATTTTACGATAAATTTTAATTGCTTCATCAATATTTCCCTTTTTTTGTTCTATCTGGGCCAATAAATACCAACGTTCGATTTCCACAGGCAAACTGTTTGTCTGGGGCATTTTTGTTAATATCTGCGTCGCATTTTTATAATCGCCAGCATACACCATATCACCAGCCATTTTTACCGCATCCAGCGCAGACATCGTCACAGTTTTTGTATTATCAGATTCAGCCCATGAAAATATGGGCTGAAATCCTAAGAATAACAAAATTAAAAATATTTTTTTCAAGATTACTGTTGTCTTGTCATACCAAATGCTGATTCAAAACTGGTCAGACCGTTGTTATGTTCTTCGTATGAAACACCACCAGAAACCTCGACAGGTTTATTAGCATTACCATAATAATCTATTTTAACATTAACCAAATCGCCATTAGATTGCGAAATATTTGATTCTTTGTTAAATTTGAACCCAGCATCTGAAGTGGCCGGATAATCAGTAAATGCAACTGTTGCACCACTTTCATTTTTATTAACAGTGACTGTATAGTAATCATTAAATGGCATTGTTAATGTTTCATTTCCGTTTTCAAAATGTAAAGTTGCCGCATTTGTATTGGTGGTAATTCTTTTTGATTCTTCATCATCTTCACTATCATAGTGAGCAACCGCACCAATCGCAGTTCCACGAAAATCTATCGTTTCATTTACAAATTTTGATTTATCTATTTGTTTTGCCTTAAATCCACCAACGATAACGGTATGATCTGGTTCTTGTTCTTCTTCTGGGATTGGTTCACCATCAAATTCATTAACAACCATCGTTAGGTATCCGAAATCAGAATAACGCAGTCCATTATTTTTACCCTGTAAATCATACGATATATTTGATTTTTGTTCTACCCAATGTCCTTCATCATTATCAAATGCCGCCAATATTGTATTTCTGCAATATTCATTACATCCTTCTTCATGGTTCAAAGCATTTTCAATCTTGGTACGCAAATCAGATTTAGAGATATTTGTGTTTGAAAAAGAATCTGTTAAATACGGATATTCCCAACCATCTATTTCAATTTGATATTTATATCCAACATTACTAAATGTATCTAAATAATTACCATTGGCATCACGATTGCGTTCCATTGTTTCCAATACTTCATCGTCATCATCGCCAATCATTTGCATACCTGTTATTACACCAGTATCATTATTTACCATAAATTTGATACGTTCGTCATCTGGTTCACCATTACTAAATCCCAATGTATTAAAACGTACATTATCTAACAAAAATTCACGATATTGATATTCTGAATAGAAATCATCAAAACGTTCCTGGTTAGCAGGATTATTGAATAAATCCACTAACTGGTCATTTGAATAATCGTTTATATTATTACATCCACAAAATAACTTGCCCCACCCGATTATAAAATGATGGTGTTCTGGATGTTCACGAATAAAACTGCGTCTGTTGTTGGCATCCAAATGTCTAAAACGACGTGCATATTCCAGAAAAGCAAATGCTGTTTGTGATTTTAAGTTTCCATCTATGTGATGTAATGCACCACCCGAAGAATTACGTCTGTCAGACAAATTACGATTCGAATAATTTCTGATAGAATTTGCCATACCATCCAAATCTGACGAGATTTCTGTTAATAAATCAGACCCTATGGCGTTTTCAACAGCCACTGTCATTTCCCCAACATTATTAACAGAACTATACATTCCCGTTATATTTTCATTATCTGCAACATCTACAGAGACACGTTGTTGCGGTATTTCAACAGCATTCACAACAGTTTCACCGCCCGAATGACCGCCACTGCCACCGCCACATGCAGCCAATACAAAAACAGACATCAAAATCATAAATTTTTTCACGTGTTTCTCCTTTTGTAAAAATGTTAAATTCGGGATATTTCTCAGCAATAAAATTCTAGTAAAAAGATAAAAACAAATCAAACAATATTTTACAACAACTTCGTTGTTCAGGGATTCTCGTCCAGATGTACGCCACAAAAAAACACCGCCCTTTTCGGGCGGGTTATTTTTGGTGGACGCACAGGGACTCACTCGGGCATAGCCCTGCGTGCAAAACGTGACGATTTCGCTACGCTGCGTATCCACGCGCTTGCAAAATCTACTTTTTTTCGAACCAACAACTTCGTTGTTCAGGGATTCTCGTCCAGATGTACGCCACAAAAAAACACC
>CAMOGA010000009.1 GCA_946613885.1 uncultured Pseudomonadota bacterium
TGTTATACTACGTGTGCATACTAATAACAAATAACCGATTCGTGCAAGTAAAAAATATAATCATAAAAAAACTCGTAGATTTAAGAACCCGATTGCCCAAATAAAGCTAGACGAAAAGCATATACTCTTGATTGTTCTCCTTGTCTGTCATCATTGAAACGAAAATAACATACTTGTGCACAGATATCAACACATGCATAACCAGCATGTCCGCCTTCGATTAAATGAAAAACCCACGGCAAATTTGAACTTGGGTCGTGCATAATATTTTCATTGGTCGGTGTATATCCAATTATTTTACACCAACAGTATTCTCCGTTTGATACAGATTCATTAGGAGTCCCAGGGATATAATTGGTTCCTGATGTATCTGAACACAAAGCAATACCATTTATTTTGCCACCAGAAAGAGATGCATACCATGTTTTGTTTGAGTCATTAGCTCCGCCTGTTGACCTAAACGTATAATCTAATGTCGAAAAATCAAACGGTGATACCACCCGCCAACCCTTAAACTTATATCCTGGTTTTGTGGGATTTGCGGGTAAAGATATTGGTGTGTCATATGTGCAAGAATTTGATGCGGTTGGAACGGTTATTTGATTATCACCATTATACCATTTTAAATTTATTACCTCTGGTTCAAATTCTGCACGCAAATTAACAGGACCGGTGCCTGTATTTAACACATCTGTATCACATGTTTCACCACCAGTGACATCTGTTGCAAATGATGGCATCGATATAATCATTATCGACAATACCAATATACGTTTTAACATTTCCCGTCTCCCTTGTGTTTTACATACAAAAACCACCAGAAATTCAGGTGGTTGGAGATTAAGAACTATAACGTATTGAAAATAGCGGGCTTATTTTTATATATCGCCCTCTCCAACCCTAAATCGGATTGGAGGTGTTTTTTGTCCCCACGGACACAATACGTTACAGGGTTCTTAAGCCCCCGTCAGAAAAATTCTGACGTTCACATTTTAACATAATTATAAAATTAAAAAAAGCACAATTTTTTTATTTGAAAATGTGTTGATTTTTTAATGGGTTATGATAAAATTCCAAACGATAAAAACTAACAATAAACACAAATGGGGGAATGAATAATGTTTGATACAAAAAAATTAAAAACATTCTCTTGGGTTAATGTTGGCAACCCTGATCATGAAGATTTTGAACGTTTGTTAACTGAATATAAGATTGATGAAGATACTATATCTGATATTTTGGATATGGATGAACAACCGCGTGTTGAAATCGAAGATGATTACAAGGTTATAATTGTGCGTTTTCCAATTGCAAATCGTGAAATGGACACCACATGGCACACAGAACCATTGTCTATCATTTATTCAAATAAAAACGTGATAACGGTTTGTCGTAAACGGTGTGATTTGTTGGATAAAATCAAAGACGATGAAATGGTGTCGCGTGAAACCTTTATTTTGAACGTGATTTATTATATTGCGGAATCTTATCTGCGTGCGTTAAAGGAATTAAATAAAAAGGTTATAAATTCTAAGAAAACATTACAGGAACGCATCAGAAAGCAAGAATTAATGCAATTGTTAGAGGTAGAAAACGCCTATACATTATATATGGCATCTTTGAAAGGCAATCTGACGGTTATGGATAAAATTGATAAAATGCGCGGCTTTGTCAAAGATGAAGATAATCAAGAATTGGCAGAAGACGCACGCATCGAATTTAATCAGGCAATCGAAGTCGTCACCAGTTATAGTAAAATGTTAAAATCTATCAAGGAAACATTTGAAAGCGTGATTAACATTGATTCTAACACCTACATTAATCGTTTGACTGTATGGAATATTATTTTAATGGTGCCAAGTGTGTTGGTTGGTTATTATGGTATGAATATGGAATTGCCGTATGCCGAACATTCGCATACTGCGTTGGTAATATTTATTTCCATTATGGTATTATTAACTGGATACGGTTTATACACAATCGCCAGACGCAGGGTTTTTTAAAGGAGTGTTATTATGAAAAAATATAATAGTTTAGTGGTTAATAGCAAAAAATTGGCTTTATCGATTTTTTTAATTACAACCTTGTGTGCATGTAGACATGATAAAAAAGATGCACAACAGGTTGAACCTGTTATCTCTGACACTGTTGAACGTGCTAATGATGTCCAGCAACAACAAAAAAACCGCAAAACTTTATTATGGTTTGCGCCTCTTATTATGTTGGGTGCAGCAGGCGGGGCACTGTTTTGTGCAGATGAAAAATCTAAACACAGATAAAAAAATCGCCAAATGGCGATTTTTATTTTACGGTTTTTAATATGTAATTAAAATTAATATCAATATCATCGGTTGGTAATTTTATATCATAAAATTGAACGTTTTGTTGTTCGGACAACCATTGAATTGCCGGCATGGTTGTAGATTTAAACGCGGCAATACGTTTCTGTACAGCCGTCATATCTGCATCGTCAGAACGATTTCCGCCCTCTGCTATTCTTTTTTGAATATGTGCAATCATGGTCTCTTCAGATATATTCAAGAATACGATTTTTATATCAAATTTATCGGCATAATTTTCGATTAACCATTTTGCCTGACCAATTGTGCGTGGAAATCCATCCAATATTAAATCGTGTTCATCAGGAATATGTTGCGCGATTATAGGGAACAATTCATTGTCAGCCAACAATTCACCACGTGATATTTTCTTATAAATCTCGGAATCCTTGGGCATGTTGCGTAAAATTGCGCCTGCCTCGGTATAATTAAAATCACGTTGTTTTAACAACAGGTTGGCAAACGTTCCTTTGCCAGAACCCTGGCCACCCATAAACACAATCATTTCAGGTTTTGTCATTTTTTATCCTTTGTATTGTTCAATAAATTATACCATAAAAAACAAAAAAATCCCACTAAAAAGTGGGATTTGTAAACATAATCAATCAGATTATTTTTTGCTGTTTTCAATTGCAGCGCCCAAAATGTCACCCAAAACAGAACCAGAATCTGCTTCGTTTGCAAATTCTTTAACCGCCTGTTTTTCCAATGTGACCTGTAATGCGCGCACAGACAATTTAACATTGTTGCCTTCGACAGATACAACAGATGCTTCGATTGAATCACCAACGTTGTATTTAGATGTATCTTGTTCGTTCTTTTCACGTGACAAATCTGTTCTGCGGATTGTACCACGAACATCGCCCGGCAAAGCCAAGATTAATTCATCAGGTGTAATTTCAGATACTGTTCCGCAAACAACTGCGCCTTTCTTTAATGTTGTGGCATTGTTATCTGCGTTTTCTGTCAATTGTTTGATACCCAAAGTGATGCGTTCTTTTTCTGGATTGATGTCCAAAATTTTAGCAGTCACTTCTTGACCACGAACGAATTTCTTCAATTCTTCTTCGTCTAATTTATTCCAAGACAAATCAGAAATATGAATCATACCGTCTAAATCAGGTGTCAACGCAACAAACAAACCAAATTCTGTTGTGTTTTTGATTGGACCAGTGATAACATCACCGACTTTGTGGGTTTCAGCAAATTCTTTCCATGGATTTGGTTGTAATTGCTTATAACCCAATGAAATACGGCGTTTTTCTTGGTCAATATCCAAAACAACAACGTTGACTTCTTGACCTACTTGCAAAACTTTGCTTGGGTGAATATTTTTGTTGGTCCATGACAATTCAGACATATGAACCAAACCTTCGATATTGTTGCCCAAATCAATAAATGCACCATAATCGGTCACAGAAGACACTGTTCCTGTCACTGTATCGCCAACATTAAATGCCTTAGATGCAGTTTCCCATGGGTCTTCTTCTAATTGTTTTGCGCCCAATGAAATACGATGTGATTCTGGGTCAAATTGAATAACTTTAACCTTAATCGTTTCGCCAACATGAACCAATTCACGTGGGTGGTTAATACGTTTCCAAGACAAATCTGTGACGTGCAACAAACCGTCAATTCCGCCCAAATCAACAAACACACCATAATCAGTGATATTTTTGACTGTGCCTTCCAGAACTGCACCCAATGAAATGTTTTTCATTGCTTCTTTCTGTGCAGCAGCAATTTCATCTGCCTGAATTGCACGACGGGATACAATAGCATTTGTACGCAAAGCATCCATTTTTAATACACGGAATTTGTCTTTCAAACCAATTAAAGATTTGGCATCACGTACCGGTTTATGGTCAACCTGGCTGGATGGCATAAATGCAAACACGCCATTGATATCCACAGTGTAGCCACCGCGAACGACATCGATAATTGTGCCTTCTGGATCGATACCATCTGCAACTGTTTTTTCCAAATCTTTCCATGCTTTTTCTGCACGTGCCTTGGTATAAGACAAAACGGCTGTCCCTTCGCGGGATTCATATCTTTCAACGAAAACGTCAATAATGTCGCCCACAGATGGAACAGATGCACCAAATTCTTTTAATGGAATACGACCTTCGGATTTCAAGCCAACATCAACCATGGCGAAATCACCACGAATATCTTTGACTGTTCCTTTGGTGGCATAGCCCTGTAAAGTTTCTTGGCTGCCATAATTTTTATCAAACATCTGAACGAAATCTTCGCCAGATAATGGATTAAATAAATCTTTGGATAAATCTTTCATAGAATTTATAACAAAGTTTGCCATTGTCATAATTAGAAAAGACAAGGTCTTGTGGGGTTAATCGGACTGATTCCACGCCCACCCGCGAAATCAGGACGTATTATAAAGATATTTTAATCAAAAATCAAGAAAAAACCGCCCAAACGGGCGGTAAATTAACGTGCTACATCACCAGACAATTTTTCATGACAAATATAGTCCTTTAATATGAAGCCATTTTTAGATGACCAGTTCAGCAACCCGTTCCAGTTGTTGTCCGGAATTTCCATTGTTGGTAATTTGTTTGGCTTTCTAGATAATTGTTCACGAACCTGTGGAATATGATTTTCATAAATATGAACATCACCCAAATTGCCACGCAATACACCCGGTTCGTATCCCAGTTCTTTGGCAAACAATAATAATAACATTGCATACGAGGCAATATTAAACGGCACACCTAAAAACATATCGCAAGACCGTTGATTCCAAATCAAATTAACTTTGTTATTATGAATCAGTATTTGATAAGAATAATGGCACGGTGGCAAAGCCATATTATGTTCATAGCTTGGATTCCATGCATTAACAATCAAACGGCGATTATTTGGATCGTGTTTGGCAGTTTCTATAACATTTTTTAATTGATCTATGCCTGGTTTGCTTGGGTTAAAATTATTTGTTGGGTTATTCGGATTCCATTGATATTCACCGTTCCAATGACGCCATTGCCAACCATAAACAGGTCCCAAATCACGACATTCATTCATGGCCTGATTCTTCAACTTTTTTGCCTGTTCATCGGTTATAGGTTTGCGATCGTTATCCATCCAAGCACTGAATACCTTTGATTCATACTCTGGTTTCCAAGAATCTATATTGCCCCACTCGTCCCAAATATGGCAATTGCGATCCAACAGCCACTGTTTATCTGTTATGCCTTTGATAAAAAATTCCAATTCTGTAAAAATTGTTCTGGGTGGCATTTTTTTAGTAGTTATTAACGGGAAACCGTCTTTCATATCATGTGTAAATGTTGCACCCCATGGTATGCGAATTGTTGGAATGCCAGTGCGATTATCGGACTTTGTTCCGTTTGTCAGACAGTTATCCAGGATGTCTAAATATTGTTTCATAATAAATTCCTTTCTTTTATATTCTACATCCCCTGTCCTGATGTTCAATCATTAACAAAAATACACGTCCAAGTCAACAAAAAACCGCCCAAATGGGCGGTTGTTTTATTTTACAGATGCCTGTTTAAACAATTCTTCTGCAGGTACCGATTTTTCTTTTTGTTTTACATGGGTTAACATTGCATCCAAAGATTTTCTTTCGAAAATCATGCCACGTAACATGGCGACCGCATTTTGATTTTTGTTGTAAAATTCAAATACTTGTTTTGGATCTGGATAACGGGATGCCTCGTTCCAAATGGCATTTTGCAAATCGTCACGAGTGACTTCCACTTTGTTTTGTGTTCCCCATTCTGCTAAAATCAGTCCTAATTTAACACGACGTTCAGCATCTTTCTTTTCTTGTTTTTCATCCCATTTGTGTTCATGACCATGTTCGTGTTCATGTTGTTCATGTTCAGATTTAGCCATAGATAATTCTTGGTTTACCAAAGATTCTGGCAATTCCATTTTTACCTTGTCTGCCAATTGATCCAACAATTCATTGCGCATAGATTGTTGTGCAGCCTCGGTATATTGATTTGTGATTATCGTACGGATATATTCTTTTAATTTTTCAACAGATTCATGACCAACAGATTTTGCCAAATCGTCATTTAATTCTGGTAAAATATGTTTACGAATTTCGTGGATTTTTACCGCAAAACGTGCCTTTTTGCCGGCCAAATTTTCTGCATGATATTCTTTTGGAAATGTGACATTTACATCAAATTCATCACCAGATTTATGACCGATGATTTGATCTTCGAAACCTGGAATAAATGAACCAGAACCCAAAATCAAATGATGTTTTTTTGCCGCACCACCTTCAAAAGCATCTTTACCGATAAATCCAGTAAAATCGATAACCGCAACATCCCCATCAGCGGCAGCATACTTGTCATCTTGTTTTTCAGCAGTGCTGCGTGATTTGCGGATATTGTTTAATGCTGTTTCTACTTCTTTTTCATCCAATTTAGTTGTTTTTTTGGTGACTGTAATTTTTTCTAAATCGACACCTGGGAATTCTGGTAATTTATCAAAATCCATTGTGTATTCAACATCTTTGCCAATTGTAAAACCGGACAAATCAACGTGTGGCTGCGCCGCCAGACGTAATTTTTTGTCATTAACATAATTTTGTAAATCTTGATTAATAACACGGTCAATTGCATCACCCCATGCGGAAGCATTGTGTTTTTGACGCAATATTGTTAACGGAATATGTCCAGGACGAAATCCAGGCATTTTTGCAGTTTTGCCATATTCTAACAAAATTTCATCTGCAATTTTTTGAACTTCATCGGCAGAAATCTTGCCAGACAATGTATAATGTAAATCTTTGATTTTTTCTTTTGTAAACATAATTCATCCTTATGATATGAAACTGGGGTTGATTATACAAAACTTTTTTTCAAAATTCAACATAAACTTGATAAAAAATGTAAATAAAAAAACCGCCAAACGGCGGTTTTGAAATATAACCCAATATTAACGTTTGCTGAACTGAGTTGAACGACGTGCTTTGTGGAAACCAAAGTGTTTACGTTCAACAACACGGCTGTCGCGTGTCAAGAATCCAGCAGATTTTAATGCTGCACGTAATTCTGGTTCTGCTTTTTCCAATGCTTTGGAAATACCGTGTTTTACTGCGCCCGCCTGACCAGACAAACCACCGCCGGCGACCATAGCAATAACGTCATATGCACCATCACGTTTTGTGACATCAAATGGTTGAACCAAAATCATTTGTAACACCGGACGTTTGAAATATTCAGTCATTGGTGTTTCATTGATGATAATATTACCTTTGCCTGGCATTAAATAAACTCGCGCCACAGAATCTTTACGTTTCCCAGTTGCATAAATCGCACCAGACAATTTAATATTTGCCATATTAACAGATGCCGCAGCTGTCGCCTTTGGTGCAGTTTTAACCGCAGTTGGTTTTTTTGCAGGGGCTGCTTTCTTAGCGGTTGTTTTTGGTGCCGCTTTGGCTGTTGTAGTTTTTTTCGCAGCCGTTGTTTTCTTTGTTTCTGTCATTATTCGCCCCTTTTGTTTTTACGATTCAAACCACCAAAATCGATAACGATTGGATTTTGTGCAGCGTGTTTGTGTTCTGCACCTGCATAAACATGTAATTTGGTTAAACGTTTGTTTGCCAATGCGACCGCTGTACGACGACCCATCATACGTTTTACCGCATTAGTCACCAATTTTTCTGGTTTTTCAGCACGCATTTGTCCCAATGTTCTTTCTTTTAAACTGCCAGTCCACAAAGAGTGCCAAAAGAATTTAGTTTTTTCGGCTTTGTGTCCTGTTAATGCAACTTTGTCTGCATTGATAATAATAACATGGTCGCCACAATCCATATTTGGTGTCCATGTAGGTTTGTTTTTGCCACGTAAGATGTTTGCAGTAAATGCCGCCAAACGTCCCAACGTGCAATCAGTTGCGTCAATCAGATACCATTTGGCTTCTAATTCGCACTTTTTTAACGATTTTGTCGTTGCCATTGTTTTTACCTTTTTGCTGTTGTTAAAAATAACGTGCGTATTATGTCGCAAATACGCACAAATGTCAAGAAAAATCAATACGGTATTATATTACCGTGATTTGTTTTTGCGTAATTCCCCGAACATCGCTTGTTTGTGTTGAATTATGTCTGTCACAATACCTTTGCGTTCGTGTGTCGAATAATGTGCCAAAAAGGAAGCGTCACGAATAATGTTTTGATTGTAAAACAAATCAATTAATTCTTTGCGCAAAACAGCAGAACCTGCGTTGGTGTCAAATTTTTTATTAGGAATAAAATAAGCAACCGCCATCAAATCTTTCAATGCATCATAGCAATCTGCTAAATATTGATCATTATAAACTTCTTTGTTTATAATGGCAATGTGGGTAAACTTGTTTTTGTAATTATTCATTGTTTCGCGATTAACAGCAATTTTTGGTTCGCAAAAAACAGGGATATTTGATGGTGTTTTATTAACAACAGCATTTTTATATACTTTTGGTAATACAAAATTACTCTTAAATATATACCCATAAAGGTGATTTCGATGTGGGTTAATATAATCCAAAAATGTATAACAATTACCGATGTCACGAACCTTTGGAACAAACACTGGTTGTCTGAGAGATTGATTATTGGTTAAAGAGCGCGCTATATCGGTATAACAATATATGATATCATTGGTTGAAACATTTTGATTGTTTTTAATTCTTTCTATTATATGTTTTGCATAATAAAAACATTCAAATGGAACTTGTTTTAATAATTCAATATGTTTTTCTTTATTTAACATTTTACATTTCCTTTGGTATTGTCAATCCCATTAAATCAATTGCTGTTGACAATGTATCAAATGCCAATTTTGCAATATAAATGCGCCCTGCCCGTGTTTTTTCATCAATATCATCCCGTAAAATAGGACAATTATGATAAAAAGTATTTGCCATTTGGCATAAATCATACGCATAATTTGCAATCATATCTGGGGCCCTGTTATCACAGGCGGTCAACACAGTACGATCAAAATCCATAATCTCTATCAGCAAATTGCGTTCTTCTGGGGATAAATCAAAATGGTCTGGTTTTGTTATATTATTATCTGCGCGTTTTAACACAGAATTTAACCGGACCGCAGTATATAATATGTATGGACCTGTTTTGCCTTCGAAACTGGTCACAGAAGTTGGGTCAAATATATAATCTGATTTTACATCGTGAACCAAATCATTAAATTTGACCGCCGCCAAAGCAATAGATGTGATTGTTTCATCATCTAATTTTTTGCCAGATTCGGCAACACGTTCCCGAACAGCCGTATTAGCCATATCTAAAATATCATCTAACCCAGCCGCATTTCCATCACGTGTTTTGAATGGTTTACCATCTTTGCCGTTTATTGTGCCATATCCAATATGTTCAAATTTATCGTATGGATATATGCCAGATATATCGGCTGTGCGGAATAATTGTTCAAAATGTAATGATTGACGCAGATCTGTAAAATAAATGATTATATCTGGATTGTCTGTCTTTTTACGACAATATACAGCCGCCAAATCTGTGGCATCATAAGTATCAGCCCCGCGGGAATCACGCCACATATATGGTGGAATTGGTGCATTGTCATCTTCGCGACGAACATTTATTACCAATGCCCCATCGCTTTCGTAAATCATATGTTTGTCGTTCAAAATCTTTTCAACATCACCAACATATTGCGCCGCGTTGCGTTCGCCCAAATCATAATCAAAAGGTAATATATTCAAACGTTGCACAGTATCGTTCATCATCTTTAATGATACAGGCAAAAATTTTTCATATAATGCGAAATATCCAGGATGACCGTCTTGGAATTTTGCTTTGATTTCTTGTGCGTGTGCCTGAAAATCTGCGTTTTCTTTGGCAAAAGCCGAAGCCGCTGGATAATATTTGTTTAATTCTTCGGCACTTATTTCGTAATCCACAGGTTTGCTGGGGTCAAAATCAGGTTGAAAATAAGGCAATTCTGGGTGCAATTTTTCAATCCATGCGATAACCAATCCCATGGGTTTGCCCCAATCTCCAATATGATTCCAAGATAATGGTTTATGTCCCATAAATCTGAATATACGATTTAATGTATCGCCAACAATAGAAGTCCGCAAATGCCCGATATGTAAAGATTTGGCAACATTGTATGCACCATAATCCATATCTATAACCAAAGGATTTTCGTTTTTTATTGGTTTTGGTGTGGTTGCATTTTGAAAAATAAAATCATCACGGATTTTTATGTTGATGAATCCAGGCCCCGCCACAGAAACATTTTCTACAAAATCCAATTCTTGTAATTTTGGTAAAAATTCATTTGCTAATTCACGTGGGTTTTTGCCGGCCGCTTTTGCCCCCACCATTGCAGCATTTGTTGAAAAATCGCCAAACTCACGATTTTTTGGTGTTTCCAGTTTTGCCACCAAACCTAATTTTTTATTTATTTCATCAGATACATATTTATATAAATTCATAATCAATCCATTTGTTTATAAAGGTAATACAACACGAACACGTAATCCGCCCAAATCACTGTTTTCTAAAAATATTTGTCCACCGTGATTTTCTATTGCTGTTTGTGCAATTGACAATCCCAGACCTGTTCCGCCGGTTGTTTCATTACGTGATTTATCCAAACGAACAAAGGGTTGTAATGCCAATGCTTTTTTATCATCAGGAATTCCCGGCCCGTCATCTTCAATAATTACCGTCACAGATTCATCAGAATCAAATTCACTGATTTTCAATGTCTTTTTTGCATAACGTGCTGCGTTTTCAATTATGTTTGTGAACGCACTGGTTAACGAATTTGGACGCGCATAAAACTGGGCAGGATTATCAGGTAATTCCAAAACGATTTTCTTTTTTGGTGCGGCATCTCGTGCAATGCGTGTCAGCATAGCCGGCAATTCCATCGCCTGTTCTATTTCTGGCATTTCACCACGCGCAAACGCCAAATAACCGTTAACCATTTCGGTCATTCTGTCTATGTTTGCCAACAAATCTTTCTTGGATGCAGAATCAGTTTCCACAGCCAACCGCATACGTGTCAATGGTGTTTTTAAATCGTGCCCAACGGCATTTAACATATCTGTACGGGTTTTATTATAACGATTCAAACGTTCTTTCATTGTAATCATTGCAGATGCGGCCTCGCGAATTTCTGATGAACCACTGGGTTTAAATCCTGGGACATCCATGCCACGCCCGAATTTATTTGCTGCGCGTGCAATGTTGCGAATACTGCGTGTGTGCGCAATAATAAAAGGAGTAATCAACAAAGATACAATTAAAATCGCACCAAAAACCCAGATTAAAAATACTTCTGCACTGGTGGAATAAATCCTGTGCATAGATGTTCCAAAGGTCGCAATTTTGTTGTTTTTTGTTGGAACATCCACAAAGACCAAACGTTTATCACGATCAATATAAATATTTGCGGGCTGTTTTAAGCGTTGTTCCAAATAATTAGCCAATTCCCCTGCTTCGCGATCTTTGTTATCATTGTGTTTGGGTCTGTTTAATTTTTCGTTTATTGTCACTTTGACACCAATATCATGCGCCATAGTTTGCGCAGTGTTTATATCATCTTTATCTATAAAATTCATCATACTGGTTATTTCGCCAGTAAATGTACGTGCCAATGTCGCATGAACACGTTTCCAATGATTACCAAAAAAAGCATTTGTGACAATTAACAATGCGATAACTAATGGAATTAATACCATTAAAATAGTTCTGGCTAAGAAACTGCGTGGCATAATTTTCATATTTTTATCCTATTGTTTTTTTATTATCTTGTATCCCATACCGCGAACGGTAATGATATCTATATCAGATAATACACTATTTATTTTATTGCGCAAGCGTTTTGCAACCATTGGGGTTGCAGAAACAACATTGCCAATTGGGTTAATCAGGTTTTGTAATAATTTTTTTTCTTCGTTTGATAATGATAACAATTTGTTTTGACTGGATTTATCTGATATAAAAAATTCATTATCAACAAACGATAGCCCACAAAAATCTATGTTTTTATCTTGAACAGGATTGTTTTTAATCACATTGTTTAAACGTAAAATTAATTCCTGTAATTTAAATGGTTTTGACATATAATCATTTGCGCCATTTGACAACCCATCAATAGTGTTTTCCGGTCCAGACATCGCAGTCAACATAATAACAGGTGTCTGATTGCCGTCTGTACGAATTTTTTTTAAAAAACTTAATCCATCCATACCATCCATCATGCGGTCTAAAACAATTGCATCCACAACAACACGCGATAAAATTTCCAATGCAAATTCGGCGGACTTTGCGGTTATAACACAAAAACCGGCCCCATCCAATCCTGTGGCCAATGCATCACGCAACATATCATCATCATCGACAATTAAAATGCTTTTGTTCATTTTTTTATTCAAACAATGCCGTCAGGCATATTTTTATTTATTGACTGCTTCTACTGTATATTCACCTGGTCTGATAGCACGGTCGCCAGGATTATCCAGATTTTCAGAGTTTTTATATGTAGATGCACGGAATTTTGCACCATTTGTTGTAAATTCGGTTTTAAATACAGCATATCCATTTGCGCCACCCATCGCAGAACCCTGCAATCCCAATGAATAATATGCGCCGATAAGACCATAATCTAAATCAATATAATCAACACTTAACAACAATGACACATTTGACATCCCATCACTGGTTAAATTGCATGAAAATTCACGATTAATTAACGTTGCCTGGGTATTATTAGGAACAGCAATATCCATAATTGTTGGTTCGCACGTGCGTTTTACGCCATTAATTAAAAATTCATAATTAACAGTCGCAGTTGCACGTGATAAACCTGTGGATAAATTAACCTGGGATATGGTGGCCTTCGGTATTTTTACCAACGCATTTGCAATACCAGAGCGAACCGGGAAAGAAATTCCAGATTGCAAACAACTGCGTGAAAATGGGTCTGCCTCGCAAATATACAAACGAGAATGCATATTTGTTAAAAACATATTTGATAAACTGTTAAATAAAAATGTACGTGTTATACGATTGTTCAAACGTGTGCAATTAAAATCACGACAAATAATTGTTGGACGTTCGGTAAATTGAACCCCAGGATTAGCCGTTGCTTCTTCTGTTCTGACATTGTATATCACTTCGTCATAATCTACATCATCATCCATATTCATAAATTCGGTTTCCGGAATAAAATTCGGATCGTCAGGATATGCATAATACGAACGCACAGGAATTTCTGTAAAAACAGTGGACGTCACACTTTGTTGAATAAATTCATCATCGTATTCGTCTGCATAAACGTTTTGAGCGCAAACCGCCAAAAATCCGGCATATAAAATAAACTTTTTCATGGTGTTTAACCTTTCTCTCGTATACACTTAATATAATGATAAAATATTTTACCTATAAATGTCAAAGCAAAAAATACAGGTTTTTAACATAATATTTTCGTGGTATAAAAATTTTTATTGAAAAATTTACACCAAATGTTTTATATATATGGTATAATAAAACAAAATATTGGGGTGAAAAAAATGGTAGATGTTATTATTGCCGGTGAATCCGGTAAATTGCATGCTGTGTATCATAAATCAGAAACAGAATCTGCACCGTTGGCGGTCATTTTGTCGGGCAGTCCGCGCCAAAAACACCATATGAATGACCGTGTGTCGTATGCAATGTTTCGTGCGTTTATGGACATAGGTTTTTCTGTGGTGCGCTTTAATTACCGTGGGGTTAATGATTCTGAGGGGGCAATTGGAACAACTGCGGATAATATGTTGGATATTGCAACTGTTATAGATTGGATTCAAAACAAAAATGAAGACAGTGAAAAAATATGGCTGGCTGGGAATCAGTTAGGAGCTTGGTATGTATTACAAATGTTAATGCGCAGACCTGAAATATCTGGTTTCGCATTGGTGTCCCCAGATACATCTGTGTCGGATTTTTCGTTTTTGTCGCCACGTCCGAACCGCGGATTGTTATTACAGGGTATGAACGAAGGCGATGAATCAACCGCTTTTGCAACACATTTGACCCAGGTGTTAAAAAAACAGGCACAAATAAGTTTGGAAACGATTCGTGTTAAAAATGCAGACGCAACATATTCACAACCTGCGGATTTACGTCAAATGTATAATGATTTAAAGGCCTATGTTGGGCGCGAAAATGCTGATACAAGGTTGTTATAGTGATGATTGATGAAAAAAAGCGTTTTGTTGATCCAAATATTCCAGATGAATTGGTTGCGTCAATACGTCCCAAGACACTGGATGACTTTATCGGACACGATGCATTAAAACAAAATTTGTCTGTGTTTGTTCATGCGGCACGTGGTCGGGGCGAAGCGATGGACCATGTGTTATTATATGGTCCCCCAGGATTGGGAAAAACAACATTGGCACACATTGTTGCAAATGAATTGGGAACTAATTTTCGGGCAACGTCTGCCCCTATGTTAACCAAACAGGGTGATTTGGCGGCTATTTTGACGGCGTTGGAACCAATGGATGTTTTGTTTATTGATGAAATTCATCGTTTGCCAACTGCAATAGAAGAAGTTTTATATTCTGCAATGGAAGATTTTAAATTGGATATTATGCTGGGCGAAGGTCCAACCGCAAAATCTGTTCGTATAGATTTGCCGCCTTTTACGTTGGTCGGTGCGACAACCCGTACCGGGTTATTGTCCAATCCATTAAGGGATAGATTTGGAATAGATTTACGTCTTACTTTTTATTCTCCGGCTGATTTGGCAAAAATTATAACACGCAGTGCAAATATATTGGGAACTCAAATTGACGTAAATGGCGCGAATATGTTGGCACAATCATCACGTGGAACACCGCGTATTGCGAACAGATTATTGAAACGTGCACGCGATTTTGCTGCGGCAACCGGTAAAAGTATTATTGATTTAGACACGATAAAAACAACTTTATATCAGTTGCACATTGATGATACTGGTTTGGATGAAATAGATCGTGAATATATGATGGCAATTATAAAACATTATGCTGGTGGTCCGGTTGGAATTGATAATTTGGCGGCGGCATTATCTGAACCGGCAGATACGATAGAAGATGTAATTGAACCATATTTAATGCAACTGGGATTTGTACAACGCACCCCACGCGGACGTATTGTGACAGACAGCGGATACAAACATTTAGGAATTGAAAAATAACTTTAATAACCACGGATAACAATATGAAATCAGAACATATTTTTAATTTTGCTGTGGCGTATGCAGATACAGATGCAGAAGGTGTTATGTATCATGCACGCTATATAGAAGTGGCAGAACGTGCGCGTTCGAATTGGTCGCGTGAAATAGTGATTCCTGATGGTGATGTCGGATTTGTTGTTCGGGAATTAGATATAAAATATATGCGTCCTTTGTTATTAAATGATGAATTTGTTGTTGAAACGCATCCAACAAAGATTGGTGCTGCATCAATGACGATTGAACAAAAGTTCGTGAAAAAGGATGAAATTTGTGCTATAATGCATATTACGATAGCATATCTGGGTGCAAATATGCGTCCGTGTGCGATACCAGAAACAATTTTAAACATGCTAAATAAATAGAGTAAGGAGTAAAACATGCAGGGTAATTTTTCATTATTATCATTATTCACAGGTCGTGATTTAATGACGTTGTGTGTATCGATAATCTTGGTGGTGGCCAGTATAATGTCTTGGGCAATAATCATAGAAAAAATTCGTTTGTGGCGTTTTCAAAAACGCAACCCAGTATCTGTAAAACCAACTGATAATCTGGATACGATTGTTGATAAATTAATAATTCCATTTGATAAAAATTTATGGTTTTTATCTATGGTTTCTTATGTTGCACCATTTATCGGTTTGTTTGGAACTGTGTGGGGTGTTATGAATTCTTTTGCGGCAATCGGTGTTAATCAATCGGTCAGTATCGGTGTTATTGCCCCAGGGTTAGCGGTGGCATTGGGAACGACTGCATTGGGGTTGATTGCGGCGGTACCTGCGGCAATTGCGTATAATGTGTTTTCTAAATATTCTGACGATTTGTACGACAGATTATCGGATTCAGTGAAAGAAATGAAACATAAATAACTAAACGGAATAAATTATGTCCAGAAGACACTCTTGTAAAACAGATGGAAATATGTCATTAACGCCAATGATTGACATTATGACAACATTGTTGGCGGTATTTATGGTGACGACACCAATGATGACTACGGGTATTGATATTGAATTACCGCGTGCAGGAACATCTGCGATGACTGGTAATGATCATGCAATTCAAATCAGTGTTGATGCACATGGAAATTATTATCTGTTAAATCAGCGATTACCACGTGACGAGATTGTAAAACGTGCAATTGCAATGCGCGGTGAAAATCCAAATTTGGCAATTACTTTAAGTGGCGATACACATGCTGATTATGGTGCAGTAATGTCAATGATGGGAAAATTGAAAGACGTTGGTTTTCAACGTGTGGGATTAAGAACTCAAATTGATAATAAATAATGAAACAACAAACGCAATTTGACAGTGAAAATATATTGATGTCTGTATTGGGACATCTGGTTTTGATTGCAATAATGGTGTTTTCATTTTCTGCGATAATTGATGAAGCAAAATTGGTGACACCGAATCGTGTTCAAATTATTGAATTGGATTTAAGAAACGTTCGTATATCTGGCGATGAAACGAAATTATATAACACAACCGCCCCACAACAAAACGAACCAGAACAAGACAACAAAAAAGATATTCAGGAATCTAAGGTTGTCACCGATGATAAAATTGAATTAAAACAACCAACGTTGGTTGAAAACGATGAAAAAAAGGTTAAAAAAGAACAAAAACAACAAAAAACAGAAAAACAACCAGAACCTGAAAAACCTGCCCCACGCAAAAAAACAGTGGTTCGTGTTAATCGAGAGGTTGCCTCTTTGGATCGAACAATGACAATATCTGTCACGGATGCATTGCGTGTTGCGTTGACGCGTTGTTGGAATATTGACACAACCAGACCGGGATTGGAAGATATCATATTAACTGCACACATACGTTTTTTACCAACAGGCGTTGTTGATAAATTATGGTTTGATTCCGAATCGCGTGCGCAATACGATGCAGATTTTGCGTATGTGTTGGAAACCGCACGTGAAGCGATTAAGGTTTGTTCGCCATTTTCAATGTTGCCACGTAATGAATATAATACATGGCGCGATACATCGGTTAGTTTTTATCCAACAACGGGTCGTGTTATGTAAAAAAAAACCGCCGCAAGGCGATTTTTTTATATCAGGTGTTCAATAAGCCGGATTCTGTTTCACCCCATCCGTGTCCACACACCGACACAAATGGGCTATAAGCATAATTAATCTGCAAATCGTGTTACCACGAAAAGTCAAGCCCCCTACCCGATTCTCTATAACGACTGGGACTGTCTTTGGAATCCTGTTTGGGGTTGCTGCACATAGAGATTGCCCGTTTCACCGTAACTAAATACGCTCGTCTCTGCTGCTCTAATCATCAGGTTACCCTGTGCGGCCGTTAACCGCTATGTTGTCCCAACGCAGTCCGGACTTTCCTCTGAATTGTGTTCATATGGCTTCCCACGTCCAACTCAGCTATGCTTTTTCGCACCCAACAGAGTGTAATATATCACTTGTTTCAGATTTTTCAATATTTTTTATTCGCCCATATTTTTTGCATCGTGCAATGTTTGCTTTAACACATCGGCGGCAATTTGTTGGATTTTATGTGCTAATGGACGAACATTCATGGCGATTGCCATTTCTTCACCGAATTTTTTTGAAATCGCATCAATTTGTGTTGGTGCGATAATAAATACAGTGCTGGTAATATCTTTTGGATTTAATTGCTGTATGTTATCTCTCATAATTATCCCTTTTATTTTTATTCATGACAATATCATAACATAAAAAACAAAAAATAAGAACAAATAAAATTTATTTTTGAATAAATTATTTTTTATCGGTTGACACAGTGTTGAATTTTTTTCTATACTGAACATATCAAAGGAAAGGGATTTAATAAAAGTGGCTGTTTTTCGGGCTTTTTCGAACATGTTCAGACATATGATAACTGCTGTGGCGGTCTGTCTTGCGTGTGGAATAACAACGTCCGCAATGGCATTGCCTCAATATACCCTAACATATACTTGTGGAAATGGTTCCGGAACACATCCTGCTGCTGTTACTGTGTCAACTGGTGGTTATGTCAATATCGCAGAAAATACTTGCACTGCGCCATCTGGTCAGTATTTTAGTCATTGGTCATGCAGTAATTCACCAAGCACTCAATATTCTGCAGGTGCTCAGTATGACGTAGATTTGACTTTAAACGCTGATACTGGCAATGTCACGTGTACTGCACAATGGACATCAACATTGTCATGCCCAGTCACATATAATTATGGTTCGTGTTCTAAATCTTATAACTTGAACAGCAGTGCGTATGGTTCTAGTAACGGGGAGGTGCGTTTAATACCAACTGTGTCTCAGGTTTGTGAAACAGATTCTAATTGTAATAACGTTTCATCATGTGTTGGTAATGGAATTTTCCAAGGTTGGAATTGTGGCAGTACAATACAGGGGGAAAGTTGTACACCAGAGGTATCCGGCTCTGTTTTTGCTCCTGGGACAACAAGTTGTAAGGTATATTATGACTCTGGGTCAAATTGTGGTGCAACATGTACGGCAATTTATAATTATACTGTATCTTATAATTGTGGTACGGGTTCTGGCACTCCGTCATCTGGAACGGCAACAAACAATCAATCATTTACGTTTGCAGCGGCAAATGTATGTACTGGGGCAAGCGGTGCAACATTTACAGGATGGTCTTGCGATAATGGTGTCGGTGATAAATCTGCCGGACAAACGATTTCTTCATGGAATTATAACACCGGAACAACCTGTACAGCACAATGGAAAGGCGGAACAACCCCATCAACCAGTTGTGACAAAGACTGTGAAACCAAAAACATAGCAGATTCTGAATTTGGGGCCAAGAGGGATATGGATGGTCAACAGGTCGGATATATAGATGCCAACAGGAATGCCCGTAATGCCGAGGAAGTCGGTATAAAAGGTATTAACACGTGGGGTGTTAGGTTTGATTACGGTACAATCACAGGTTCCGCAATGTGTGATGAAACAAGACCGTCTGGCGATGTGTTGGTGACCACTGGAAAACCTGCTGGAACTACTGGTATATATTGTTGGTGTAATGCAAATAAATACACACCCGAAACTGGTTCTGCGATAGATTTAATAACAGATTGGATATATACTTATCAATTTAGCGATTCAAGAGAGTGTGATGCCCGCTGTGCAGAAATGTGCGCAAATCAATTTAGTACAAAACTACCAATGCGCGAAACGGTTTATGGCACTGGTACATATTGTGAATGTCCATCGTATACCGTGACATATTCTTGTGGCAGCGGGGTATCGGGCACTGCCCCAACAGATGCTACACAATATTCTTCTGGCGACACGGTGACAACATCAGCATCGGCGGGTACTTGTCGCAAATCTAATTCTACGTTTATTGGTTGGACATGTGGTGGAACAAATGTAAACGCCGGCGGAACGTTTAACATAAATGGTGACACAACATGTTCGGCACGGTGGCAGACCAATCAAATACAGTTTTATGTTGGCTATCATCAGGGAACAGCCGGCAATGCACCTATTTATGGGGATGATCCGACCGCTCCAACTTCTTGTATTTATGGTGAAACATGCAATGCGCCAAATAACACATATACAGTAGATGGTGATTATACATTTGCCGGGTGGAGCTGTACATCCAATTCTGGAACATGTGCACAGGCAATATATCAACCTGGTGATTCAATATCTACTGCTACATCTGTAAATGGCGCAATAATAGAATTAAATGCACAATGGACAGCAAATTCAACACCAGAAACATATACTGTCACGTATGCGTGTGGTGATGGGTCTGGCACACCACCAACCGATAACACAGAATATACGTCTAACAGTTCGGTGACAACATTGGCAAACACATGCACTGCACCAACTAATACAACATTTAGCAACTGGAGTTGTAATGGAACATTGGTTAATGCGGGTTCAACGTTCACGTTAACCGGTGAAACGGTTTGCACCGCGCAATGGGCATGTAATACCGGTTATACTTCAAATACAACATCCAGTGTATTGGATGGATATGCACCAGATTCTATCGATTATTATGCTGGTGGTACACTTGGCAGTGTTAATCAAAACAATGAATATGATATAGCATTTACATATGGTACTATTTATGTGACTGGTATGGCTGGTGTGTCTGGAAATTATTTAACTTTGACCACACCACCAGCGGGGACAGATATGTGTTGGTGCCGTGTGACGCGGTATAAAGATACAAACAACAACATGCATACATTGAATACAAGATGGGCTTCTAGATATATTGATGGTGGTGCAGTTGCTAGTGATGCTGTTTGTGCATCGCAGTGTGCAAACAAATTTGCAGAGACATATAACGGGTCAGATTCTCTTGCTTATCGGAATAATGGGTATGTAAGTTATGAAACATCGTGTAATCCAAATGATTATACAATAACGTTAAATGACAATGGCGGTTCTGGTGGTTCTGGAACAATATATACAACATATAACACGAACGTTTATAACGACAGTGCGCGTAGCAATGCGATGACAACGTCTGCAAATTCTGTTGCAATACCAACCTATTCTAGTCGGGCTTTCCAGGGTTATTACAGTGAGATAATTGGCGGAACACAATATATTGATGCAAATGGACGTATTACAACGGCTGGGTTGGCTGCTGGTAAGGGGTATACCGACAATAATCAAACGTGGTATGCACATTGGTCTGTTGAAACATATAACGTCACATATTCATGTGGTGTTGGAACTGGTACCGCCCCAACAGACAATCAAAATTATCACAATGGCGCAACCGTTGTTGCAAAACCAAACACATGTTCAAATTCTGGTGGTTCGTTTGCAGGTTGGTTGTGTAATGGTGCTGTTGTTAATGCTGGTTCAACATTTAACATAGCGGGACATACGTTATGTATTGCACAATGGAATTGCGGCGCTGGATATCATGAATATAATCCATTAATAGAACATACTAGTCTTGCTTGGGATGCTAATTATTCTGATACTACTAACTATAGTATGACTATACCAAACGTTGGTGCAATACAAATAAAAGCAATGATAAGCAGCGAATCTGGTATTGATTCAAACGGATATCCAATCGCAATGTATTATGAACCAAACAAACCAACCACTACCACAGAAACAGAAGGTTATTGTTGGTGCCGCGTGACCGGTTTTACACCGACAAATGGAACTTATGAATCTATAGATTATTTGCCTTGGATACCAATATCAGGTCAGAGGGGTAGTACAGAATCCTGTCAACAAACATATTGTAGGGAATTCCTGTCAGGCAGTTATCCTTATGATCAAACAACGCAAAATAAATTGATGATACGTAAAACAGTATTATCCACAGGTTCAAAATGTGTTCCGAATACGTTTAATGTTGTATATGCCGGCAATGGTAACGATGGTGGTTCTGCACCGTCTGCACCAACAACGTGTACATATGGCGAAACATGCAATGCGCCATCAAACACATATACAAAAACAGGATATGATTTTGATAAATGGGCATGTTCTGTTGATTCAGGCAACTGTGCATCTGGTACGTATTCGGCTGGTGCGGATATCAGTACCGCCACGACTGTTAATAATGCAACAATAACTTTAACTGCGCAATGGGCTGGGACTAAAATTAATTTGAAATGGCGGTCAAATGGCGATGCTATTACCTCTACACCTGAATATTGTTATTATGGCTCTCTGGCTAATACGCCCGGTGGTATAAACGATATTCAACAACCCACTAAACGAGGATATACATTTGCGGGATGGAAAGTCACCGCATGGCAAGACAATTAAAATGAACAAATAAACAAAGGAAGAAGAAAATGAGAACAAAAATATTTTTAACCAGTGCGATGATAATGATGGTTCTTTGCCCTGCCCGTGCAACCCAGGGACAAATTGATGCAGGGGTGACAACTACAAATTGTTATGGTGATCCTTTATATTATAGTGGCACAGAACAGACATCTGGAACATTGACTTATACTGCACAATGGACTGCCAATAAATACTCTGTCATATATGACAAAGGCGCACACGCAGCCGCAGCCGCAGCTACCTATACTCATGACGATGGTGCAACATATGATCAAAATTATGCAATACCAACAACGGGGGCGGCAGGCACAGGTGTAGCAAATGCATCAAAACCTGCAACTGGTTATACATTTGTTGGTTGGAATACCGCAGCAAACAAAACAACAGCCAATTGGAATGGCGAGTCACCATGGAATCATACATCTGATTTGACAGTGTATGCAGCATATGCACCAAAAACATACAATGTTATATATGCTAAGGGCGACCATGCTGCATCAAATGTAAATGATTACACCGATACAAATGGTGCAACATATGATCAAAATTATTCTGCATTGGGCGCGACAACCACAGGTGTGTCTGCAGCAACAGGATATGTATTCTTAGGATACGTAAAATCTGACACGCCAAACATTACCAGAACAAGTGCGACCGCAGGAACATTAAACAATGCATGGACGGGTGAAACCCCATGGCAAATTGATGATAATTTAACAGTGACTGCGGCATATTTGGCTAAACAATACACCGTGACGTATGATTGTAATGGCGGAACAAAGAAATCGGGCGTGTCATCGTTGATTGACACCAATGGTGCAACATATGGTTCTGCATATACCTTCTGGGAAGGCAAAAATACTTGTGAAAAAAATGGTGCTGAATTTTCAGGATGGAATTGTGTGATTACTGGAACAACCACCGCTGTTAATCAAAACACAAACGCATCTTCGTGGGCAACAGATGGTAATGTGACTTGTTCCGCACAATGGGGTGCTAATTTGATTAATCTGCGTTGGAATTCAAACGGTGGAACACCGTCATCCGTCACAATGCCACAAACATGTTCATACGGAACAACAGATGGTATCAGTGATATTACCCAACCAACCAGAGCGGGTTATACATTTAACGGCTGGCAGGTAACAAATTGGACAGAATAAATAACATAACGGTATAAACAAGACATGTATAAACGTTTGTTGATATTTTTAATTGTATTAATAACAGGTTCTGCATTCGCAGAGCCAGGGGTTATTGATGCCAATGTAAATTCAGCAAACTGCAGTGGTGATTCATTGTGGTATGATGGTTCTGACCGATATTCTGGGACATTTACTTATACTGCACAATGGACACCCAATAAATACATTATAAAATACATATGTGACGAAGAACGTCCTGACGATATTACAGAACAAGAGGTGACGTTTGATGCTGAATATTCTTTGTCAGATGGCAGAATATGTGAATCGCGGACAGGAAGAGAATTTGTAAAATGGAATTGCGACCATGAATTGCCAGACAGAACATACACTTTAACCGAAAATACCGAATGCAAAGCAGTATGGAACGAATGTGCAGATGGAGAATACCTGCAAGATGGCAGATGCACTCCATGTCCTGACGGTTATACAAACAGTGATGGCGACAGAAACGACAAAACGTCTTGTTATATAATTAAAACTAATGTCGGCAATCAAAAACCTGCTGATGTTCCAGAAAATTGTCAAACTGCTGAATATGGTGCTTGCAGACCTGGAACATGCGAATACATGCAGCATTATGGTATCGAAGGCGAAACTTGTGAACCTGAGGATTGCACGCAACCCGTGATAAGTGTGACGGCACAAACTAACGCTTTTGTAAATTCCGATGGCAAATCATGCTCGATTTGTGCAACATATGGTGACGGCAGTTATACACTGTCACAGGGCGGAAATGTTGGCTATGATGCATGTTATAAAGAATTACCACAAACCTGTATACAGAACGAGTGTGTAAATCCTGATGTTAATGGTTGCGCAGGTGTAATATGTGCATCCAGTTGTGAATGTGGTGCCCTGGGAATGTACAAGGAATATTCTAATGGTAATGTTGAAGGCGTTCCAACCAAAGAATGTACAAAATATGTATCTGCGTTGGTACATAATTCTGGATATTATACAGCAAACGATTTAAGCAGTTGCCCAAGATGTGCGCGTGGTTACAGCAGCGAAAGCAACGCTGATACAGGCATTGGTGTTTGTGAAAAAGCATGCTCGGTTCAATGTAATGGTAATGACGAAAATGCGTGCCCTGCCCATGCGAGTTGTACTTACGATACAACCTATATGAATTCGGGTGTGCAATACGGTGATGAAACCGCATGTAATGCCGCAGAAAGTTTATGTCCGGTAAGCGTTGTGACGTGTTTTACGGGTTATACATACGACAGTACCACAAACACATGTAAACCAAATTGTAATACGGTTGATTTGAATCTAAACGGTGGTAATGGTGGTACTTTGGTATTGTACAAATATACCGATGACACCAAATGGTACACATCAAAGACAGATTCCACAACATGTTCTGGATTAGTATCTGATTTGCCGGAATTACCATCACGTTCGGGGTATACTTACGCTGGGCATTATAACAGCAGTGTTGGTACAACAAATCGTATTGCCGATATCGGTACATTGGATACAGTTTGGACAATAAACGATAATCAGGTTATATATGCACAATGGAATCCAATTAACTGTGATTGCGATATTGAAAACGGTGCAAATAATTGCGTGGGTGCGGTAAATGAAAACAACGCATGTGATTATACATGGACCTGTGACAATGGGTATTATACCGAAATTCAAAATTCAACAAATCAAACAACAGAATACACCGCCAGATGTATTAAATGTCCAGACGAATACACAACCACAGACATTAGTGCAACCACGGTATCACAATGTTATAAAACATGCGACAAACAATGCGTTCAACCAAATTGTCCAAATGGCGCAATCAGTTGTTCTTATGAAGAAACAACCACCACTGGCAAACAATATTATGGTGCCAACTCATGTGATGCCGAAGATATTTTGTGCACCATAACCGATATTGTGTGTGATACAGGATATTCTAAACGTTCATATGTCAACGAAAATGGAAATCATAGATACAGCAAAGGTATGTCGGCTGGTTCTGATATTTGTTGGCTAGACGGTGTATCTACGAATTGTTTGGGCAATACGGTTGTTGATTTAAAATTATATGAATGGTCTGTAGCGTTTGATTATGGTAATGTGCACGGTAAATCTTTGTGCAGCACCACCAGTGCGCCATCATATACTGTTGGAAAACCAAACGATACCGCCACAGGACGTTATTGTTGGTGCAAGATGGACAATTATTCATTAGACGGCCAATCGTATGATGCAGATTATTTTGACTGGATTGCTATTACTGATGCATCATGGTCTGTGTCTGCATGTACAAATTATTGTTCAGATGCATGTGCGAACAGAGTTCAAAACAGTTCTGTATTCCGTTCGTTGCTGTTCAAAGGGACAAATTTATATGCGATGTGCGAACCACAAGATTACAATATTGAATATGTTTTAAATGGTGGTGAATTTCCTGCAACTGCGATAGTCCCACACAATTATAACATTACATCAAAAACAATCACTATACCTAACCCAACAAAACCAGGTGCTATCTTTGTTGGTTGGTGTGATGATGCAGATTTAACTGAAAATTGTTCAACAGAACGCACAATTTCATGGGGTTCGTTTGGCGATAAAACACTTTATGCAAAATGGCGTTCTTTGTGTGAAACTAATCGTTGGTTACACGTAGGCAACGAAAAAGTATGTTTGTATGACACGCAACAAACCCATCCAGCATTGGCAATACGTGCAACAAATGGTACGGTTTACTATGCAAATTTATCACAAGACACAGATTTGCCTTTACGTGGCGGCACAACCATGAAAATGCATATAAAAATCGGCAATAAAACATATAATGTGTATGATTATTCTGTAAGTCAATAATTGCATTATTTGGATTATTTTTGCTTAATCGCCTTGTTTTACAAAAAACATGAATTATATAGAATAAGTGGCTTGACCCGTGGGGGTAAAATTGCTATAAAATATAAAACGAAACGACAGAACGTTAAGGAAACAGAAATGAAAAACGTGTTAAAAATGATATTAGGGTCTGCAAATGACAGATTAGTAAAATCTTATGAAAAAACAGTAGCAACTATAAATAAACTAGAACCAAAATATGCGGCGATGACCGATGATGAAATTCATGGTTTAACCGCCCTGTTTCGCGAAAAATTAAAAAATGGCGAAAAAGAAAAAGATATTTTACCAGATGTTTTTGCGGCTGTTCGCGAAGCGGCAAAACGTTCAATCGGTTTACGGCATTTTGATGTTCAATTGATTGGGGGTATGGTTCTGAACAATGGCCAAATTTCAGAAATGAAAACCGGCGAAGGTAAAACCTTGGTCGCAACATTGGCGTTGTATTTGAAAGCCCTGCACGGCAAAGGCGCACATTTGATTACTGTAAACGATTATTTGGCATCGCGTGATGCGGGTTGGATGGGACAGGTTTACAGATTTTTAGGTATGAGTGTTGGCATAATTCAACATGACATGTCTGATGAAGACAGACGCGCAGCGTACAATTGTGATATTACATACGTCACTAATTCAGAATTGGGATTTGATTATTTGCGCGACAATATGAAATTTACCAAAGAACAACAGGTCTTGCGTCCGTTCTTTTATGCTATTGTTGACGAAGTGGACAGTATTTTAATTGATGAAGCACGCACACCTTTGATTATTTCTGGTCCATCCGAAGACACCAGTGATTTATATAACAAAGTGGACGCAGTCGTTTCGCAATTGGTTGCAGATGATTATAAAATTGACGAAAAAGACAGACACGTCACATTGACCGAAACTGGTGTAGATCATGTCACTAATTTATTGAAACAGGCTGAAATTTTAAATGGCGATAATTTATATGCATCTGAAAATGCGATAATAGTTATGCATTTGCAACAATCTTTGTTGGCACATCATTTATATGAAAAAAATGTAAATTATGTTGTCAGAAATGGCGAGGTTTTAATTGTTGATGAATTTACAGGTCGTGTAATGTCCGGCCGTCGTTTCGGCAAAGGTTTACATCAGGCAATCGAAGCCAAAGAACACGTGACGGTACAACCTGAAAACCAAACAGTGTCCAGTATTTCTTATCAGAATTTATTTAGAATGTACCCTGTGTTGGCTGGTATGACTGGTACTGCGATGACCGAGGCCGCAGAATTTGAAGAAATTTATAAATTGCGTGTGGTTTCTATTCCAACAAACAAACCGGTTGCACGTATTGATCATCACGATGAAATATATCGCAACAAATCAGAAAAATATGATGCAATTGTAAAACAAATTGCACAATGTATGGAACGGAAACAACCCGTATTGGTTGGAACAGTATCAATTGAAAAATCCGAAGAATTGGCAAAAATAGTCCAAGAAAGATTGGGTATTAAACCGGCTGTATTAAACGCAAAGCACCACGAATCAGAGGCAAAAATTGTATCTCAGGCGGGTGCGCCGGGTGCTGTCACAATTGCAACAAATATGGCGGGGCGCGGAACAGATATTAAACTGGGCGGTAATGCCGATGATTTAATTGCTGAATTAGATGAAAGCGCACCTGATTTTGAACAAAAGAAACAAGAAATCAAAGATACTATCGAACGTAACAAAAAAATTGTTTTGGATGCAGGTGGTTTATACGTAATTGGAACCGAACGACATGAATCACGTCGTATTGATAATCAGTTGCGTGGTCGTTCAGGACGGCAAGGTGATCCAGGGGATTCTAAGTTTTTCTTAGCCTTAGACGATGATTTGATGCGTATATTTGGTGCGGCTAGATTACAAAATATGTTAACAACATTGGGGTTAAAACCCGGCGAAGCAATCACACATCCGTGGATTACAAAAGCATTAGAAAAAGCACAAAAACGTGTCGAAGCGCGTTATTTTGAAGCACGTAAAGAATTATTAAAATACGACAATGTTATGAACGATCAACGAACTGTTATCTATAAACAGCGCGATGAATTAATGACATCTACGAATTTAGAATCTTTACTGACCGAATTAATTGGTGATGTCGTTGAAATGATTTGTGAAAAAAATATTCCTGAAAAAACACATCCTTCTGCATGGAACACAAATGGTATTCATGACGATATGATGCGTATTTTTGCATTGGATATAACCGATATTGATAATTGGAAAACTGATGAAAATATCACAGAACGCAAAGCATATGATGTTTTGTTCAATCTGGCAATGCGTCGTTATAAACAACAATGTGAAAAATACGGTCCAGAATTAATGCAAATGGCGCAAAAACAAATGTTGCTGGGTGCATTGGATGCTGTGTGGAAACGTCATTTACAACAAATGGATTATTTACAGGGTGCAATTGGTTTACGTGGATACGCGCAAAAGAATCCATTGTATGAATATAAAAACGAAGCATTGGGATTGTTTAAAAACACAATTCAAAATTTCAAAACAATGTCTGTGGCATATATTTGTCGCATGGAATTAACACGTGCAGATGTTGATGCCACGGCCAAGCAACATGAACAACATGATTCAGAATTAAATCAAAATGCTTCTGAAAAGAACATGTCAAATATGAACATCAGTCGTAATGCACTGTGTCCATGTGGTTCTGGTTTAAAATACAAACATTGTCATGGGAAATTGAATTAATACACTGTAAAAATCAAAAAGGAAGGTTTTTATATTATGGCGGAATTTGTGCATCTTCGCGTTCATTCCAAAATATCAGTTGGGGCCAGCACCCTGCCCGTTGGCAGTAATAAAAAATTGGGAATTTTAAAAGGTATTCCTGAATTATGTGCAGACAACGGCATGTTCGCATGTGCGTTAACTGATACAAATATGATGTCTGGGTGTGCAGAATTTTCAGATGTTATGCCATCTGCAAAATTACAACCAATAATCGGTGTTGAATTATCGTTAAACCATCATACTGCAGATCCTAAAATATTACGCCAAAATTCATTATCAAAAATTGTATTGTTGGCAAAACATCATGACGGATATTTAAACCTGTGTGAATTAAGCCGTATTATGTACATGCGTCAAGAAAATCATCATCTTGGCCCATATATAACAATGGCAGAATTACGCAAATACAAAGACGATTTAATTTGTTTATCGGGTGCACATACCGGTGCAATAGGTATGGCGATTTTGAACGATCAAAATAATACAGCTTTTAATTTAACACAACAATTTCTGGATATTTTTGGCGATAATTTTTATATGGAAATTCAAAGGCACGGATTACCAGACGAGATAAAAACAGAACCAATATTTTTACAAATTGCACGTGATTTAAATATTCCAATTGTTGCGACAAACGATGTATGTTTTGCCACACCTGGGGATTACGAAGCAATGGATGCATTAAGTTGCGTATTGGGACAAACCAAAGTCATTGACCCAGACAGACCACGAAAAAACAGCGAACAATATTTTAAATCATGCGAAGAAATGTCAGAATTGTTTTCTGATTTGCCTGAGGCAATAGAAAACACTGTAAACATTGCTAAACGTTGTGCGTTTTTTGTAAATGTTCATGAAAAACCATTGTTGCCACGATTTGGCGATGATTTAGAAACCGAATGTCAAATGTTGCGTGACGCAACCATGAATGGTTTACGTGACAGATTACAACAACATGGAATCACAGATACAGCCCCCTATTTTGAACAGGCAGAATATGAATTGGGTGTCATTATTGGTATGGGGTTTCCAGGATATTTCTTAATCGTTGCAGATTATATTAATTGGTGTCGTAAAAATGATATTTTAACTGGTCCCGGCCGTGGTTCTGGGGCGGGTTCTATCGTGGCATGGGCATTAGGCATCACGCATGTTAACCCATTAAAATACGGTTTGTTGTTTGAAAGATTTTTAAATCCTGACCGTATATCAATGCCAGATTTTGACGTTGATTTTGAACCAACAGGTATTGAACGCGTATTGGATTATGTTGGTGAAAAATATGGTCGCGATTCAGTGTGTCGTATTATTACATTTGGCAGTTTACAGGCGCGTGGCGCAGTTCGCGATATTGGACGTGTTTATGGTATGCCATATTCAAAATCAGACCGATTTTCGAAATTAATTCCTGCCGATGCAAAAACATTAAAAGATGCCGTAAACAGTTCTCACGAAATTCAAGAAATTTTGGAAAATGATACCGACATGGCCAAAGTTGTATCTGTGGCTGAGGCATTGGAAGGTTCAATTCGCAATCTGGGACAACATGCATGTGGCGTTGTTATTGGCGACAGACCAACAACAAAAATCGCCCCGGTGTATCGTGATCCTGCCAACCAATTACCATCTTGCCAATTTGATGGTCATTATCTGGAAAGTGCTGGTTTGATTAAATTTGACTTTTTAGGACTGGAAACACTGGTTGTGTTAAAATACACGGTTAAATTAATTCAAAAAACACACGGAATTAATATAGATTTAGACCAAATTCCAACAGATGATGAAAAAACTATGAAATTGTGGCAAGAAGGAAAAACAGAAGGCATATTCCAATTTGATGCTCAATTTGTTCAACAAACATTGAAAAAGATGCATCCAACCAGTTTCTTGGAAATATCGGCATTGAACGCATTGAATCGTCCGGGACCTATTGCATTTATTCCACAATTTATTGCACGTATGCATGGCGAAGAACCAATTGAATATGTACATCCGCGTGCTGAACCGATATTAAAAGAAACCTATGGAATTATTGTATACCAAGAACAGGTTATGCAATTAACCCGTGTGTTGGCCGGATTTACACGTGGTCAATCTGACAGCGTGCGTAAGGCAATGGGTAAAAAGAAAATCGAAGAATTGGCTAAATTAGAGGTTAAATTTTTTGAAGGATGTAAAAAAGAAGGAACATTGGACGAACCGACTGCAAAAGATTTGTGGGAAAAATTCAAAGAATTTGCAAAATATGCATTTAATAAATCACATGCTATTGCCTATTCTATTGTGGCAAATCAATGTGCATATTTAAAGGCACACTATCCTGCAGAATTTTTGGCGGCATCCATGTCCAGTAATATGAACGACACTGACCAGCTTGCTATATTTGTTGATGATGCAAAATCTAATTTTAATATTCAAATTGTTGCGCCAGATATTAACGAAAGTGAATCTTTGTTTACTGTTCGTGATGGCAAAATCATTTATGCTTTGGCCGCAATTAAGGGTGTTGGAACGGCTGCCACTGATGCAATTGTTGCAGAACGTGAAACACACGGTAAATTCAAAAATCTGACTGATTTTGCAAAACGTTGTGCGCCAATAATGAACAAACGAATACTGGAAGCATTTGCAAAAGTTGGTGTTTTAGATTCTTTGGAAAAAAATCGGGCGTTGATATTTATGAATGCTGATGCGATATTGGCATATGCGTCTAAATCACGTGAAACCGCAAATTCTTTATCTTTATTTGCAAACACAACCGAAAACGATGTTGACGAAGACAGATTATTAAAAGATTTACCAAAAACAAAACCATGGAATTTTGCACAAAAACTAGAAAACGAATTATCTGCATTGGGTTTCTATATCTCGGCACATCCACTGGATCAATACAAACATTTAATCACACGAGAAAAATTAGCAACCAGTCAAACATTGGAAAACTTTGGCGACAGAAAACCAGTACGCATTGCCGTTAATGTAAATTCTTTTTCACGTCGCAAAACAAAAACTGGTAAAGATATGTTAACTGTTAACGCCTCAGATAGTTTTGGAAATATTGATTGTGTTGCTTTTGGCGAATCGTCAATTGAATTGTCGCAAATGTTAAACAACGAAACAACGGTTATTATAACTGGAAAAACATCAGTGCGCGATGACAGGGTTTCAATATTTATGGATTCTGTGACACCGTTGGCTAAATGGGTTGCCAGTGTTGCAAAAACTTTAACTATCGATATTCGTGATAAATCGGTATTGCCAGATGTAAAGAAAGCATTAATGTCATTACCGCGTGGCAACACTAAAATCGTTTTAAATTTATATTCAGATGACAAAAGTGCGACATTGGTATTAAAGAATATGGTCGAATTAGGTGCAACAACCGCCAAAGATTTAACCACACTGGGGATAAAGGTTGATATAGAATAATGAAACATATACCTGTGTTATTAAATGCTGTATTAGATACATTGGGCGACATTAACAATCGCACGATTGTTGATTGCACATTTGGTGCAGGTGGATATTCACGTGCATTTTTAGAACATGGTGCAAATGTTATTGCGTTTGACAGAGACACCAATGTTATGGCAGATGCAGACATTTTGAAACAAAAATACGGTGATAAATTTCGTTTTATAAATGCGCCTTTCTCAGAAATAACCTTGTTAAATCCAAATGAATTTGATGACGTGGTTTTTGATTTGGGTATATCGTCAATGCAGATAGATAATGCTGAACGTGGTTTTTCGTTCCGTTTTGATGCGCCACTAGATATGCGTATGGATGTACGAAACGCCACTACTGCATCCGATTTGATTCAGAATTTATCTGAAACACAACTGGCGGATATTTTATATGAATACGGCGATATAAAACAATCACACAGATACGCAAAAATATTAAAACAAAATTTACCAACAACAACATTTCAATTACGCGATTTAATAAAGAATCCAAATGACATTGCCCCTGTTTTTCAGGCATTACGTATTGCAGTTAACGATGAAATGGGACAAATAAAATCTGCATTGAATTTTTTGCATGATTCTTTGCGTCCTGATGGAATATGTATATGTGTCACATTTCATTCAATCGAAGATAGAATTGTAAAAAACACTTTTCGTAAATGGTCAGAGGCCGCAGGCGACCCCCGTTTACCAAACATTGGTTTGGCAGAATATAAATTATTACACACTGTAAAACCATCAATAACAGAAACAACCAACAACCCACGTGCGCGTTCTGCACATATGCGTGGGGTCAAAAAGATATAAAATATATTGTTGACCCGGTTTATTGTTTTTTGTTAGAATACAATGATTAAAAGATTAAGGAAGGATAAAAAATGAATAAAACAATAAAATATTTATTAACTGGCATATTCGCTGCTGTCTTGTTTATGCCTATCGCTTGGGCTGTTTGTCCGGTATGCACAATTGCAATTGGTGCTGGATTGGAAAGCATGCGTATTTTGGGGGTCAAAGATATTTTAACTGGTATTTGGGCGGGTGGATTAACAATATCTTTGATTGGATGGACTGCAAATTACATGCGTAAGCATAATATCAAAAACCCATTTTGGTATGTTTTAAATGCACTCGTTTACATTGCTTTGGTTGCGGCTGTTTATTTTGTGCCTGTGGATAATCCAATTGTAAAATGGTGGGATAATTGCATGTGGGGCATGGATCAATTCCTGTTGGGGTTATTGGTTGGTTCTGTTACATTTATTGTGATGGAATTGTGGTACGCACATATTAAAAAGAATAATGGCGGACATGCACAATTTCCGTTTCAAAAGGTTGTAATGCCATTTTCAGGTCTGTTAATTATGACTGGAATATTTTGGGCAATAATTAAATTATTACCACAATATGGTATCGTTTTGTGTTAATTTCAGGGGGTAAAAAATGAAAAAAAACGAAAAAAAATTATCAATGCAGGAAATGATTGAAAAACTGGATGCCGCGAAAAAGGCGAATCCTTTGGATTTGTCTTCGGATCAGGACTTGTCAATTGCGTTAATGAATTTGGTTTCATTGGAAGAACATTTCTTTTTCAGTGGTGCAAAAACTGGCAAAGTCGGTTTCTACGATTTAATCAATACTGTTCGAACAATGCGCAAAGAATTGATGGAACGCATTGTAAAAAAATCTAGTGGCGAAGATGGCGAGGTTTGGTGTATCTCGAAACATTTATTGGCTGCATCAATGCGTATTTATGAGGTTGGAACCAAGGCGATTGGTGCCGGCAAAAAAGAAGAAGCATATGAATTATTTGCCAAGGCATATGATTTATATTCGTTGTTCTGGGGGTTAAATATGCATTTAATTGATTTGGGTGATGTGCATGAATCAGTGCCTGCGTTTTACGATGGTGCTGTTAAAATGTGCGCGCCAGAACAGCAAGAAAAAAAATCTGTTAAAACAACAAAAAAAGAAGAAAAAATTTCAACAGTCAAAAAACTGGGACAATGGGTCAAGGATAAAGTTAATTGTTGTATTGAATAAATTCTTGCTTTGATATGGTAAAAAATGATACAATAGCACAATAACGGGGGGAATTTTGGCGGGAATAATGAACACTTTTTTCAAAACATTGGTTATTGCAGGTGTTGCGCCATTGTTGTTGATTGGTGCACAATCGCCAAATCCGCGCGGAAATATTTCTCAAAAAAACATACGCGCCCAAGAAATAGCCAACAATACCGCCTTACGCCGTTCCGCGACATCGGTTATTGCCAGAAATGTCGTTTCAAATAATCGTCAAAATCGAACGGTTGTGACGGCACGGCCGATGGCAAATAAAAATGTCAAGGTTCGTTCTGTGCGACCTGTTGTTAATAATGGCATAAAATCGCGTGTTGCAGGTCAACCATCATTGGTACGTTCGGGTGTTTCTGTTAAGAAAAACTCACCAAATGTATCACGTGCTGGAACGGCTCGCGCAACTGCGGTATTTAATGATATTTCTAAGATTGGTGGTGGGTATTCTGATTGTCGCGACTCTTATGCAACATGCATGGATCAAATGTGTGCTAATGCAAATGACACGTACAGAAGATGTTTTTGCAGCGACAGATTTACAGCATTTCGTGAAACTGCCGATAAATTGGATGCTGCGTTAGGACTGCTGGCAGATTTCCAAGACAACAATTTAAATGCTGTTGATAAAACCGCGGCAGAGGTTAATGCCATGTATACCGCCACAGCTGGCGAGGCAGCAATCAAACGCGACACCAGTGCATCACAAAAATTATTAGACAGTATCAGTGATGTTTTGTCCGGAAAAACATCTACACAAACACCAAAACAAAATTTAACATCTTTGGGTGTCTTAGATTTGTCGGGTTTTGGCGACAACAGTGATGATGTCTTTGGTGGAAATTCATTATTTGGTGGTGGTGATTCTGCAAACCTTGCAGATTTAGAAGGCAAGGCATTATATAATGCGGCGGCGAAACAATGTGCAGAAATATCACGCAACGCATGTGGCAGTGATGCAATGTTCAATTTGGCTAAATCCGCCTATTCTATTATGATTACCCAAGATTGCAACGCATACGAAAAAAACATTAATGCAAAAAAGGCCAGTGTTGAAGAAACCGTCCGTACGGCAGAAAAATATTTACGCGAAGCCAGATTAGAAGAATACCGCTCGCACAACTCGGCAGATGTCAATGAATGTCTGTCTAAGGTTGAAACTGCACTACGTCAACCAACCGCATGTGGGGCTGATTATGAAAAATGTATGGACTATACTGGTTTATATATAAACGCATCTACCGGCGAACCTATTTATTCACAGGCATTATTCGGTTTAAATACTTTGATTGTGTTGGATGGTACTGCCGATGTTTTGGGGGCAAATCCCGAATTTGATAAAATGTTAGAAAATAAAAAAATGTTTGCAACAACTGCATTGGATTCTTGCCGTGATTTATCAGACACCGTTTGGTATGAATTTAAACGTTCTGCATTAATTCAAATTGCTCAGGCTCAGGATGAAAAAATCCAACAGGTCAAAGATTCATGTGTCACCACTATAAAAGAGTGTTATGATACACAATCTGGTGCTTTAACCGAAATGGACACAACCCAGATGCAATCTACTGGTGCAATTGCGGCGGTCACTGCACGTGGAATGTGTTATGATCGTGTTCAGGCATGTGCCGCGTTATACGGTGATCCTGACGGTTGTGAATATGATGACGAAACGAAAAAATTAACCGCCAAAAATGGAAAAAAATGTGGTTTACAATCATTATTAACATTTGTTGATACTGTTGATTCTGTCAAGGTTGCAGAAGGTTGTGAAACTGCGCTGACTAAATACGCACACGAATTATGTGATGAAGATATTGGAACAGAAAATTCAATTCCTTATGGTAAATGTGCCAAAGGTTCTGTCAATCGTGCACAATTGCGTGCCGCCATGGAATCCCGCAGAAAAACTTTTTGTGCTGCTGATTTAGTGTCAAATGACGAAACGAAAGATACAAAAGATGAAAATGATGCGTTTAACACAAACCTAATGAACCAAATAATCAAAGATATTTATGACGAAATCGGTATTGCCTTTACCGCTGGATGCGAATCTGAAAATGGAACTTGGGTATTTGCAAACGAATTGTCCAACCCTCAACCATCCGCATTAAAACAAGAATTTTATCAAAAATATTATGGCACAACAGTCACAAACATTTCTCAAATAGGCGATTTTGGGTTAAAAGAATTGGGATTTTGTATAAATGCATCAGTGCAAACACAATGTGAAGCATTGGGGAATTATGCGCATTATGACGAAAATTCGGCAGATTGCATATTACAACCTGCTTGGTATCAAGACACATGCACAGATGTATTGGGTGGTGTTTGGAATTCTGCCACTAACGTGTGTGATATTGATTACCAAAACGATGATGCCCCAGATAATACATCAAACGACAGGCAAAATTTTACGCATAATATGACTAATTCAAATCCAACACAAAAACTATTACAGATTGCGAATCAACCAAGCGGTATTTCTCTCCAAAAAATACAAAAAACTAATAATGTTGGTGCACTAACATTTACAAGCGATAAGCAATTTTAACTTTGTTTGCCATTTAATGTTTTTATCATTTGCATTATCATTTCGCGTTGCGAATCAGACGGCAATTCCCAATATAAATTTATTAATTCTAAACTTTCGTTCTTTGCCAACGGATCATCTTCGTGTAATTCAGACACCCGCATTGAACGTGTTGTTTTTGTTTCTGGTGGAAAATTACCCGGCAGTCCTAAAAAGAAAAACGCAACAGATGTTTCCAGTGCCTGACTTAAATCAAACAAACGTGCCGCCGAAATACGATTGCCCGCACTTTCGTATTTTTGAATTTGTTGAAAACTAATTCCACATTTATGCGCTAAATCAGTTTGAGACATCCCCAACATAACACGCCGCAATTGTAAACGTTGTGCAATATGTTGGTCTACAAAATTTATTACTCTTGGTTTGCCAGACATATGTAACCCCTGTTTGGTTATTTTATTTAAGAAATATTTCCTTAGGCATTCTAATATATACAATGTTTCTTTTTGTTTTGCAATCAAAAAACAAGTGTGATATTATATGCAAACACAAAAAGGAAGTATTATGAAACCAGTTGTTTTATGTATAATGGACGGTGTTGGTATTAATGCAAATCGTGAACACAATGCGGTTGCATTGGCCAAAATGCCGTTTTTTAATGAACTATTAAAAAAATATCCACATTCTAAACTAGATGCCAGTGGTGGCGCAGTTGGTTTACCAGACGGTATTATGGGAAATTCTGAAGACGGGCATTTTACTTTGGGCATAGGACGTATAGTAGATAAATTTTTAAGACGCTTTGATCATGAAAATTGGGACGAGAATAAACCTTTGAGAAAATTTATTGATGATGTTAAACGTGATAATGGCATCGTGCATTTAGTCGGTGTAAACAGTGATGGCTGTGTTCACGGCAGCATAGAAGAACAGATTTTAATATCTAAACATGTTTTAGAATCTGGATTGCGTTTATGCATACATTTTGTCAGCGATGGTCGTGACACCCCTGCACAATCAGCAGAAAAATATATTAATATGTTTCGCACCAATTTAGCAGAATATTTTCGTGACGGTCGTGTTTTCTTTGGAACATTAACTGGTCGGTATTATGCTATGGATCGAGATCATAATCTAGACAGAACAGAAAAAGCATTTAATGCCATTGCAAAAGGAATTGCTGAATATTCTGCCCCAGATATTGATACCGCATTGGCGGATGCCTATGCACGTGGCGAAACAGATGAATTTATTAAACCAACAGTTATAAAACCAACACCTATAACAAAACATGACGGTTTCTTGTTCGGAAATTATCGTTCTGATCGTGCACGACAAATATTACGTATGATTTTAACGACAGGATGTCATATAGTATGTTTTTCACAATATGGCGAAGGTTTAAATGAACATTGCCCTGCGTTGTTGGAAGACATCCCTGTACATAATACTTTGGGGGATGTTTTGGCTGAACATGGCATTTCACAATTACGTATTGCCGAAACGGAAAAATATAATCATGTGACATATTTTTTTGATGCAGAACGTAATATTGATTTTCCAAACAGCAAAAAAATTTTAATACCATCCCAACATGTACCAACATTTGATATGAAACCTGAATGTTCTGCCATAGAAATCACAGATGCATTATTACAAGAATTAAAGAATTATAGTGTTGTTATATTAAATTATGCAAACGGTGATTTGTTGGGACACACTGGAAACGAAAAAGCCGCAATTCAAGGACTAGAAGTCCTGGACAAACAATTATCTCGTTTGGTTCCGGCGGTATTGGAATTGGATGGTACAATGTTAATTATTGCAGATCACGGTAATTGTGAAGAAATGTGGGATTATGAACACAATGTCCCATTAACATCACATACAACCAACCCTGTAAATTGCATAGTTGTTTCAAACACAGAACATACTGTTCATGATGGCGGGTTAAGTGATATTGCACCAACAATATTAAAATTATTAAACATTGAAAAACCTGCTGAGATGACAGGCAAATCTTTGATATAAAGAAACGCCCGTCTGGGCGTTTCTTTTTATCTTTGTTTATATCTTAAACTTTGATCGTATTTCATTTTTTCCACAGTAATATTATGTATCAACATAATTTTTTGTTTTGGGTCAGATTCGTATTTTATCAATAATTCATCGCCACGATGGATATCGTATTTTACAAAAAAAGGTTTATCTATGTTTTGTTCGCCAATTTTATTCCCATATATCACAATTTCTTTATTTGATGTTCCCAATACAACAACTTGATCATAATTATGTTTTTGATAATTTACTACATCACTCCACGTAAGCAATCTATACACACCAATGTCACCCTCTTTCATTAGTTGCGCATATGCGTTGTCTGTCCATTTTTTTGAAAATGGCATTTTATCATATTTATCTGTTGATATCATAGTAATTTCAGTATCATTTGGATATGCTATCTTTTCTAAAATCATAGATTTGTAATTTATTGGCATTATTTATCCTTTTTGTTCATACGTTGTTTTTTAAAAAAATCTTTTAACATTTCTGCGGATTTATCCGCATATTCAGGCAGTTGTACAATATTTGGTTTCCACAAATGTTTATCTGTATCAAACACACGAGCATTTGCAGTTATTCCCCCACCTTTGTCATCAATTGCCGCAAAATAAATGTTTTTTATTCGCGCAAAAGATATCGCTGTGGCGCACATTGCACAAGGTTCCAACGTCACATAAATATCACAATTATCTAAAAATTTTTGCCCCAATTTTTTACAAGCATGGTTAATTGCGACAATTTCTGCGTGTAATGTTGGATTTTTGCTTTTCTGTACCCTGTTTTCACCACGTGCGATAATTTTACCATCACGCACAATAACCGCACCAATTGGCACATCATTATGTTGATATGCTTTTTTTGCTGATAAAAATGCTTGATTCATAAAATTCATAATGTACACTTTATAACATGAAATCAAATTTGCAAATTATTTCTGGAAAATACCGCGGTAAAAAACTGTTTTTGCCAATTGATGCCCGTCCAACCCAAAATATGGCGCGTGGTGCACTTTTTAATATGGTGAACGAATTGGTAGACACACGGCAATCTGTATCGGTATGGGATGCATTTGCCGGAGCTGGTGCATTTGGGTTGGAATGTTTGTCGCGTTTTAATAATCCAAATGTAATATTTACAGACAACGCAAAATCATCGATTGATACAATAAAACGTAATTTATCTGCGGTTGGTGAAAATGCCAGAATTGAAATGGTTGATGCAATATCGGCAATTTCGCGCTTTGGCAACACATCAGATTTAATTTTTATTGATCCGCCCTATTCGGATTATGGCTTGGGATTATTGTTTATAAAAAAACTGTCAAAAGTGGCAAAAACCGGTGCAATTTTAATCTGGGAATTTGAAAAAATTAACGAAATGCCAAAGATTGATGAAAACTGGGAAATATTAAAAGACAAAACTTATGGTCGTGCCAGATTTTTGTTTTTGCACCGAAAATAAGTAAAAAACACTTGATTTTTCAATAATTTTATTACATAATATGCCCCGCACGACACCCTTGGAGGTCGCGCAAAAACATAAAAACAAGACTAAAAGGATTAAAAATGTCTATTAAATTAAACGCTGAAATTCGCAAAGCTGCTGGCAAGGGGGCCGCACGTGCTGTTCGCAAAAACAAAAACATCCCTGCAGTTATCTATGGCGAAAAGAAAGAACCTGTGTCTATTGAATTGAACGGACGCGATTTTAATATGTTGTTGGGGACACCGTCTTTGCGTACAAAATTATTTGAAATTATGGTCGGTGGCAACAAAGAAGATGCTATGTTGATGGATATCCAATATCATCCAGTATCTGATGCAGTTGTTCACGTAGATTTCAAAAGAATCAATGTCAAAGAACCTGTACACGTTGTTGTTCCGGTCGAAGTTATTAACACAGAAACATCCAAGGGATTGAAATTGGGTGGTGTATTAAACTTTGCTGTGCGTAAGGTTGCTTTGGTTGGATTGGTATCAGATATGCCTGAAAAAATCACTATTGATTTAAGCAATGTCACAATTGGCGACACTGTTCACGGTTCTGATTTGGTTTTACCAAAGGGTATTAAATTGGGCCTGCATATGGCAGATTTGGCGTTCGCTACAATCGGCGGTAAAATGCCAGAAGAAGCAGATGCAAAACCTCAGGCAGCGGCGGCCGCTGCGGCACCTGCCAAGAAATAATTTTTATATTGTTTCAAAACTTAAACCGCCAATTCGGCGGTTTTTTTTATGATTATATACCAATAATATTTTTATATTTCACCACTTGAAATTGCATATTTGATAACTATATTGCCATTAAGCAAAAATATTACCAAGGAGTAAAATTATGGCAAAAGTATTAGGTATTGATTTAGGAACAACAAATTCCGCCATGGCGTTCATGGACGGTTCTGATCCAAAAATTATCGAAAACAGCGAAGGTCAACGTACCACACCATCTGTGGTTGCTGTCACTAACAATGGTGAACAATTGGTTGGTATTACTGCCAAGAATCAGGCGGTGACAAATCCAGAAAACACTATTTATGAAATTAAACGTTTAATGGGTTTGCGCTATGACAGCCCGGCTGTAAAAGAAATTGAAAAACGCGTTCCTTATAAAATTGTTGCAGGCGACAACGGTGATGCATGGGTTGAAATTGATGGTAAAAAATATGCCCCATCACAAATTTCTGCGATGATATTATCTAAATTGAAAAAGGATGCCGAAAGTTATCTGGGTGAAACAATAACAGATGCTGTTATTACAGTACCTGCATATTTTAATGATTCACAACGTCAGGCAACAAAAGACGCGGGACGTATTGCCGGATTAAACGTATTGCGTATTGTTAACGAACCAACCGCTGCTGCTTTGGCATACGGTCTGGATAAAGACAAAGACGGTACAATCGCTGTATACGATTTGGGTGGTGGAACATTCGATGTGTCTATTTTGGAAATTGTAGACGGTGTATTCGAAGTAAAATCTACAAATGGTGATACTGCATTGGGTGGTTCTGATTTTGATGCGCGTGTTTTAAGATATTTAATTGATGAATTCCGTGCACAATCTGGCATTGATTTGTCGAACGATAAATTGGCATTACAAAGATTAAAAGAAGCCGCAGAAAAGGCAAAAATTGAATTGTCATCAAAAACATCTACTGAAATCAATTTGCCATATTTGACGGCTGATGCCACAGGTCCAAAACATTTCAACACAACTTTAACACGTGCAAAGTTGGAATCTTTGGTGGCTGATTTAATCGAAAAAACGATTGAACCATGCAAAAAGGCATTAAAAGATGCAGGTTTAACCACATCTCAAATCAACGAAGTTATTTTGGTTGGTGGTCAAACACGTATGCCAAAGGTTGTGGAAACAGTTAAAGAATTCTTTGGTCGTGAACCACACAAGGGCGTTAATCCGGACGAAGTGGTTGCATTGGGTGCCGCAATTCAGGGTGGTGTATTAAAAGGCGAAGTCAAAGACGTTCTGTTGTTGGATGTCACCCCGTTGTCATTGGGTATCGAAACATTGGGTGGTGTGTTCACGCGTTTAATTGACCGTAACACAACAATTCCAACCAAAAAATCCCAGATTTTCAGCACGGCCGAAGATAATCAATCTGCTGTGACAATCCGTGTATTCCAGGGCGAACGTGATATGGCTGCGGATAATAAATTGCTGGGGCAATTTAATTTGGAAGGTATTGCGCCTGCCCCACGTGGCATGCCACAGATAGAAGTTTCTTTTGATATTGATGCAAACGGCATTGTACACGTATCTGCAAAAGATAAAGGTACAGGCAAAGAGCAAGCAATTTCAATTAAATCTGATGGTGGTTTATCCGAAGATGAAATCAAACGTATGGTTGACGAAGCAGCCGCCAATGCTGAATCTGATAAAAAGAAAAAAGAATTAGCAGAGGCAAAAAATACTGCTGAAACCGCTGTGTTTAGCATTGAAAAATCATTAAAAGAACATGGCGATAAAATCAGTGCTGCAGAACGTGAAGCCATCGAAACTGCTAAAAAAGAATTGTCTGATGAATTGGCCAAGGCAGATGCCACGGTTGAATCATTAAAGGCAAAAACGGATGCGCTGACTGAAAAAGCCATGAAATTGGGCGAAGCGGTCTATAAAGCCGCCCAGGAAGCACAAAAATCCGAAGGAAATAATTCTGCTGGCGACAACAACAATGGCGCAACAGATGCTGATTTTTCCGAAAAGAAATAATGTTTTCCGTTCCTTAAACAACCCCAAAGAGAAATCTTTGGGGTGTTTTTTAACTTTTTTATTTTTTCTAAAAAACATATTGACAATTTAATATTTTGTATTATAACTATAATAAATAACTAACCCAAGGAGTTAATTATGGCTTATAAATTACATACAGATTACGCAATGGTATTGTATATAAACGATTATAACATCATGGCATACAACCCAAAATTGGGAAATATTGAAATTGAACCAGCAAATGATAATGCTGATGATGAATTTCATGCGTCTTTGCGTGGCGATATAATAGAATTCAAGACAAAATATATACCAAAGCAAAAACAACCAAAAAATCCTGATGCAATGGTAATTATTAAACGAAGTGGTTATAACAAACACACATTTGTTAAAAACATTTCATTAGAAGAACAAAAAGAAAAATTTGCTGCAAAAAGATTAGAATTATTAAGAGACCAAAGAATAAAAGGTTAATTACCAAAAAATCCCCGAATAAAAATCGGGGATTTTTTATTTACGTTTTTCACCAATATAAATTCCCATGTCTGTTGCAATTTGCAACAACACATCATCGGGGTCAACATACCTGTTTGATGTCATCGCACCGATTATTTTTGGATCTTTGACATGTTTCCCCGCTGCAAAGAAATCATCCAAAGATATTGTTTTATATTCGCCATTTTGTATTGTTGTCATTACATAGGTTTCGTTATTTTCAATCGCGCGTAATGCGGTTTCCGCAAATCCAGCCGCCAATATTCTGTCTGATGCAACTGTGTCACCTGCCCTTTGAATATGTTCTGGAAATGCTGTTCTGTTTGCAATTCCATTTGCATTTAATTGGCGTGAAATCATATCAGCCGGTTTTCCAGAATGACCACGCATAGTAATCCCCTCTGACACCATGATAATACCATAATCACGTTTTGATTGTTTAATATGTTTTATCATGTTTTCAATATCAAATTTTATTTCTGGAATCAATATTGCATCTGCCCCGATTGCAACGCCTGCTGACAAAGCCAATTGCCCGCAATCGCGTCCCATTGTTTGCACAACAAACCAGCGATGATGGCTGCGTGCTGTTAATAACAATTGATCACAATAAGACACCAATTGTTGAACCGCGGTATCAAAACCAATCGTTTTATCAGTCAACGGAACATCCATATCCACAGTTTTTGGAATACAAACCAATTGAACATCATTGTATATTTCACGATATAAATGCGCCAACGATAACGAACCATTTCCGCCAACCAAAATTAACGCATCCAGATTTAAATCATGCAAAGATTTTTGCAATCTTTTATTAAAAGATGCCAATTTACCCGCCCGGGCAGACGATTCAAAATTTGTTGTATGTGCATTACCGTTGGATAAAACACTGCCCGCCAAATGTGACGAAGCAAATTGGAAAGATTCATTTGTTAACTCTATTACACAGGCAGGATTCATATACAATCCGTCTGTTCCGTCCTTGATACCGATAATTTTCCATTTACGACGTTTACAACCATCAACAACACGTTGAATAACTGTATTCAATCCAGAACAATCGCCACCTGTGGTCATAATTCCCACTTTTTTTATTGTCATAATTTACCCCCTGATATTTGTTGATACATTATATCACAAAAAGATTGACAAATAAATATTTTTTGGAATAATTTTGTCAAAGACAAGGAGGTTTATCATGGCAAACACAAATATCGGCAAAACCAAACGTTCCACAGATGATTTGATTAATGACGCAATCAATCGTCAACAATCTTGGTTGAACGGTCGCCGTCAATTCACTCGCAGATTTTTACGCAAATTTCATATTAACAATGAAACCACTCAACAACCAGAACCCGTTTCAACCACAAAAGACACAGATACAAAACACAACCAAAGCAAACAAATTATACGTTCTTATTGGTTCCCGATAATGTGTGCTGTGATTGTTATTTTATTGGCTGTATTCGTTATGTTATTCAAAATAAACGCACCAGTAAAAATCATAACCCCATCTGTTCCAGAACCAATTGTACGAACAATAAAAAATAACAACATTAAAAAAACACCATCTTTTGATTTGGTCAGAATCGAAAAAAACGGAAACATTATTATTGCAGGTCGCAATGTTCGTGAATCCAATATTTCAATTGTTATAAACAACCGCATTGTTTCAACCGAACACACAAACAAAGATGGTGAATTTGTTTACGCACCAAACACCGCATTAAAACCGGGAAATTATGTAATCAGTTTGATTGACGCAGACAAAAACATTAAATCTGAAGATTCTGTATTCGTATATATTTCCGAACAAGGATATAAAAATTCCGTATCTTTATTGATGACCAAAGATGGCAGCAAAATCTTGCAATCTCCAACATTAAACGATGGTGATTTGGTTGTGTCAAAAATCGATTATCTGGACACAGGCCGCATGATTGTATCTGGACGTGCATTACCCAGATTGCGCGTATCTTTATCTTTGAACGATAAATATCTGGGATTTGCCCGCGTATCTGATTATAAAAATTTTGGTTTGGGTGCAGATGTTGGCAATCTGGAAAGTGGTAAAGAATACAAATTAAACATTCGCTTGCATGACAGCAACGACACAACAATTGCAGAAATCGAACACAAATTTGTTATGCCAGAAATGACTGATGATAACAACACATTTTACACGGTGCGTCGTGGGGATTGTTTGTGGATAATTGCACGCAATTTTTTACGTCGTGGAATTTTGTTTACCATGATTGCAGAACGTAACACAATAAAAAATCCTAATTTGATTTATCCAGACCAATTGTTGCAAATTCCAACCAAAAACTAAAAACAAAAGGATTGCACATGAACGAACGCAAACAAAATCATCGTGAATACTACAACCCTACGCAAACCAAACCAAACAAAAGTGCCGAAGAATTATTGTTTGAAATAAAAATGTTCATGACACATGTAAAGTTAACTCCGACAGATTTTTTTATGTTAAACAAACTAATTCGCCAATTAAATGCACAAAAAAATACTATGCCAGGCAAGGTTATACGCGGACTAGAAACCAAATTTAATAAAATAAAAAACCAATATCAAAGATAAAGATATTTATTACTGGACTTTTATAAAACATTTGTGCAATATTATCACCATGTGCGAGTGTAGTACAATGGTAGAACGAAAGCTTCCCAAGCTTTAGACGAGGGTTCGATTCCCTTCACTCGCACCAAAAATAGAACCGGCCTTGTGCCGGTTATGTTTTTGGATTGC
>CAMOGA010000010.1 GCA_946613885.1 uncultured Pseudomonadota bacterium
TGCCCAGATGCCGTAGTATATAGCTTACCAGAATCTGCACGAATTTGAAAATATACATTTCCATCATCGTCATACATCCAACAATGTACGGTCTTATGCCATAATCCGTTGCGATGAACAGTATCACGAGATTCTGTTCCGATTTTATTCATGTATTCATCATAAACATCAAGATATTCCATAAAATCTCCTTTGCCCGGTATATGATAATAAAACGGAAAGAAAAATAAAATAAAAAAACACCCTTGGCAATTTTTTTAAAAATTTTAATCTGGCGGATGGTGGAGGGGCGCCTCGATGCGCAATAACAAAAATCTATAAAAATCTTGTTCCTGCGATTTTTATGATTTTTCTAATTGTGTATTCTCGTATTCGCTCGCTCGGCACTGCGTGCCGGCTGTGCGGCAATCGTAACGATTTCACCGCACTCTGTTTGTGAAATCTACTGCTTGTCGAACCCCAGTCCGTGGGTTCTTTTATCCCGAACCATACGTGACAAAAATAAAATGCCCAAAGGGGCATTTTGTTTTTGTGGCGGATGGTGAGGGATTCGAACCCCCGGACGAGTTGCCCCGTCAGCGGTTTTCAAGACCGTCGCATTCGACCGCTCTGCCAACCATCCAAAACTAAGCACACATACTTTATATTTTACTGAGGAAAAAGTCAATTTATTTTTATGGTTTTGAAATACGATTTATGGTATAATGCGAACGACAAACAAAAGGTGAATATTATGGCAGATATGCAAAATGGTGAAAATATATTGAATAAAATAATGGTGTTATCCGATGGTTCGGTTGTGTATCAGTTAACAACACCGGAAGCCCTGCGGTTTGAAGATAAAAATCTGCATACAAATACAGCAAGCGCACAATCGCGCATCAAAGATATGATGGCAAATAAAATTGCTCTGTATTCTATTCACGATGCCGATGGTAAAACAGGGGGGATATTAGAAATAGATGGTAATAATGTAGAATCTTATATTGGACAATCTGGCAACAAACCAAATCATAAATTTATGTTGGCTGGGCGTGAATTTATCCAAAAAGCAGGTTTTAATATGGGGTTCCGTGGCAAAGAGTTTGGATTTGTATCCATAGATGGAAAAAATTACGATGTTTTTAAATTGCCAAACAAATTAACTGTCAGATATGGCATGGATTTACACGACATGAATTTGGAAAAATTACCAGATTTACGTCAATGGGAAATTTATGGCGATTTTAATTGTTCGGACAATCAATTAACAAATTTAGAAGGAATGCCTAAACAAATACACGGTAATTTTGATGCCAGAAATAATGAATTAACCAGTTTGAAGGGTGCGCCAGAAAAAGTTGATGGTGATTTTGATTGTCGCAATAATAAATCATTAACCAACATTGATGATAAACCTGCGCAAATTGGGGGCAATTTTATGCACGACAATTTAGCATCAAGACAAAAAAACAAAACAGAGATTTTCAAATCGGGTCAGGATACTATTTTAAAAAAAGTGCAGGCCAATTATGATATTATAAATCGGGGAAATCAAAACAATTAAAAAAATGCCCGATTGGGCATTTTTTATACTGTTAACGATATTAGCAACCACCAGTCGCATTACCGATAATTTTAGAAATAGAAATGTCTTTGTGTAACAAGAAATCATATTCACAATTGCCAGATTTATAAGAACCTGTGCATGCAGCCAATGTTAATACTGCGAACAATGCCAATAAAGCTTTTTTCATAATGTTTCTCCTTTGTTTTATGAAACAGGTGTATTATGAATTAAATCTTAATATTATGCAAGTTTTTTATTTTTTGTCTTTTTTTTAATACGTCATTTTGTTATAATGACATTGTCAGAAAGTGTTTTTCTGATGGGAATTGAAGACCCTTGTCAGTTGCATCCTTGACGGATGTTAAATATCTCCAACCGTCGGTTGGAGGGTGTGAATATAAAGAATAAACACACAATTTCAACTGAATTGTCTTCAACCTCCAACCACCCGAATTTCTGGTGGTTTTTTGTATGATAAAACACAAGGGAGACAGGGGATGTTAAAACGTATATTGATATTATTGATAATGATTATATCGTTGCCATCATTTGCAACAGATGTCACAGGCGGCGAAACATGTGATACAGATGTATTGAATACAGACACTGGGCCTGTTAATCTGCGTGCAGAATTTGAACCAGAAACAATAAATTTAAAATGGTATAATGGCAATAATCAAATAACAGTGCCAACCGCATCAAATTCATGCACATACGATACACCAATATCTTTACCCGCCAATCCCACAAAACCAGGATATAAGTTTAAGGGTTGGAAAGTTTTTACCGGCATACCAATTGAATATTTGCAATCCAATGGGGCACCATACATTGATACAGGAATAAAATTAACCTCCAATTCTAAAATAGAAACCAAGTTCAAAGTCCCAACATATACAGGTAATTATCCAATATTTGGAGCAAGTAATGGTAAATACTATAATGATGGCGAAATTTCTTTTTTTTACAACACAAAAGCTTCACAACTAATTTTCGAACCTATAAAACCAACATCTAACACGACCAGTACAGTAGTTTTTCAACCAAATTTCGTTTTAGATACAGATTACACTGTATCTATGGATAAAAACCTGGTAACAATTAACAACACTTCTTATGCTACCAATTGGTATTCACAATACCAAGGCACGCGATCCTGCTGGATATTTGGCACTAATCGTAGTGGTAACTGTTATGGTCGGACATCAAGCGCAGGCTGTATTGGTGGTAACACAATAATATATTATTTTAAAATCTATGACAGTGGCACGTTAATTCGTGATATGGTACCGGTCAAAGATTTATCTGGTGTGGCATGTATGTACGATAAAGTCAGTGGACAATTTTTCTATAATGTTGGAACCGGTAATTTTATCGCGGGTCCGGAAATTTAATTCGGAATTCGTTCCTGGGGACATTATGTGTTCAATGGTTTATAATATTGTTATCTAATTTAACCAAAGGAATCAAAAATGTCTTTCTTGAAATTTGTTTTTGCAATGTTTTTATCTTTTATCCCGGGGATTTTGGGTGCGTTTGTGACACCAATGTCGGGCGGGGAAAATATGTGGTATAACACATTGAATAATTCAGTGTTAACCCCAGCAGGCTGGGTGTTTCCAGTGGCATGGACAATATTGTATTTCTTGATTGGTGTGGCATTGTTTTTAATTATGCAGACCAACACTGTGCGCAGAAATTCCGATAAAACCAATGCTTATGTGTATTTTGCAATTAATTTAGTATTTAATACGCTGTGGTCTTTTGCGTTTTTTGGTGCGCAACAGCCCGAGGTTGCATTGTTAATCTTGGTCGCGTTAATCATAGATGTTATTTTTATGGCACGTGCATTTTTCAGAATAAATACCACAGCATTTTGGCTAATCATGCCGTATTTAGCCTGGTTATTTTTTGCTTTGTATTTAAACAGTATGATAATTTATCTGAATTAATATTTTAATTCTTTGAATTCGGGATTGCCCATATTTAATGTCTGCAATCCCAATTCGTCAATATAATCAGACGAATTATTTGGATGTTGTAATAAATAAATATGGTGTTGAATTGTTGCCAATTGTTGTTGCGCAACCGTCAATTCGGCACGTTCATGATTCAATCGCCATGCGTTTATAATAAAACCCTGAACGTTTCTGGTGCCACAAAACAGGCGCACAAAACAAAACAGTGATAACAGCATTAATATAATTCCCCATTTGCCACGTGGACCCGCCACCCAGGCGCGCGATAAGAAAGCAAACAAATTTTTGATTTTTTCTTTCATGTCGTATATTATATCACAAATGTTTGACAATGATAAAAAAATTTTTGCGGCACCACTGGCGGGAATCACAGATAAACCGTTTCGTACAATTTTGCGCGAATTTGCGCCATATGCATCAATGGTCACAGAAATGATTTCTTGCCATTCGTTGGTTGAACAACATAAAAATTGTATCCGTAATTTTGATAACTATGCCGATGAAGGCAACATTGGTGCACAAATATTCGGTGCCGATTCATATTTAATGGGCGAAGCCGCCAAAATATTGGCTGATGCCGGCGCAAAATGGATTGATATTAATATGGGATGTCCTGTGCCAAAGGTGGCAACGCGTTCTGGGGCAGGTGCACATTTAATGCGTGATCATAAATTAGCAGGCGAAATAATTCAATCTGTGGTTAAATCGGTTAAAATACCTGTGTCAATAAAAACACGTCTGGGTTGGGATGAATCACATCAGGATTGGATTGATTTAATCCGAATCGCCGCAGATTGTGGCGCATCTTTTGCAACAATTCATGGACGGACGCGTGCCCAGGGGTATTCTGGACAATCAACGTTGCCAAATAAACCAGATTTGCCAATACCAATTATTGCAAATGGCGATATAAAAAACCTGGCAGATGTGGAACGGGTGCAAAATCTGGGATATGATGGCGCAATGATTGGGCGCGCGATGTTGGGGCAACCATGGATTATCGGACAAATTTGTGGAACATGCGATAAGCCCGAAAATATTGGTAATGTTGCATTAAAACATTTGGATTTGATAATTAATTATTATGGCGAAAAATCTGGCGTTCCAATGTTTCGCAAACATGCCGCATGGTATTCTGCGGGAATGCCAAATTCTGCGCAATTCAGGATTCGTGTTAATCAAATTACTGATGCGGAACAATTAAAATATTTAATAAAAGAATTTTGGTCGATTAATTGACAATTGGTTATTTGTGGCTTAACATTATCGTACAAAGGATTTAATTATGAACGAACAATCGGAAACAATTATAACAACACCAAACATGACAGCCGGTGAAATGCTGAAAACTGCGCGTACCACAGGACGCAGAAAACGCGAGATTTCTACAATTTCAAAATTGTTGTGTATTCGTGAAGAATTTTTGACCGCTTTGGAAGAGGGCAATTATCGTGTTATTCCCGAAGATGTTTATATTTTGGGCTTTGCACGCAGTTATGCTGTGGAATTGGGACTGAATCCGGATGAAGTTATTTTACAATTGAAAAAAGAACTGGGTATTATCAAAGAAGAAAAAAAAGAAGATAAAAAAGATAAAGAAGAAGATTCAGAACCAAAAATCGTTGTTCAAAAAAAACAACCAAAATTTAATCGTGAATCTGTCATGGCGTGGATTCGTGGCGCAACAGAATATGTCAAAAAACATTGGAAATGGTTTGCGTGTGGGTTGGCTGCGTTTATATTGTTAATCGTGATTGTTGTATTATTGGCATCCAATAAATCAACCCCAGAACAACCAGTGGTTGAAACACCTGTGGAAAATGTTGCAACAGTAAAAGAACCAGATTTTAGATATCCAATACATGAAAAATTTGATTCTAAAAATGCCAAAGATGCCCGTGTGGTATTACAGGCAGAAAAAGAATCTTGGGTAAAAATCGAAGATGCCCGTGGCAGCAGCGTTTTTTCACGTGTCTTGGTTCCAGGCGATGTGTATTATATGCCGTTGGGTGACAAATACAAGGCGACATTTGGTAATGTTGGTGCAATTGATGTTTGGGTTGATGGTCAATTAATTAAAAAATTAGGGCCGGCAAATACCAAAAAAACTGGTATTTCAATGGTACCTGATGCATTGAAAGCCGTCGGTTTTGCAGAATAATTTTTTTACGCATCCGATATTGATTTTTGTGAATTTATAACTATGTATTTGTTATGTCTGGAAATATAAAAATTCGTGGTGCACGCGAAAATAATCTTAAAAATATTGATTTAGACCTGCCAAAAAATAAATTGGTGGTGTTGACTGGCGTATCTGGGTCTGGAAAATCATCTTTGGCATTTAATACCATTTATGCCGAAGGTCAACGCAGATACGTTGAATCTTTATCTTCATATGCGCGTCAATTTTTAGATATGCAAAAGAAACCAGACGTTGATTTAATCGAAGGTTTATCCCCGGCAATTTCTATTGAACAAAAAACTACTTCGAAAAATCCACGTTCTACGGTTGGGACTGTGACGGAAATCTATGATTATTTGCGTTTGTTGTGGGCGCGTGTGGGGATACCATATTCACCTGTGACAGGTTTGCCAATAAAATCGCAAACAATTGCAGAAATGGTTGAATGGACACTAAAAATCCCCCATGGTGTTAAATTTTTCATAATGGCACCCATGGTTCGCGATCGCAAAGGTGAATATAAAAAAGAAATCGCTTTTTTAATTAAACAGGGTTATCAGCGCGCAATTGTTGATGGAACGGTATATGATTTATCGTCTGTGCCACCATTGGACAAGAATAAAAAACACAATATCATGGTTATAATTGACCGTGTTGCAATGCCAAACGACGATTTGTCGGGTGATGATTTGGATGAATTTAAATCACGCCTGTATGCATCGTTCGAGGCATCTTTGCGTTTGGTTCCTGGCGCGGTTATTGTCCACAGGTTAGACACAAACGAAGATTCTTTGTATTCACAAGAATACGCGTGTCCTGTATCTGGGTTTACCGTACCAAAGATTGAACCACGTTTGTTTTCTTTTAATGCACCAATTGGCGCATGCAGCGAATGCGATGGTTTGGGTGTTCAAATGAATATATCGCCCGATTTGGTTGTCCCAGACCCATCAAAATCTATATTGGGTGGCGCAATCGCACCATGGTCACGTGGCGGTATGTTAAGTCAATATGATAATGTATTGGATGCTTTACATAAAAAATATAAAATTCCATTGTCTAAACCATGGCATACCTTATCAGACCAAGATAAACATATTGTATTGTATGGTACTGGTGACGAACCAATTCGTATAAATTGGAATGGGTATATCTATGAAAAACCGTACGAAGGCGTAATTCCAAATCTGGAACGCCGTTTACGTGAATCGGAATCTGAATCAACACGTGCAGAATTATCAAAATATCAATCTGAAAAACCATGTCCGGCATGTCATGGTAAACGTCTGAATATTCAGGCATTATGTATCAAAATAAACAACTGTGATATTATGGATGTATGCGATATGAGCATTGATGAATCTTTGCGCTGGTTCACGGATTTACCAAATCATTTAACCAACAAAGAAAACGAAATCGCATCAATGGTATTGCGTGAAATAACCTCGCGTTTGTTTTTCTTGCAAAACGTGGGTTTGGGTTATTTGACTCTGTCACGTATGGCAGGAACGTTGTCTGGGGGCGAAGCGCAACGTATCAGATTGGCATCCCAAATCGGCAGTGGTTTATCCGGGGTTTTATATGTATTGGACGAACCGTCTATTGGATTACATCAAAGTGATAACGACAAATTAATCGATACATTAAAGATGTTGCGTGATAAAGATAATACTGTGATTGTCGTTGAACACGATGAAGATATGATGCGTGCCGCAGATTATTTGGTTGATATTGGACGTGGTGCGGGTATAAACGGTGGTAATGTTATTGCACATGGAACACCAGCCCAGGTCATAAAAAATCCTGATTCTTTAACAGGTCAATATTTATCGGGAAAGCGAAAAATAGAAGTTCCCAAGAAACGCAGACCTGGAAACGGTAAATTCATCAGAATCGAAGGTGCGCGTGAAAATAATCTGAAAAATATTAATGTCGATTTTCCGTTGGGTAAATTTATCGCATTGACGGGTGTGTCTGGGTCTGGAAAATCCACGTTGTTATTAGATACACTATATCCGGCAATTATGCGTGTGTTATATAATTCAAAACTGGAAATGGGCGCACACGATATTATACGTGGTATGGAAAATATCGACAAAGTCGTAGATATAGACCAATCCCCAATTGGACGCAGTCCACGCAGTAATCCTGCAACGTATGTGGGGGTGTTTAATAATATTCGTGATTTCTTTGCAAATTTACCAGAAGCCAAAACACGCGGATATGACGCAGGACGTTTTTCGTTCAATGTCAAAGGCGGCAGATGCGAGGCATGTCAGGGTGACGGTCAAATCAAAATTGAAATGAATTTCTTGGCAGATATCTATGTTGAATGCGATAAATGCCATGGTCAGCGTTATAATGACGAAACGTTGGCTGTAAAATACAAAGGTAAATCAATCGCAGATGTATTGAACATGACGGTTGAAGAGGCATATCGTTTCTTTATTAACGTCCCACAAATTGCGCGTAAATTGGAATTGTTAAAACGTGTTGGTTTGGATTATATTAAATTGGGACAGAGTTCTTTGGATTTATCAGGTGGCGAAGCACAACGTATAAAATTATCCAAAGAATTGGCGGCACGCAGTACCGGACAAACAATATATATTTTGGATGAACCAACCACCGGATTACATTTTGAAGATATAAAATCGTTGCTGTCTGTGTTGCACGAATTTGTTGACCAAGGAAACACTGTTATTGTTATCGAACATAATCTGGAAGTTATTAAAACAGCCGATTGGATTATCGATTTGGGACCAAATGGTGGTGCCGGCGGTGGACGTGTTGTTGCCACTGGAACCCCAGAAGATATTGTTAAAAACCCAGAATCTTTGACTGGAAAATATTTGAAAAAGTATCTGGACAAACCAGAAAAACCAAATAAAATAAAAACTAAGGCCAAAACAGAAAAATAAAGGAGTAAGAAATGTTCGGATTCATAAAAAAGAAAAAAGCAGAAACAACAAGTCAACAAAATAATGAAATGGCAGATTTGGAAAAAGAAGCCGCAAAAATGCCATCTGGTATGAAGGAATTGACAGAACGCATGATGTCTGGACAATTTGATATGAACGATATGTTGGCACAATTGAAACAGATTAAAAAAATGAGTAATTTTAGTGGCTTGTTAAAAATAGTTCCGGGTATGTCTGGTGCGGTCGCCGCCATGAAGGAAAAAATCAAAGATGGCAGTGTTGATGCACAAATTAAAATACTGGAAGCCATGACAACAGAAGAACGCGCAGACCCAGAAAAGATTTTTGCCAATGCGAAAAATCGTATCGCAGAAACCGCAGGTTGCACAGTGCGCGATGTTGAACATATTATAAAACAATATTTAAATATGAAACGTCAAATGGCGATGATTCAACGTATGGGGGGAATGGAGGCCGTCATGCAACGTATGCAACAACAGGGTGGATTTCCAGGAACACCGGGGGCAAAATAATGAAAAAGGCAACACCAATATCTGTGTCTGATTGTATTGAGGTATATGATGCCCAGGGTCATTATATCGGGGAATCACAAGTGATTGTCGAGTTTCGTGGCAGATGTATTCCGCGTATGATTTTTGGTGATACGTATGTTTCTTTACCACGTGTGCGTGGGGGAAATATTTATCATATAAATTATATGCACGATTCAGATATATCAGTGATTGACTACAGATTTAATAATACACTGTTTAGAAACCGATTAAAAACCAGTGAAAGATTTAGAAACAAAATATTAAAACAGATTATGAAACAAGAAATCAAAGATGCTGTTTCCACAATCAAGAGCAAATACAATGAAAAACAAAAATAAAATAAATCCGATACCTGTTTCTGTATCACACTGTATGCCTGTTTATAACAAGGGTAAAATAAAAGGGTGGAACGTTTATTTGAAATACAGTGGTAATTTATCTATAAATTCAGAAAATATACAAAAATGGCAGGATTTGTTTGATAAAAACCCGTCGTTATTACAAAAAAATCCTTTTTACTATAATATGTTGCATCCTGTATTAGATAAAGATGTTATTCTGCCAGATTCAAAACATCTGACCGGATGTTTCAAATATGACCCAGAAAATAATATATCGGTTATTGAATATGGATGGCGTGACGGCATATTTGGTTGTGGCGCAGAACGTGCGTGGAATTTTAGATTAAAAATGTTAGGCCTGATAAACAAAAAGCAAAATGAAAATATTAAATAAGAAAATTGCATCGCATAAATCTTCTGCTGCCTGGATTCAACGTCAGGCAGATGATCCATATGTGGCGCGTGCGCATCGTGATGGTTATCGTGCGCGTGCAGCATACAAGATTATCGAAATGAACGAAAAATACCATTTTTTCAAAAATGGTCAGGTTGTTGTTGATTTGGGGGCTGCACCGGGTTCTTGGTCGCAATATGTGGCGCGTGAATTTCCAAAATCAAAAATTTTTGCGATGGATTTATTAGAAATCAAACCAATTGTTGGTGTTGAATTTTATCAGGGGGATTTTACATCTGATGTGGCATTACAATGGTTAAATGAAAAGTTAAATTTAACCGATGAATCTGGCGGCACAGTTGATGTAGTAATGTCTGATATGGCGCCAAACACGGTTGGACATAAAAAAACAGACCATTTACGTCAAATGGTATTGTTGGAATATGCGCTGGATTTTGCATTGCATGCCTTAAAGATTGGCGGAACATTTGTTGCTAAATCTTTTACTGGCGGTACAACAAACGATTTAGTAAAACAAATCAAAGAACATTTTACAGATGTGCATTATATCAAACCGCCGTCTTCACGCAAAGATAGTGTGGAAATGTTCGTTGTTGCAACAGGATTTCGGGGATAAGAGAGAGAATAATTTTAGAACCGAAAAAGGATTAAGTCATGAAAAAATTTTTATATAATTTAAGAATAAATATGTTGAACAGATTGCTGGCAAAAATACAAAAAGATGCACCCAATCAGCAAGATTTTGAAAATGTTATTCCAGATAATTCTGAAAACGCAGTAATTGCATGGGATAAAGTCACAAAATTATCAGAAGAATTAAATGATTCCAGATGGAATTTCCCAATATACACAGATACAACAAAACTGTTGCCTGGATTTATAGTTTACGTTGTTGGTAAACGGGCACCAACTGCGGAAAAACCATATGTCACATATAAACCAGAACCACGTGTTGTTTCATCAATTCATGACAGTGGTGTTAACGGTGGAACCGTGTTTTTCACATACACACATCAGGTTGTTAAACAAATGAGTTTTAACAATAAAAACGAACCTGAATTTGAAATCGTTTCCGAAGAAGATGTTATTAATTCACCACTTACCAAAGGTCATGCGGAATATATTTGTAATTTGTTAAATCTACAATCAAAACGCTTGTATGAAAAACAATTGGCTAAAATGAACAAAACAAGACAAAAATAAAAATGCCCAACTGGGCATTTTTTTTATTTATACGATTCTGCCGCCCCACGTGCCAAATCATCAACGCGTTCATTAAATTCTTCGCCATTATGACCGCGAACCCAAACCCAATGAATTTTCTTTATTGATACTAATTCGTCCAATTGTTGCCATAATTCCACGTTTTTCACAGGTTTTTTATCGGCAGTTTTCCAACCATTTTTTTTCCAGTTTTTTATCCAAGATTGCATGCCGTTTTTTACATATTGGCTGTCAGTATGTATTTCAATTTCATCGTGCTTTTTCGCAGCGGTCAATGCGCGAATAACAGCGGTTAATTCCATTTTATTATTTGTAGTATTTTTTTCACCGCCACAACGTTCTGCGATGTTTTTCCCATCTGTTGCCAAAAAACCCCAACCACCGGGGCCAGGATTTCCTAAACAACTGCCATCTGTCCATATTTTTATCATTTTTTTATGAATCCTTTTGTGATATAATATCATAAAATGAAATTTAATGCCAAACAATTACAACAGATGTCTAACACAGTGCGCGCAAACGCATTGGGTGCGGTGTTATCTGCACATTCTGGACATGTTGGAATCATTTTAGACGCATCAGAAATAATAACATGCATCTTTGCAAACCATTTGCGTCGTGGAATTGACCGATTCGTTTTATCGTGTGGACATGGTTCGGCATTGTTATATTCGGTGTTAAAATTGGCTGGATATAAAATTGGTAAATTGAATACATTTCGTAAATTTGGTGGATTGCCCGGACATCCTGAATATGGAATTGATGGCGTTGACGCAACAACTGGGCCGTTGGGTTTGGGGGTTGGCAATGCGGTTGGTTTGGCATTATCCCAGAAAATTCGTGGTATTCGTGCGCACACATACACTATTGTTTCTGACGGCGATTTGATGGAGGGCGTATCATTTGAATCCTTGGCATTTGCCGGCCGATACAATTTGAATAATTTAATAATATTATGGGATGATAATCGGTTGTCTATTGATGGCATTGCCCAAACAGATATTGATATAAACGCGCGTATGCGTGCAATGGGATTTAATGTAATGTCTGTGCGTGGAAATGATATCGCTTCAATTGAACACGCACTGGAACGTGCAAAAAAATCAAACGCCCCCGTGTTTATTCAATGCAGAAATATTTTGGGGCGCGGTTCATCTTTGGCGAATAATTCACGTGCGCATGGTTTTGCGTTATCTGATACAGAGATGTTGGAATTAATTTCAAAGAACACAAATTCTGACGGTTTACATTTATGGAATTTGGTTGGAAAACGTCCAATTGCCCAGAAAATATGTGCGGTACCTGTATTGCCACGTGTAAAAATTCCAAAGATACCAGATAATATTTCTACGCGTGAATTGTCTGGAATATATCTGGATTTATTAATGCGCGCAGGTGTTGATTTAATTACTGGGTCGGCAGATTTGGCGGATAATACACGGGTAAAAACATCTGTATCGCGTGATATAACATCAAAGAATTTTGATGGAAATTATATAAATTATGGTGTGCGCGAACATGCAATGGCGGCAATAATGAACGGTATGGCGGCGGATGGATTACGCGCGGTGGGTTCTACATTTTTAGTATTTTCAGATTATATGCGCCCATCAATCAGGATTGCGGCAATGTCTGGATTACCAGTGATTTATGTTTTTTCACACGACAGTGTTTGTGTTGGTCAAGATGGGCCAACGCATCAACCGATTGAACAGTTGCCATCTTTGCGTTTGATACCCGAATTAAATGTTTTTCGGCCGTGTAATATGGCTGAGGTTGCGTATGCATGGAATACAGCAATTTGTGATATAAAACATCCATCTGCGATAATTTTATCGCGTCAGAAATTCAGACAAATTCAATCGCCAAACGATTCAGAAATGGACCGCGGCGGGTATGTTATTTATCCGGCACGTTCAGGTCGTGCAAAAACAACAATTATTGCCACAGGGGCTGAGGTTTCATTGGCGGTGGAAATCGCATCACGTTTTAAAAATGTTCAGGTTGTATCCATGTTAAATGTTTCACAATTCCGTGCCCAGGACAATGTCTATAAAAACAAAGTTTTGCGCGGATGTGTTGTCGCGATTGAGGCTTCATCTCCATCGCCATGGTTTGAATTTGCGGATGCAGTAATCGGAATTGATAAATTTGGTGCATCTGGGGATGGTGATGTTGTTTACAGAGAATATGGATTTAATATTGATAAAATAATAAATGAAATAAAAAATTACATACAATAATGTCTGCTGAAAATGTTTTTACTTTATCAAACGGGGAACAAATACCGGTAATAATTGAAAACCGCCGTGGTGTTCGTAATGTGACTTTGCGACCTAAATTAAATCCTGTGCGTGAAATACATATATCAAAGCCATGGTTAACATCAAACAGTTTTGTTTTGAAATTTTTAGAATCCAAACGTAAATGGATAGAACATATTTTTGATAAAGCCCCAACCAAAGAAAAAATAAAACCGGATATGACAATTGAAATATTGGGACGAAATGTCAAATTGATTCATGATACAACAATGCGTGGGAATTGTTATGTTAATGAAGAAAAAACAATTTTATGTATTGGGGGCGGGGCAGATATGTTTGAACGCCGCGCGCGTGATTTTATAAAAAATGAATTATTAACAGAAATTAAAAAGATTATAAAAACCACACCACGTAAATATTGGCCGACACGAATAACATTGCGTGATACAACTTCGCGATGGGGGTCATGTTCAACAACAGGCAATATGTCTTTTTCGTGGCGATTGGCATTTGCACCATACGAAGTAATGCGATATGTCGTTATGCACGAATTATCACATCGTGAACATATGGATCATTCGGCTGAATTTTGGGCGACAGTATCAGAACTGTATGGATTTGGTGTAGAACGTGCAAAAAGATGGTTAACAAAAAACGGTCAACATTTGCATAAATACTTTTAATGTGATATAATAACAATATTGTAAGAAAGGAAACGAGAAATGAAAAGAACAATTTTATATTTAACTATTGCTGTTGGTTTTTTTGCATGGAACGTTGATGCACATGCGCGTGGGCTTGCGTATGATGAGAATTCTTTTCCTGAAGATTTTGGGGCGACCAGTTTTTGCAGTGCTGAATTAGATTCCGATGGTGCTGTTTGCGGACGATATGGCACAGGTGGGGATGTGGAACAGACAGCGTGCAGGACAGATCAAAATAATGGCTGGCGGAAAAAAGATGCACCTTGTAAAGTTACCGGATCCAGTGTTGCGCGTTGTTTTCCACAAAAAAATCGTGCCGGTGATTGGGTGTCTTCATGTGCTGCATGGGAATGTCAATCGGGGTATTTATTGTGGACAAGATTATATAATAAAAAAGATGGCCTAGAAATAATTGGCGATACCACACGTCGTGTTGTATCAATGGGGGCGTGCAAATTGAAAAGCAGATTACAGGCACGTTGTGATGCGGGGTGTGGTTGTGAACCTGATGAAAAATGTGTGTTAAATGAGGTTGTAGTAAGAAACCATGGCAAAAATGTTGCTGCGTTTATTGGTGATGAAATGTGCGTATGTAAAAAATCTGGTGCACCGGTCATCCCAGAAACGTGCGAAACGAAATACGCCGGATATCCACGTGCGATTGATTGTTGTAATGCCGAATTGGCTGGCAAAAATGTCAAATGGATTGGCGATAAAGCAGCCGGATATTGTAAATGTAATGATGAAAATAAAATTTGGGATGAAGCGACAAAACAATGTATTGAAAAAGACAATAATGCTGAAATCGAATGTTGGTACACGTTAAATGTCGCAATACAATGTAAAAACGGAAATTATTTTAATAAAAATGTATTGGTAAAATTGGCTGAATCAAAAGTAAAACAGGAATCATGTGAATTGTTAAAGAAAGATATGCAGAATCTGGAAAGATTGGTGACTGTATCTTCTGGTGAAATAAAATCGTATTCAAATTTGATAAAATCTGTTTGTGGTGATAATTCTACATCAATTCTTCCATACAGCGAGGCTGATTTAAAGGCGGCACGTGAAACGTTAAAAAGTTTCTTTGCGAACGCAAATGAAAATGCCAGTGTGTGGAAAACCGAAGCAGGTAATTTTAACGGTGCGCGTTTGGCATCTGATTTGACGGCTGGTGTTGTGTTGGGAACGGTTGGTGGTGTTGTTTCCAGTAAAGTTATTAAAAAGAAACAAATTGAAAAAGGATTCGAAGTATTGCATTGCACGATTGGCGGACAAACCGCTGCGGATTGGGGTGATACATTTACTGTCGGTCTGAATAAATATAACAATTAAAAAAAACTTTTTTTATGTTGACATTTATGATAAAATACAAACATTGAAAGAAAGGGTGTAGATATGAAAAAAATCATGTTGTGCTCATTAACGGCATTGGTTGCATGGGGAATGGTTGTTGATGGATGCTGGGCGGTAGATAAGGTTATTACAGATCCTAATTATATAGGTGATGGTACGTGGATCTTTGCTCCCGGAAAGGCGGTTAGATGTGGAACCCGTGATGAGCATGTTCAAAATCAACATTATGTTACTAAATTTGGTGGATATAATAATAATCAAGAGCATGAGTTTCAAACAAGAAAATGTCTTGCTCATGGAAACGATCAGTTTATAAAAGCAGATACACCAAAATGTGGATCAGGAAAATATTGGTGTGTGGATATGTCAAAAGCATATGAACTTTGCAGTCCTATTAATGATATGATTACTTTAAGTTCTGATTATAATGTTTACGAATCTGCTGGGCATATGTGTTGGGATTGTATTAAAGGGTATAGTACCCCAGATAAAGATTATACTATCCCAAGTGCCCAATGTACAGGATCTGTGTGTAAGATCACTACAAGAATGTGTGTTCCAGATGATATGGTAAATTGTTTTAAAGCAGCAGCAGCAGGTCAGCCCGCGAACTGGAATGGTACCAGTTGTAATTGCGGTAGTGTAGACGGGATAATTTATACGTGGAAGAACGGTAAATGTGTAAAGACAAACAGTACTGACGACAAAAATAAACCTGACGACAATAACAACCAGAAAGATGATAAGAAAAAGAAAGACGGTGGTAACGACATATCGTGTAAACAAAGTCGTACCACGGAAGAAGGTAAGGCATGTTGCGATTTGGCATCAGCTGTTGCGAAATGGGATGGACAACATTGTAATTGTACCGGTGGTAAGCAATTTAAAATTGTTAACGGTCGTGGAACTTGTACAATTAACGAAACATGCGAAACAAAATATGCCGGAAATAATGAAGCCATTGCATGTTGCAATTTATCAAAAACAACAGGTGAAGCCACGTGGGTTGAAGGCATGAACAGATGTGTTTGCAATGATGAAAGCAAAACATGGGATAAAAAAACATTTACGTGTGTTGATGGTGGTGCGTCCAATCCTGTCGTGCCTGTATCAGAATGTCGGTATACATTAAATATAGATATCCAATGTAAAAACGGTAATCATTTCAGCAAAAACGCATCTGTTAAATTGACAAATGAACAAGTGACTGCGGCACAATGCGATACATTGAAACAAAACATGCAAAGCATTGAAAATATGCTGAAATCAACTAAAAATGAAGTCAGTACATATGCAGAAATTATCAAAACGGTTTGTGGTGATAATTCTACATCAATTCTTCCATACAGCGAAGTTGATTTAAAGGCAGCACGTGAAACGTTAAAAAGTTTCTTTGCAAACGCAAATAAAAATGCCAGTGTGTGGAAAACCGAAGAAGGTAATTTTAACGGTGCGCGTTTGGCATCTGATTTGACGGCTGGTGTTGTGTTGGGAACGGTTGGTGGTGTTGTTTCCAGTAAAGTTATTAAGAAGAAACAAATTGAAAAAGGATTCGAAGTATTGCATTGCACAATTGGCGGACAAACCGCTGCAGATTGGGGTGATACATTTACTGTCGGTCTGAATTAAAAAACAACAAAAATAAAAAACCGCCGTTTGGCGGTTTTTTTGGTGCAATAGACGAGAATAAATTCGCCCCCAGTGGGGGTAATTCTGCCCCATGGGGGAAGTGTCCGCGCAGCGGACAAAGGGGGTAAAAACTCACTACGACATTACCGAAAAATCTGTTGCTTTTTCACAAATCTGTATTAAAATATAAATCATAATGATTACAAAAAATATATCTTTGACACATCGTTTTCATCACGCGGCGCGTGCCGTGTGTTTCTAGCTATCTTTCTATTTTTATGTTATAATGCCGTCATGGCGAAAAAATAATTTATCAACCACAGGATGAAAAAAATGGATTTAAAACCAACAAAACCTTTAAGCGGATTTATAGAATTGTTGCCGGCGCAACAACGTTGTTTTGATTATTGTGCAAACAAAATGCAAAATGTTTTAAGAAATTGTGGGTATTCTAGATTGGATTTACCGGCAATCGAACGTGCCGAGGTTTTAACTGATAAAGATAATTGGGATGAAATAGAAACGCAAATCTTTTTGTTTCAAAAAGGCGATACAAAAATGGGGTTGCGCTATGATGGTACTGTCGGGTTGTCGCGCTTTGTCGCAGGACATTTAACTGATTTAAATTTTCCATTTTATACGTATCAATTTGCACGCAATTATCGTGGCGAGCGTCCTCAGCGTGGTCGTTATCGTGAATTTTGGCAATTAGATATTGATATTTTGGGTGTTCAAAACTTGTCTTTGAATTATGATGCAGAAATTGTATCAACATTGATGAAAATGTATGAATCTATTTCTGATATTGTTGGCGGTGTTCGTGCTAAAATTGGCAATCGTCGTTTTTGGAACGCAATGTTCGCCTATTTAAATTTAAATGCAGACCAGGCACGTGCCGCGTTTGTTTTGATTGACAAACGTGACAAGATTTCTGATTTCTTCGAAGGTTTGGTTGAAACCGTTGGTGAATATGCGGCCAAAGAAATCGATGCAGTATTTACAAACGGATATCGTTCTTTTGTTGGAAAAACAGAAGAATTAGATGCGGCGATTTCTGAAATGGATAAATTTATGACGCTGTTGAACGCTATGGGTGTTAAAAATGCAGAAATAGATGTTTCGATAATGCGTGGACATTCATATTATACTGGGATTGTGTTTGAATTTTTCTCGATAGATTATCCTGATTTGCCGGCGGTTGGTGGTGGTGGTCGTTATGAAGATTTGGTTTCTAAATTTTCTAAGACAAAAATTGTTGGCGTTGGGGCATCAATTGGGGTATCCAGATTACTGGTTGCGTTAATGGAGGCAGGCAAAATCGATTTAACCCGTTTTTCAAAACCTGTTGATGTTGCAGTATTGGTTATGGGCGATGATAATTTGGCATACGCGATGCAGGTATTAAATACTTTGCGTGGCGAAAACATCCCATCGGTTGCATATTTGGATACTGATAAAAAATTCAAGAATCAAATTGAATATGCCGATAAAATCGGTGCGCGTTTCAGTGCGATTATTGGCGAAACAGAAACTGCAAATAATGTTATTGCGTTAAAAAATATGGAATCTGGAAACCAAGAATCTGTATCGTTGTCAGATGCGATTAAAATTATAAAGGGATAATTTATGATTGTTGAACAAAAATTATTAGACATTAAATCACACGCCAAAGAAATCGAAGAAAAAATGAATTCTGGCGATGTGTCTGGTGATGAATTATCTAAATTATCCAAAGAATATTCGCAACTTAGCGAAGTTTTGCCATTGATTGATAAATATCTGCAAACGCAAAACGGCATCAAAGATGCGCGCGAAATGTTAAATGACCCTGAATTAAAATCTATTGCTGCGGAACAATTGGATGAATTAAATCATGCGTTGCCAGATTTAGAACGCGATTTACAAATTGCTTTGTTGCCACGTGATGCCGCAGATGATAACAGCGTTATCATGGAAATTCGTGCCGGTGTTGGTGGGGAAGAATCTGCATTATTCGCGGGTGATTTGTTTAATCAATATAAATCTTATGCGCTGCGCCGCGGATGGAAAATTGAAATTATCGAAGAAAATGCAACCTCATTACGTGGATACAAAGAAGTTATTTTTAAAATTGACGGGGTGGGGGCATACGCGCGTATGAAATTCGAATCTGGGATTCATCGTGTGCAACGTGTCCCAGAAACCGAGGCCGCCGGTCGTATTCATACATCTGCGGCATCTGTTGCTGTTATGCCAGAGGCAAAAGATATCGATGTTGTTATCGAAGACAAAGATATTCGTATTGATGTTTATCGTTCGTCTGGGGCGGGGGGACAACATGTTAATAAAACAGATTCCGCAATTCGTATAACCCATTTCCCCACTGGTATAGTTGTCACGTGTCAAAACGAACGTTCACAATTACAAAACAAGGCAACGGCCATGGCGGTTCTGCGTGCGCGTTTATATGAAAAACAACGCAACGAACAAATGAACGCATCAAATGCATCACGGCGCAGTATGGTTGGGTCTGGTGATCGCAGTGAAAAAATTAGAACCTATAATTTTCCAGAACAACGTGTCACCGACCATCGTATCAAATTAACATTATATAAATTGGATGATATTTTGGCGGGCGGACCAGGTTTGGATGAAATGATAGATGCCTTGATTTCTGCCGACCAACTGGAACGCCTTGCCGCGATGGAATAATTTAATACCGTATATGTTTTTTGTTTATTTTTGCTGTTTGTTTATGATATAATGATACCATATCAAGGAAAGGTTTTTTACAAATGGCATTAAATTTATTAAACGACAAAGATTTTAACGATTATCTGACAGATATTACTTATCAGGGTGCGACTGTACCAAAACAGCAAAATTTTCAGGGTGAATTTGAAAGTGCCGATTATGTGTTTCAACATCGTGATGAAATTGTTAAGGGGATATTAAATCAATACATTAAATTACGTGTTCGTGAATATTTATTAAATCAAAATAATGAACCTGCATTTATACCGGTGGATAAAAACAGAACTGATTTGCCTGGTTGGGCATACAGGGTATTTGAACGTGGTGAAAACATATACCAATTTGATGGTTCAAAAATGTCAAACAAATTACGTGAAGATATTATAACTGTGCGTGATTATCTGTATGATTTTGCGGGACAATATGTTGATAAAGTAATAGAAACAGCCAAAAAAACAGAAAAAAAGCCAAAAATAAGATACGATTTTTTAAAAACAACCAATGAATACGATACTTTTGATAAGGCATTAACTGCTGCAAAAAATTGGCATGAACACATGTCAGAAGAATTGGCAAAGCGCAATCGTGGTCGTGAATTGTTTGAAAAATCGTTAAAGGGTGCAAAATACGTGATGGATTTACCGGACAATATGTTTGCATATCAATTAACCACCGAAGAAGCGTTAGATTTTGAATCTGAATATATGGGGCATTGTGTGGGCAGTGGCGGTTATGATGCCGGTGTAAAAAAAGGTTCGATAAAGATATATTCGATACGTGATGAACGTGGTGAACCGCATGCCACATTAGAGGTACGTGGGAACGAAGTTCATCAAATCAAAGGTAAGCAAAATAAAGCGCCAATTCGTAAATACATTCCTGCGATTAAACATTTTTTAGAAACACAAAAATTAGATGTGGTTCATGATTTAAAAAATCTGAAGTTAATAAAACAGGATGGTAAATATTATGATATATTTAATTTGCCAAAGGGCTTTGTTGTTAACGGAAATTTAGATCTGAGTTATATGGAATTAACAGAATTACCAGACCTTAGTGATGTTGTCGTGCGGGGAAATTTCAATTGTTCCCAAAACCAATTAACCAGTTTACAGGGTGCCCCAAAAACAGTCGGGGGGGATTTCCGTTGTTCCCAAAACCCATTAACCAGTTTACAGGGTGCGCCACAAACAGTCGGGGGGGATTTTGATTGTTCCAATAAACAATTAACCAGTTTACAGGGTGCCCCACAAACAGTCGGGGGGGATTTCAATTGTTCCCAAAATCAATTAACCAGTTTACAGGGTGCACCACAAACAGTCGGGAGGGATTTTAATTGTTCCCGAAACCAATTAACCAGTTTACAGGGCGCACCACAAAGTGTTGGGAAGGATTTCAATTGTTCCCGAAACCAATTAACCAGTTTACAGGGTGCCCCACAAAAAATTGAGGGAAATTTCGATTGTGGCGGCAATCAATTAACCAGTTTACAGGGTGCCCCACAAACAGTCGGGAGTTTCTATTGTTCCGACAACCAATTAACCAGTTTAGATGGTGCCCCACAAACAGTCGGGATGGATTTTTATTGTTCCGATAACCAATTAACCAGTTTAGATGGTGCCCCACAAACAGTCGGGGGGGATTTTTATTGTTCCTACAACCAATTAACCACTTTACAGGGTGCCCCACAAACAGTCGGGAGGGATTTCAATTGTTCCTACAATCAATTAACCAGTTTACAGGGTGCCCCACAAACAGTCGGGTGGGATTTCAATTGTTTCAATAACCAATTAACCAGTTTACAGGGTGCCCCACAAACAGTCGGGCTGGATTTTGATTGTCGCAATAACCAATTAACCAGTTTACAGGGTGCCCCACAAAAAATTGGGAGGAGGTTCGAGTGTTCCAATAACCAATTAACCAGTTTAGATGGTGCCCCACAAACGGTCGGGGGGGATTTCCGTTGTTCCAGCAATCAATTAACCAGTTTACAGGGTGCCCCACAAACAGTCAGGGGGGATTTCCGTTGTTCCAGCAATCAATTAACCAGTTTACAGGGTGCCCCACAAACAGTCGGGAGTTTCTATTGTTCCGACAACCAATTAACCAGTTTAGATGGTGCCCCACAAACAGTCAGGGGGAATTTTGATTGTTCCAATAATCAATTAACCAGTTTACAGGGTGCCCCACAAACAGTCGGGGAGAATTTCAATTGTTCCGACAACCAATTAACCAGTTTAGATGGTGCCCCACAAACAGTCGGGGGGAATTTCAATTGTTCCGACAATCAATTAACCAGTTTACAGGGTGCCCCACAAAAAATTGAGGGGAGGTTCGATTCTTCCCATAACCAATTATCTGAACAGCAAACTGGCAATAGTGAGGTTTTTCGCCAAGGAATTAAAAAAATCAAGGCAAGGGTAAAGGGTTTATACGAATTGTTAAAAAACAAAACAACAAATAATGAACAATAAAACTGACGCAATCGCGCCAGTTTTTTTTATTTTACATGGGTAAATTTTTTATTGTTTTAATTCTGTTTTTTTTATAGAATGCCAAACATGAGAAATAAAAAACAAATTGATTTAGATAAACCGATTGTTATGGTCGGCCTGATGGGGGCGGGCAAAACCAGTATCGGGCGCGCGTTGGCACGTCATTTGGGAATACCATTTGTTGATTCTGATAAAGAAATTGAAAAAATTTCTGGATGCAGCGTGGTTGACTTTTTTTCTATGTATGGCGAAAAAGAATTTCGCAGGGTCGAAGAAAAAGTTATTGAAAGATTAATTGATACCCCCCCATTGGTCAAGGTTATTTCCACCGGCGAGGGCGCATTTATAACCGACACTGTGCGCAAAATTGTTTTAGAACGCGCGTTAACAATTTGGTTAAAGGCAGACCTAGAACTGCTTGTAAAAAGGACAAATTTTCGTCATACCCGTCCGCAATTATTGAACACGGATTCGCGTAAAATATTGGCGCAATTAATTTCCGAACGTTATGATATCTATGCGTTGGCAAATATTGCTGTGGAAACACGTGATGAAAATATTCATAAAACACTTAACAAAGTGTTAAATGCAATCGAACAAACTAACAAACAAAAAAAACAAGGAGAACAAAATGAAAATCATAAATGAATTTAAAGCGTTTATTAACAAAGGCAGCGCCATCGATATGGCTGTCGGTATTATCGTTGGGTCTGTGATGACCAGTGTTGTTAATTCTTTGGTCAAAGATATTATTATGCCACCTGTTGGGATGCTGGTCGGTGGTATCGATTTTTCACAGTGGTTTTATGTTTTGGGCGGCGGCGAACCTGGGGTGCATTATACAACAATGGCGGCGGCAACCGCAGCAGGCGCAACCACTTTGAATATCGGAACATTTTTAAATACTATAATCAGTTTCTTGATTACAATGTTTGCAGTATTTATAATTGTCAAGGTTGCAAATTCTGCGCGTGCTAAGGGGCCTGTCACTACACGTGCGTGTCCGTATTGTCAACAATCTATCAGTAAACTGGCAACAAAATGTCCGTATTGTTGTTCTGCTGTCAAAGCAGAAGAAATTGGTGCCGCAGAAGAGGCGGAATTAACCAAAGGTTTGAAATCTTTGACTAAACGTGTTAGCAAGGTTGCAGATGTTGCAAAAGACGCTGCCAAAAAGGCCACAAAAATTAAATAAATAAAATGCTGTAAAATAAAAAAACCGCCCGAAAATGGCGGTTTTTTTTAACGTGTGTGCGTTTCAATTCCGTTAAGTATAATTGGTTCTGTTTTTTTAGACAATAATCGTTTTAATTCTTTTAATTCTTCTTCTTTGTTTTTTACAATAGGGTATTGTTGATTTAAATTATAATCAACCACCACGTCAGTTGGTTTGAATTGTGATATATAAACACTTCTGGCGGTCAACCAATCTGTTTGGTGTGGATAATAATCCAGTATTCTTAATGGGATATCTGGGGATAGTTGTTTTATATCACATTTTTGTGTTTTATAAGATTCATCAAATCTGCCATAGGTCTGTGGATAATAAAATCTTGCAACCGGGACGTTATCCGCCAGAAAAAAGGCGGTTCCTTTTTGTGGAATTTCCAGCATTTTACAAATGTTTGTCGGATATATTAATTGCGGGGCGGTGTTTATATAAAATACAGTTTCACCACCATGAAAATAGAAACTTTTATCTTGTTCTTTGTGGTCTGGCATTTTTTGTGCGGTAATTTTTATATACGGTTCGCGTTTGACACACACTTCCAGAGTTCTTTTGCCAAATGTAGTGTCATCAAAAACATCTTTTTGTACAGAGTGTTTTATAAATTCCATTAATGCAGATGTGGTTAGATGTGTTGCGGTAAATTGATTTTTTGCATTAATTCCATTTATATATTTAAAATCTCGCCATAGTTCGTGTTTTTGATTTTGGAAATAATATTCACCATGAATTGAAAAAAGTACCCCGGTTTCTATATTCATTTTGAATTCCTTTTTCTTATATATTGCGGCATGTATTGTTTTTTTTTATCATACAATACAAATCAGAACTGTCAAGCATATAAAAATAAAAAAACACCAGATTTCTGGTGCTTTATCTTTGGTGGAGGCACAGGGACTCGAACCCTGGACCCAATGATTAAAAGTCATTTGCTCTACCAACTGAGCTATGCCTCCAAAACTGAACTTTTCAAAGGTTCGCGGAATATTTTGACATAAAAAAAACATAAAATCAAGAAAAAAATAGAATTTTGTCAAAATTTTTTCACCATTATCACGATGGGGCTGTATAAAAATCGTAACCTGTTGTTTGTAATTGCTTTTTGCTGAATTTTTTGGTATTATCACGGCAGGTAATGAACAAAAGGAAAAACAAATGGCAATCATCCCAAATACAGAATATATCACTGTAAAACGTGACAGAGCAGGCAAAATTGATATTTTTGTCGGCGGTAAACCAACGACGATTTATCATGGGTGTCAAATGGAAAACCCGGAACATTTAAAAAATAGATTTGAGGATATGCAAAAATTAAACCCAGAAGTGGAAGAATATCATATTGGTGCGTTTGATTCCTTTGGTAAATTTACACAAGCAGGTAACCCGTCTGGTAAAATTGGTCAATACGTATGGTGTCGTGTAAAACTAAAGGGTGTTCCTGTGAGTTCTAATTGGGTTTGCTTGGAAGATATGTCCAGGACGATCCTGTCCAGCTTGGATGATTATGCATCCAAATGTACACTGTTTGCGGAGCGTGGCATTTCGGGCGACAATATAACCAATCGTATATATCGTTCTGCCGATTTTCGTTCGGCGTTGTTTGCAGCGGCCACGCAGGATACGAACCGTAACACAAAAAACGACAAATCAAATGATTTAAACAAATACAGAATCATGATTGAAAGAAATCAAAAACAATAATAAAAAACAAACAACATATAAAAATACGATAAAAACCGCGGTTTTTCGCGGTTTTTTTCATGTTTGTTATAGGTTTTTTTATAATAAAAATGTAAAAAATCATGTTAAATCAAATAGATATGTGTATTAAAATGGGCAGGGTGATTATTGCAAAATTTTATAATGTAAAAAATATAATTTTTAATAAAAAATATGATCGTATGATATATGGTGCACAAAAACATATTTGCACAGACAATAATATCATAATAATTATTATAAGTTTATAATGATACAAACGTGTTTATTTAAAAGTGGCGAAAAACCGCGGGGCAGCGGTCAAAAATAGGATACACAAAAGGCGCATAATGTATATTATGTATAGTTTAGTATATAATAAGATGTGTTTTGGGCTAACTTTGCAGATATTGTTTGGTTGATTGTTTGCTGAAATATTTTATTAAAATAATTGAATTGATTTGTAATCGTGTTTTGTGTTTTTGATTTTGTTTTGCTTTGCAAAGAAAGTTAGATTTTTTTTGATATGTTTTTTTGTTTGTGGTGTTGTGTTGCATAATGGTTGATTTGTTTTGGATTGTGATAAATATGTTGTTTGATTGGTTGTTTGTGCGTTTTTGCTGACAAGCGCCCTGTTCTTTACGATTTTTTGGTGGTTTTTTGCGGTTTTTGCGCGGTTTTCTGCGGTTTTTCCTTGTTTTTGTATGTTTTTGTGTAAAAAATAAACAAAATTGAATATACTTGTATAAAAAATATGTTATTTTTATGGCGTTGAACATGCAAAACTATACATAATCCATAAGGTACATATTAAAAAACAGAGTATTTGAGTATTGTTAAAACAATTTATTACAAAAAATTTTTAGTTTTTTGTTTTTACGCAATATTTTAATTTTTTATATTTTTTTATAAAATGCTTATTTATGCGTAAAAAACGTTTTTTTGTCGGGTATTTTGCTATCGCTGATTTACCAAATTTCTGTCGAACATATTCCGAATGTTAAACATTTCCATTGCTTCTGCGTGCGCAATAGAATCCGCTAATTCAGATTCTTTTTTGTATTTTACAATGGCGATGTTGTGGATGTCGGCGGCAAATGCCTGTGATGTGGGCCATGTATTTAATTCAATCGCAGTGTGTTCGGCGTTATAAGAACAACAGATGGCTGTGCCGTTTGCATCTGGTATAAAATCGCCATTTTTCACTTTTCCTTGTCCCAGATACATTACGGCGTGTCCAGAATTAACAATGATAATTGTTCCAGGGTTCAATGTGGTGGCGCAAAAATTATTTTTCGCAAATTTTTGAGTTAATTCAGCACGCAAAGAATTTGCCTTTGTTGCATCTGTTTTTCGCATATTGACCCTTAAATACCTATTTAACGCGCGTTCGTATTCTTGGCGTGTGACATACAAATGACCACGGTATAATGCATTTTTATATTCGGGGCCGCTGTATAATTTTGTCATTTGATCAATAAATGTGGACGAAGCTTGATGTGCGTTATTTGTTTTTGGAATTATTTGAATTGTGTCGTTTAATTCGTTTAATGCGCGATTTAATTGAGTGGATTGTCCGTATAAACAATGCCATGTATGTCCGGGGGTGCGTGGTGCGCCCGGCAATTCAGATTGTACAGCGTGGACATAATTTTTGTGTTTTTTATCTTGCATTATTCTTTGTGCACCAGATACCGCTTTGTTAACATACAAATTTGTCAGCGTCATTGCACGTATCTCGTTTCTATCGTTATATGTATATGGACTGGTTATTTTTGTTTTGTTTGATGATTGTGTGTCCGCTGAAGAAAGTGCATTTGCATCATGTTTGTTAGAATGTACGCCGACTAAAAAAAACAAGGAAAAAGGGATATAATAAGATAACAGTTTTTTTAATGGTTTTTTCATAGCGTTCTCCTTTGCAATCACTTCGGCGCAAAATGCACCCTTGTTAAACTCGAGATTGGTTTATCGCAAACGCATCAAATTGCGATATACATTCAAGTGTTTTTCAACACCCCGGCACGCCATATTAATTTTCTTCGGCAGCCCGCCCTGCTTCTCAGGGAACCAAAGGTTTATATCATATTTTTAATATATGAAAAAATCGGTTGTTGTCAAGTGGTAATTTGTCGTTTTTTTTCAAAAAATACAGGTTTTTACATTTTTGGATAAAAAACTTGAATTTGATAGTGTTTGTTTGTAAAATTACAGAGCATTTTATACAAAATTAAGGACTAACACATGACTGACAATATGCAGAAAGTTAAAAATCGTGAATTAAAATGGCAAAAACGCTGGCGTGATACGCGTGCATTTGTGCCAAAAAATGATGGCAAGAAACAAAAATATTATAATTTGATTGAATTTCCTTTTCCGTCTGGTTCTGGATTGCATGTTGGTCATATGTTGCCTTATACAGGGATGGATGTTATGGCGCGCTTTAAGCGTATGCGTGGTTTTGATGTTTTGTATCCAATTGGATATGATTCCATGGGGATATCGTCTGAAAAATACGCTACCAAGATTGGCAAACATCCCAGTGAATCTGTGGCGGAATTAATCAAGATTTTTGAAAATGATATTTCTATAATGGGGTTGTCGTTTAACCCAGAATCAAAATTGGCAACATCTGATCCAGAATATATAAAATGGACACAATGGATGTTTCAACAATTTTTTAAAAATGGTTTGGCATATAAATCTGAATTGCCAATGAATTGGTGTCCAAATTGTAAAACAAATTTAACCAACGAAGAATTGGAAGATGGTTGTTGTGAACGTTGTCATGGACCTGTTGAAAAAAAGATGAAATTGCAATGGAATTTGGCAATTACAAAATATGCAGACCGTTTAATCGATGATTTGGCATTGGTCGATTATCCTGACCAGGTCAAAGTACAACAAATAAACTGGATTGGGCGTTCGTATGGTGCAGATGTTGACTTTCGTGTTGGTACAGATATAATGACTGTTTACACGACACGTGTTGATACAATATTTGGTGTGACGTTCTGTGTTATTGCGCCAGAACACAAATTGGTGCGCAAATGGTTAAACGAAAATCGAATTGTTAATCGTGATGCGGTGGAACAGTATATTGCTGAATCTGTGGCAAAATCTGAAATTGAAAGAACTGACAATACCAAGGATAAAACAGGTGTTAAATTGGATGGTGTTGTGGCAACAAATCCATTTAATGGGCGTGAAATTCCAATATTTATATCTGATTATGTGTTGGCAGATTATGGTTTTGGGGCAATTATGGCGGTGCCGGCACATGATGGACGCGATTGGGATTTTGCAAAAAAATTTGGCTTAGAAATAATTCCTGTATTGGCGGGCGGTGAACCTGATGCTGTGTATGAAGGCGATGGGGAACATATAAATTCGTCTTTCTTGGATGGTATGGATAAAGAGACCGCAATTGCGGCGGCAATAAAATACGGAACAGAACGTGGCTTTGTGCGTGCTGCAAAAAAATACAAATTAAAAGATTGGGGTTTTTCGCGTCAAATGTATTGGGGTGAACCTATTCCACTTGTTTATTGTGAAAAATGTGGGTGGCAATGTGTTCCGGAAGATGAACTGCCAGTGCTGCAACCATTTATGACAGATTATAAACCAACAGACAATGGGGAAAGTCCTTTGGCGCGTGCAACCGATTGGGTGAATACAACCTGCCCTAAATGCGGTGGACATGCAAAACGTGAAACAGATACTATGCCACAATGGGCTGGTTCATCATGGTATTTTATGCGTTATCTGGATTCTAAAAATGACAAAGAATTTTGTTCACGTGAACAATTAGATAAATGGATGCCTGTGGATCATTATAATGGCGGTATGGAACATACAACGCGCCATTTGCTTTATTCGCGTTTTTGGTACAAGGCATTATCTGATTTTGGTTTTGTCCCTGGGGTTGAACCATACAAAAAACGTACCAGCAACGGTTTGATTATGGGGTCAGATGGTCAAAAAATGTCTAAATCTCGTGGCAATGTTGTTCCATCATCAGATGTTGTAAATCGTGCCGGTGCAGATGCATGTCGTTTGACTGTTTTGTATCTGGGGCCGTGGGATTTAAATGCGAATTGGTCCGAAGATACATTACGTGGTGTTCAAAGATTTTTAAGTCGTATTGAAAATATGTCGGATAATTTAACAGATGAACCTTTGACACAAAAACAACAGGTTCTGTTAAACCGTTTAATTGCAGACGTGACAGAACGTATTGAAAATATGAAATTTAATACATCTATATCTGCGATGATGGAATTTATCAACGAATTTCCGGGTGGTAAAATGCCCCGCTCTGCCTATGAGGTGTTGATTCAATTATTAAATCCATTTGCACCGCATTTAACAGAAGAAATGTGGGAAAAATTGGGGCATAAAGATATGTTGGTCTTTGAACCATGGCCGACATTTGATGCAACAAAATTGGTTGAAAATGAAATGACAATTGTTGCCTCGGTAAACGGAAAGCGTGTTAAAGATTTTGTTGTTCCAACAAATATTTCTGAAAACGATTTGATTGAACGTGCAAAATTGGTCGCAGAAAAACAATTAACTGGCGCAACGATTATAAAAACGATTGTTGTTCCGAACAAATTGGTAAATTTTGTTGTGAAAAAATAACAATTTTATGCCCTGTTATTTTTGTATTGTTAATATATAAATATTGACAAAACAAAAAATATGTATTAATATTACTCCGCAAGCACAAGGCGGAGTTTTTTTATGAAAAACAAAAGAAATATTATTGAAGGAACCCCAGAATGGGAAAATATTTGTGAACAATGCGGTTTGTGTTGTTTGTTGAAATATTGTGATAATTTGGGCAATATATATTTGACAAACGTTAGATGTGCCGCATTAAATAAAGAAACACGTAAATGTGATTGTTATGCACCAGATATGAATAATCGAGATTCTGGGTGTAATAATTGTATTGCATTGGGCGGAATGCGTGTCACGCGTGAAACATTGAATAACGAATACCCTGTCCCGTCATTTTGTCCGTATGTAAAAAATTTTTGTAAAAACCCTGTTGCCAAACGCGCACAGCATCGACCATATATAGATTTTTCCAAAACTATTTCAGAAACAGAATTACAAGAAAACGATACTATTTCAAATCATGTGATACCTGGTTCAGATAAATATTTCAGATACAATCCACATATAAATAAAAAAATTCATGATACGTTAAAAAAACAACAAACGCGGTAGTTTGTTATTGTTTGTGTCTGGTCAATTTTTTGCGGGTTGTGTATCCTGTGGCATAGAACCAATCGTCTATCATTGACAGTGTTGTTTCCAAATATCTGGCGATTTCGCGTTGTGAATTATTATATTTGATTTCGTTTAATATCTGATTTAATTCTTGTGCGATAAAAGACAAAATTTGTGTGTGTTGTGGATCTAGAACTTCGATTTTGTCCGATTTATACAGTATATCTTCCAACATATTTAATTGTTTTCGTATTCCGCGCACATATTTTTTATCCAGATTTAATTTTTTATAATTCAAATTAATATCTTGCATAGGGACTTCAATACGGGGTAAACCAATTATGTTTTTGATAAAAGCCAATATTTTAAACAAATGGTCGTCCAGTGCATTTATAACATTAGTGTGCTGATGTTTGTGAACGCGACGTGTGATTAAATAATTAGAGTAATCATAAAATAAAAATACTAGCGGGATTGCCAATAAAGATGCGGCTACGTTATCCATTAAATCTATCCAGCCCGGATCATGCAGATATTGTTGTGAAAAATCAAAGACAAAAATACCACCGGCGATAGATAGAACATAAGGGACAGATTTTAAAATAATATTTACCAAATTCATGTCAGGAATTATAAGTTTTTTTATTTTTTTAACCACAGGAACAAAACCCTGAAAACACTACCTGTCCCCTTGAAAGCATAACAAAAAAGTGCTATAATATATTGGGTAAGACGACAAAGCAAGAGGTTGCGGTATGGATAAATTTTTAAAGAAATATTATAAGCAGTTGCATTTTAATTCTATGCCGGCTGAGGTTCGTGCGCGTTTTTATGATTGGGTCAAACAGGGGACTTTGACCAATGATATGAAAAATTGGGTGCGTGATTATTTAGAACATGACCCGGCACGAACTTATTCAGAAGAAAACCCAGCTGCCAGTTTGATTGTTCGTAACGGCCAATATGTCCAAAAAGCATTACCAGATCCTGCGGATAATGCACAATTGTCTGATGAAGATGCGCGCAAATTATTTATTGCGTTTCAAAATGCTTTTGCAGGTATGGCATCGGATTTATCTAGTTTTCAAGACAATGACCATCAATCGCGTGATTTTGTTAATCAATATTTTGGTGCAGGCAAATTGTTTAAAACCTCGCCTGCAAAAACAGAGTGCAGAAATGGAATTAACAAGATTCTTGATTTGTTAAATCGGCATTCAAATTTAAAAAATTATATTGTAAAAAATACACAAAATTCAGAAGGAAAACCTGTTTTCGAATCTGATAGTAAATTAAATGAATTATTAACTAAATGTAGTAACGGACAATATGATACAGATGCATCTGTGCAAAAAAAGATTCGTGCGGTTGCAGAAACATTATCTAATGTTGTGGGCTGGTATTCATCTATTGATCAAAATTCCCAAGAATATCAGGCGATATATGCCATTAAAAATGATTTGGATAATGTTTTGGCCAAAGATGCGTTTGCTATGGATGCCGCCAGTATACCTGCAACTGCGCTATCTAATTTCAGATCTGTTTATGCAAAGGAAAATAAAACTGGGCTGTTGCAAACTTTATATTTTAATAAAACTATTCGTGACAGATTTGGTAAATACGATAATGGTACAATTACTGGGCCAATTAACAAGGCCGAAGAAGCTGTCAATTGGCAGGATAAAAGCAAGGATAATTATGTTGATCCGAAAATTTCTGATGTATTAACGCCTTTACAGCGTTTGGAAGAATGGGCATCTGATACTTATGCGGACACTCTTAAAAAATATGAACAACTGCGTGGTGCCCCAATATTTCGCAGGCAAGAAGCCAAAGATATTTTTAAGGCCATAGATAAAAATAAAATCAAACCAGTTGACGGTTTGGACGGTTTGTTAAAAAAGAAAGCAGATATAGAAGGTAAATTAAATAACCCTGTGGCGCGTCAACATTTTAAATGGTTTGTGGAAACTATGGAACCAATCGCTGCAAAAATGCCAAAAGCTGTCGCAGGCGCATGGAAAAACGCAAGGCAAATGAAAGGTGTTGTTGAACAGATTATATTACGAGCAACAGACCCGAGCAATAATGATCCGCAAGCAATAGAAAAAGCGGAAACCGCTATGGAAATTATGACTGCTATGAAATACGGCATGATGACCAGCAAAATTATGGATGCAATGCGCAGTACAGATTTTAATATTTTTTCCGATGGGCAATTATCTTGGAATAAAAACGAAGGAATTAAATTTGTTACGACAGCATTTGATAAAAGTATCAAGTTGGCTTTTGAAGGTGTCGGGTATGGTGTAACGATTCTTGGAAATACAATAAGGATGTCTGGCAGACAATTCAAAAATAAAAACAATCAAAACGGCAGATTGGCCGAACGTTTTAACGCGGAAAATACAGACGAGCAAAATGCTTTACGCAATCAAAATACTGCGGATACTAATACTATCACGGCAAAAAACAATGAGATAAATGCCCTTAATACTGGTGCAACACCTATTAATGCTGGTAATTTATCGGCACGCGAAACCCAACGGGATAATATATATAACAGAATGCAGCAGCACGATCAAATCAGACAAAATAACCAGGCGGGTTTTGATGCATATAATGCCGGACAAAATGTTGTAAATGAACATAACAACAACATGACCGAATTAAGAAGTTTAGATGCCAGATTAAAAGATCCTGTAAATGGGTTAAATAAACAGGTTGCCGATAAAGAATCCGAATTTAGAAATCCTGCTACGTATGCAGGGATGCCGCCCGCAGTTGCAAATGCTTTGGCGATGCAATTGCAACAAGAATTATCGCAATTAAAACAACAACAACAGGAAGCGAATCAGGAATACCAAAATAAACTGCAAAGTTTACGTGATCCACAATATCAACAATCTTTAAGAAATGCCCGTTCAGATATGACGGCAAACCAAACGGCATACAATGATTATAATGCTGCGGATGCCGCATATAATGCAGATGCCACTGCGTATAATGATTTGAATGATAGAATCACACAATTTAATAATGCGACCCAAGAAATTCAAGAATTGAACGAATCTATTGATAGACGTAATTATGCCTTGTCACACTGGCAAGAAAAAAATACAAACATGGTTTTATATTTGGAAAATTATTGGAATTTCTTACAAACTGGGCAAACCAGAACGTTCAGATTAAGTACAAAAGCGGCACAAAATAAATTTAATCGAAAAAATATGAACGATGCTTTGTTGATGCAACATATTGGTCGGCATAGTTTGGCTGCGTAATAAAAATAATTTTTACTCGGGCGACACTTTGTCGCCTTTTTTTATTGACCCCTGCCCGTTTGTTTGCTATTGTTGGTGGCGTAAAAAATAATCCCCCTTCGCTGAAGCTGTGGGGACAGGTCTTAAAAATAAAAGGAGATACAAGTATGTACATATTAGCTTTGAATTGTGGGTCTTCTTCCCTTAAATATCAGGTTTTTGACGCGGACAGTCGCAAAGTTATCGTTGGTGGAAATGTTGAAAAAATCGGGTTGCCAGATTCTTTTATTACCCAAAAATATCCTGATGGAAAAAAAGACAAGAAAGTCGTTGAAATGAAAAATCATAACGAGGCATTGGGTGTGGTTATGAATATGTTACGCGATGCGTCTGTTGATATGAACGAAATCGGTGGCGTTGGACATCGTGTTGTTATGGGTGGTGCAAAATATGCATCGTCTGTGGAAATTGATGATGAAGTTATGCGTGCAGTATCTGAATGGAAAGATTTAATGCCTTTACATATTCCTGCATCGTTAATGGGAATCGAAAGCGCGCGTCAAATGTTGCCAAACGCAAAACAGGTTGCTGTGTTTGATACTGCGTTTTTACAAACCATGCCAGAAGAATCATATCGTTATGCAATTCCAGAAGCATGGTATAAAAATCTGGGAATACGTCGTTATGGTTTCCATGGGACATCACATTTATACGTTTCTAAACGTGCGGCGGCGATGCTGGGTAAACCTGCGGATAAATGCAATTTAATCACTATGCATATTGGGTCTGGGGCATCGGGTGTTGCAATTAAAAACGGACGTGCGGTTGATACAACATTAGGTATGACACCAACTGCGGGTTTAGTTATGGGAACACGCCCAGGCGATGTTGATGCGGCGGCTATGTTGTATGTTATGGAACAATTGCATTTGACACCAGAACAAATGACAAAACATTTGAACAAAGATTCTGGTTTGATGGGCATTACACAATGTTTTGCAGACCGTCGTGATGTTGAAGCAAACAAAGACGAAAATCCATTATGCAAATTGGCTATTGATATGGAGGTTCATACCGTCAAAAAATACATCGGTGCGTTTATGGCGGAATTGGGTCATACTGATGCGATAGTGTTTACTGCTGGGGTTGGCGAAAACGATGATTATTTGCGTGAACAATTCTGCAGTGGATTGGAAGAATTGGGTGTAAAATTGGATGTTGAGGCAAACAAAAACGCCCTGGCCCGCAAAGGTGTTGATGAAGCGGTTATCAGCACACCTGATTCTAAGGTCAAGATATTGATGATTGCGACAAACGAAGAATTGGTTATTGTCGAAGACACAATCGCAATTATGAACGGTACGTATAACGCCGATCATTTGAAAATGGATTATTCGTTTTCAAAATAAACAAATTTGCGAGTAAAAAAACTGGCGCGATTGCGTCAGTTTTGTTGTTCATTATCTGTTGTTTGGTTTTTTAACAATTCGTATAAACTCTTTACCCTTGCCTTGATTTTTTTAATTCCTTGGCGAAAAACCTCACTATTGCCAGTTTGCTGTTCAGATAACGGGTTATTGGAATAATCGAGAATTCCCCCGACTGTTTGTGGTGCACCATCTAAACTGGTTAATTTGTTGTGGGAACAATCGAAACTCCAGACTGTTTGTGGGGCACCTTGTAAACTGGTTAATTGGTTGTGGGAACAATAGAATTGCCCCCCGACTGTTTGTGTGGCACCCTGTAAACTGGTTAATTGATTGCCGGAACAATCGAAATCCCCCTCAATTTTTTGTGGGGCACCCTGCAAACTGGTTAATTGGTTTTGGAAACAATAGAAATTCCCCCTGACTGTTTGTGGGGCCCCCTGTAAACTGGCTAATTGGTTGCCGGAACAATTGAAATTCCTCTCAATTTTTTGTGGAGCCCCCTGTAAACAGGTTAATTGGTTTTTGAAACAAAAGAAATTCCCTCTGACTGTTTGTGGCGCTCCCTGTAAATTGGTTAATTGGTTATTGGAACAATTGAAATCCCCCTCAATTTTTTGTGGGGCACCCTGTAAACTGGTTAATAGGTTGTGGGAACAATAGAAACTCCCCCCGACTGTTTGTGGGGCCCCCTGTAAACTGGTTAATAGGTTGTCGGAACAATTGAAATCCCCCCGCACAACAACATCACTAAGGTCTGGTAATTCTGTTAATTCCATGGAACCCAGATCTAAATTTCCGTTAACAACAAAGCCCTTTGGCAAATTAAATATATCATAATATTTACCATCCTGTTTTATTAACCCCAGATTTTTTAAATCATGAATCACATCTAATTTTTGTGTTTCTATAAAGTGTTTAATCGCAGGAATGTATTTTCTAATTGGCGATTTATTTTGCTTACCTTTGACTTGATGAACCTCGTTCCCACGAACCTCTAATGTGGCATGTGGTTCACCACGTTCATCACGTATCGAATATATCTTTATCAAACCATTTTTTACACCGGCATCATAACCGCCCTTACCCACACAATGTCCCATATATTCAGATTCAAAATCTAACGCTTCTTCGGTGGTTAATTGATATGCAAACATATTGTCCGGTAAATCCATCACGTATTTTGCACCCTTTAACGATTTTTCAAACAATTCACGACCACGATTGCGCTTTGCCAATTCTTCTGACATGTGTTCATGCCAATTTTTTGCAGCAGTTAATGCCTTATCAAAAGTATCGTATTCATTGGTTGTTTTTAAAAAATCGTATCTTATTTTTGGCTTTTTTTCTGTTTTTTTGGCTGTTTCTATTACTTTATCAACATATTGTCCCGCAAAATCATACAGATAATCACGCACAGTTATAATATCTTCACGTAATTTGTTTGACATTTTTGAACCATCAAATTGGTATATGTTTTCACCACGTTCAAATACCCTGTATGCCCAACCAGGCAAATCAGTTCTGTTTTTATCCACCGGTATAAATGCAGGTTCATTATTTTGATTTAATAAATATTCACGAACACGTAATTTAATGTATTGATTTAATATCCCCTTAACAATTTCATCACGATGTTGAAACACATAATCGGCACTTTCAAATTCACCCTGAAAATTTTGCTGTTTTGGTACAGTCGCACCCTGATAAGTAATATCTGTCAGATAATCGTTAAAATCTTTGTCGTTTAATAAATTTAATGCCATTTGTAAAAAACCTTTCCTTGATATGGTATCATTATATCATAAATATTACAATATTTCATGGTTTTTTATTGAATTAAATAAAGATTTTTTGTTAAATTTATATCATGAACAAGGAAATCTTTGATATTTTTAATACTGATTTACAATTTATTCATGGGGTTGGGCCTGTGCTGGCGACCAAGTTTAATGATGTTTTGGGCGGACGGCGTGTTCTGGATTTTTTGTTGCATATTCCGTCATATGTTCGACCACGTGAAATTCTGGATTCTGTGACAAATGCACAAAATGGGGATACGATAACTGTTTCTGTTATGGTGAAATCGCATAAACGTGGTGGGGTTTTTCGTGGGCGCAGGCATCCGACACAAATCATTTGTGCTGATAAATTTGCTGCACCAATAACACTGCAATTTTTCAATACTAAATTTTTAGATTATTGGATTGAAAAATTACCGATTGGTCAATGGCGTATTGTCAGTGGAAAATTGGATTATTCGCAACGCAGTGGTGCAATTATAAATCATCCTGATTTTATAGAATTACCTGAAAACGCGTCCAAAATTCCAACGCACCAGGCGGTATATCCATCTGGCGAAGGTTTAACCCAAAAAACATTTGCAAACGTGCGTGACCAGATTTTTAAAATAATACATGAACGTGTTTCCGTACAAAATACAGATGAAAATTTAATGGAATTTATTGATGCACTGACTCATGTTCATTTTCCAGAATCTAATGATGATTTGGTACCAAATGGAACGTATGTTGCAAAATTGGCATATTGTGAATTATTTGCCCATCAAAGCGCGATTGCTATTAATCGGCGTATTCGTAAATCAAAAACAAACACGCGACCAATACGCGCAAAAAAACATGATTTGATAAATAAATTCTATGAAATATTACCGTTTGCACTAACTGGCGCACAACAACGCACGATTGACGAGATATTTGCGGATTTTAATCGCCCCACCCCGATGATGCGATTGGTTCAGGGGGATGTTGGCTCTGGCAAGACCATGGTGGCGATGGCTGCAATGGTAAAAATGGCAGAATCTGGCGCGCAATCTGTGTTATTGGCACCAACAGACGCTTTGGCGCAACAGCATTTTGCGAAACTAAAACCAATGTGTGATAAATTGGGTCTGGTTTGCGATGTTCTGACTGGTCGGGACAAAGGTGTTGCAAGACGTGAAAAATTGATATCTTTGAAATCTGGGCGAACCAAGATAGCAATCGGAACGCATGCATTGTTTTCAACAGATGTAGAATATAAAGATTTGGGTTTGGTTATTATTGACGAACAACATCGGTTTGGTGTGGCACAACGAACCGCTATGCGTACCAAGGGAAATAATCCAGATATGTTGGCATTGTCTGCGACACCTATTCCACGAACTTTATCAATGACGGTATATGGCGACATGGATATATCCATTATAAATGAAAAACCCGCAGGACGTATTCCAATCAAAACAACTAAATTACCGATTGAACGTGTCGGTGCATTGATTTCGCGTATTGCACCCCAGGTTCAATCTGGGGCTAAGGTTTTTTGGGTGTGTCCATTGGTGGCGGAATCTGAAATATCGGATATGGTCGCTGCACAATCGCGATTTGAAGATTTGAAAAAATATTTTCCAGAAACAGGTCTTTGTCATGGTCAAATGGATAAAAAAGAACGTGATAAAGTAATGAACGAATTTGCGGATGAAAATTCTAAAATGCGTATTTTGGTTTCAACCACAGTTATCGAGGTTGGCATTGATGTTCCGTCTGCTACAATCATGGTTATTGAAAATGCAGAACGTTTTGGATTGGCGGCATTACATCAATTACGTGGTCGTGTCGGTCGCGGCAATTCGCAATCGTATTGTGTTTTGTTGTATGGCAATAACGTGTCGCCAGATGGATTAAAAAGATTGGACGTTTTGTGTGAAACAGATGATGGATTTGTCATCGCAGAACAAGATTTAATGATGCGTGGTGTTGGCGAATTGTTGGGAACAAAACAAAGTGGTTGGATACAATATCACTTTGTAAATTATCGTGAACATCGGGATTTATTCAAATTGGCACAGACCGCATCCATGGATGATAATATTTCTGAAAATGTTTGGGCAAAGCAATTACGTCAAATATTTGATTGTTCAACAATCGCGGGGGCATAATGAAGAAATTTTTTGTCATTTTGTTTTCTGTATTTGTTATGTGGGGCGCAAACGGTGCAACAATTATTAATGATACAGAAATTGAACGTGGCATAACAAATATTATTATGCCGGTGGCACGCGCAGCAAAAATTCCGGAAAACCGTCTAAAAATATATATAGTTAACGATAATGATTTTAATGCCTTTGTTCGTGGTGGCGAAGATGTTTTTGTTTATACTGGTCTGTTAAAGCGAATAAAAAATCCGAACGCATTGCGTGCGGTTGTTGCCCACGAATTGGGACACACAATCGGTGGGCATATGGTTCAAATTTCTGACCGTATGCACGATGAAATGGTTCGCACAATGATTATTCAGGCATTGGGTGTTGGATTGATGGTGGCTGGGGGTAATCCAACTGCTGGGGTTGGTGTGATGGCTGGCGCAACCGGAATTGCACAACAATCAATGTTGTCTTTTTCGCGTGATGAAGAACGCATGGCGGACGATATGGCTGTTGATTTGATGGTTGATGCAAATCAAAATCCAAATGGATTGATAGAAGTTTTTGAACAAATGCGTGAAATCACTGGTGAATTTGAATCACGTGTTAATCCAAATCGTGTGAATCATCCATTGACAACCGAACGTATCAATAATGCCAAAACAAAAATTGGTAAATTAAAAAAAATACCGACAAAATCTGCATCTGAAATCGCACATGAAAACAAAGATTATGAAATGTTAAGGGCAAAATTAATTGGCTATCTGGACGGTGAAAAAAATGTTATTGCCAGTTATCCTTATTCTGACAAAAGCGATGCCGCCATTTATGCGCGTGCGATTGCAAATATGAAATCTGGCAATTTGGCAGCCGCCAAAACAGGAACCCAAACATTGATAAAACGTAATTCTAATAATCCATATTTTTATGAATTATTGGGCGATATTGAATATCAATATGGCGCGTATGATGACAGTATAAACGCATACGAACACGCGTTAAAATTAACGAATAATGCACCACAAATTGAAACAGCATTGGCATTGGTATTGTCTGAAAGAAATCGCAATAACGATACAGCACGCGCAACCGAATTGGCAAAATCTGTAATATTAACAGACCCATCCCCATTGGCATATTGGATATTGGCACGTGTGACGGATGGCGGTGAATCTGATTGGGCAATGGCAGAATATTATAATATGAACGGTGATAATAAAAACGCAAAAAAATATGCTAAATCTGCCCAAAAGAAATCCAAAAAAGATTCCCCAGAATATATTAAATCCGGGGACATATTAAAGAAATAAACGTCTAGTTATTGGATTGACCGAATAATCTTAGTCGTACCGTCTCATTAGATATAATACGGATTCCGCATCTGCTTACACAATTTCTGTTGCATACACCATATGCTTCATCTGATGATTCTGATATGTATATCCATGGTGTGTTTAATTTTGGTGCGTATAATACATTTGATGTTATTAATCCTGTCGCGCGACACCAACAATATTGACCACTTGATTGTTGTTCGTTTGGTAAACCTGTTGTAATATCGTTTGCCCCCTGTGTTGAACTGCATAATGCCATACCATAAATTGTTCCATAAATGAAAGACACCTTCCATTCCATACGATTGATATCCGAAAACATAACATCGCTACATGGTGTTGCAATACCACCATCAAACCAACATATATCAGTATTATTTGTTGCGATTACACCGCGACCATATCTGTGGTCACCATTTGTTGTCGCATCTAATGTTGAAAAATCGTATTCTGGGCGCATACTCCAACCTTTAAACTTATATCCTGGCTTAACTGGTGGGTCGGCTGGTAAATTTATTGCTGTATCATAGGTACATGTATTTGAATTTGTTGATGTTGTATCTAATAATGTATTGTTGTTATACCAACGTA
>CAMOGA010000011.1 GCA_946613885.1 uncultured Pseudomonadota bacterium
CATTGTTTTGTATAATATTATAATCGCGTGTATTTATTATCATTGTGCGATTCATAGTACTATAAAATGTATGTTTGTCAATATATTGTGGCGTGTGGGCAAAAAAACTTGAATAAACCAGACGCATATTGTACATTTATTCTTATGAAAGAGGCTTGTTATGGATTGTAAAAAAAGAACTATTATCATTACATTGTTTATATTGCTGGTTGCCGGTACAGGTTTAGTGTATTGGTTATCAACACCCAGTTTAGATAAAATGGTTGGTCAAATGATAATGACTGGTTTTCATGGTGACGGTAATGGCGAAAACGCAGAAAGTTTTGCCGCAATTGAAGAACAAATAAGAAAAGGTCATATTGGTGGTGTTATATTATTTGATGTTGATGTATCTGGATTAGTCGCACAAGGCATGAGTATTCCAGAGGCAAAAAAACATATATTTTCATCTAATATAAAAAATACAACCCAGGTTCGTGAATTAACAACCCATTTACAATCTATTGCGCCAGAACCACTACTAATTGCTATCGATCAAGAAGGAGGTAATATTCAACGATTAAAAACAGAACATGGTTTCGCGTCTGTTCCGTCCGCAAAAAAATTGGTCCGTGGCGACAGTAAAACAACATATGCTATTGCGTATGATTTGGGGAAACGTTTGTGTGATTTAGGAATCAATGTTGATTTTGCACCATCTATAGATGTTGATGTAAATCCAAAATCGCCTGCAATTGGCGCACTTGAACGTAGTTTTTCTTCCAATCCAAAAATTGTAGCCGAATTTGGTGGCGCTTTTTCTGATGGATTAAATGCTGCAAATGTGGTCAGTTCGTTTAAACATTTTCCAGGTCATGGCAGCGCAACCGGGGACACGCATGCGGGACTTACCGATGTAACGCAAACATATCAAGATTATGAATTATACCCATGGGAAATTTTGTTAAAGAATACACATCCTCTCGCAACGGTTATGGTTGCACATGTTGTGAATAACGCTTTTGATACTCTGCCTGCATCATTATCTGCCAAAACAATTCAAATGATACGCGATATGGGATTTAATGGTGTTATTTTCTCAGATGATATGGATATGGGGGCTATTGTTAACCAATATGGACGTGAAAAAGCGATAGAAATGGCTATAAAGGCTGGCAACGATATATTGGTATTTGGAAACAATATCAGTTTCGATAAAAATCGTGGGACAGAAGTTAATCAAATTATTGTAAACCTGGTACGTGACGGTAAAATCAAACGCTCACGCATTCGTGAATCTTATGATCGTATTATGAAACTAAAAAAACATGTATGCAAAAACCCAAAAAGCAAATAACGAACTGACCGCATTTTTGATAACAAAACTTTCGAACTTGGCGGAAATTTATTTTTTTGCTCTCTGGAATGCGCACGGGTGCCTCGATATACAATAACAAAAATCAAAAAAATCTCTCTTGATCGATTTTTTAAGATTTTTCTAATTGTATATTCTCGTATTGGTGCTGCACGAGCAGGATTCGGGCTATTTGCGCATGTGTTTTTGCAATGATATTGTGTGTAAATCTGAAATAATGTTTTTGCCTTTATAATTTTTTACAAATTTTTTAAATAATTCAATTTGTTTTATAAAGTCATCAACATTGATATACCAAGCATAGTCATATTTTGCAAATGGATCAAATGCGATTGTATCGATTTCTGTGCGATGTTTTTTTATCCATTTATATACCGTTTCAAAATCTATATATAAAAACATAGTATTATGTGCGATGGCATGTATTTCACGAATTGATAAAAAAGCACTCAAAAATTTGGTGTTATCTGCTGTTTTTATTTGTGGAATAACATTTGCATTTTTCATATATAAATAACTGTTATTTTCACAATCTGGTAATTTGATAATATATTCATCATTTTTACCAGGCGGACAAATATAAATTGGAAGCAATATTTTTGATTGTAATAACACAGCAAGAAAATATGCTAAACTTTCATTGTCTTTAAAAGTCATAAATTCAGCCAAAGCACTTGTTAGTGTCCCATTAAAATAATCAGTATCGTTTTCTTTATGAATAATACAGTAATCAAAATTATATTCAAAATCTTTGAAATGATTTTCATCCATTATATATGTTGATAAAGATTTTGTCGTCTTTTGCATTTTTATTCTGTTATTGTTTGTAAATATTTTTCTAAATCTTTTAATTTCAATGATTGCCCCAATCCATTACGGCTTTTATAAAATTGTTTATCGTTTAATTTTGATAAATGTTTGCCCACATCTTTATCAGACAACCAAAAACCATAGTAATACCCAAACACAGGAACACCATTAGCAATATGTTTTAATAATAATTCTTTATTTTTTGATAACGATTTCTGTGCAAGTTCATCCCAATTCCAATGTTTACTGTCGTTCGAACGTTTCGTATGATATGGATAATATTCCAAAGCCAAAATATCAGTATCTTTTATACCGAATTTATCAGTTTTTTTCAAAATATTATCCCACCATTCACAGTATTCACGGTAAATATGTAAATTCATCCCTGTTGGTTTGTAAAAACCATCTTTATCCATTGTGTATTCTGCCAATCGTTTATAATATTTTGCATCACCCCCAGGATTGCATAATAAAATTATCAGTTTCGGTGATTTTTCATTGCCAATTCGTGATACAGGAAAAATTTTGCATTCATTTATCATATTCTATCCTAACCGTTATCAATATGATTATAAAATAATAAATATATGCTGTAAATATTATTCCGTTTCGCCCGCCGACCACAACCATATTGAACAGATATGCTGGTTAGAGCGGTTTTATGTTGGTTTTATAATATTATGTTTTGTTCGAGTGTTATAAACGGTTCGAAAGTTTAGAAACCAAACAAAAAACCGCTCTGAAACTTCGTGTGACACTACTTTGCGATAACTGCCCCGTTCGTGTGGCTTGCCACACGAAGCGTCGCAGACGCGAAGTGTGGTTGAGCAACCTGTGCAATTCGCGAGCCGATTTGTTGGAGATTGGGCAAGAGATTGATAAGATTAAAGACGTGTGGTTTAAATGAATCTATTTACATCAAATTCAAATTCTGTTTCTGATACATTATCGCGTTTTTCGTTTATGAATTCTTTTATCTTCTTGCCACCTAATAATTCGTATAATTTACATACTCTACTGCCTGTTAATGTTCCAGTAGTAAATTTGTTTGCACCATTTTGTTTAACACGTTGTGAAAATTCTCTAACTAAATTAAGCGCAAATTTTATATCGCCAATAACAGATTCATCTACATATAATGCTATTAACTGATAATTTCCGTTTTCGTCTTTCATACCACCAACAGACCCCACAACTTTACCATCTGCATTTTCTGCAACTATATTTATGGAATTTTTATCACGAATTACATTTGCCATTTTTTCTATTCTGGCAGGACTTAGGTATTCTTGAATTTTGTTTTCTAAATATTCTTTTGTATGAAATTCTGCGAAAGAACGTCTATAACCAACAGCAATAATTTGTTGAATTGCTTTTGCATCCTCGGGAACTGCGTTTCTAATTTTTATTTCCATATTATGACCTTTTATGTACTTAATTATATCACAAAAAGTTCGAAAATGACAATTTTTTGAGGTTTTTTGAATTTACACTCTCGAACTCGGTGGAAATTTATTTTTTTGGCTCTCTGGAATGCGCTACGTATACTTCATAAACTATTTCCAAAAATGTCTTTTTGCGAATGCGTATCCGGAACCTGTTTTAAGATATTGTTCAAATTCCAACGCGGCATCTTTTGAACTAAACGCAAAATAATTTACCAATTCCCAAGGTTTATATTTTGCCGTATGTATTGAATATCCTGCATTATGTTGCTTTAGTCGTTTTTTCAAATCATCAGTTTGCCCGATGTATTTTTGTTCTGGATGGGAAATACTTTTTATAAGATAAACATAAAACATGTGATTCTTATTCCTGTCCGCCTACGCCAAATGCTACGGTGGACACTACTTTGCGATAACTGCTCCGCCTGTGTGGCCTGCCACACGAAGCGTCGCAGACGCGAAGTGTGGTTGGAGCGCACGAGACCTTGATAAACAATAACCAACCGCTGGGCAAAAACTCTATTAAAAATATCCGTTTTTGCGCGGTTGCTAATTGTTTATCTGCGTATTGGTCATGCGCCCTTGCGGGCTCTGACCGATCCGTGCGCGACCAAAAATTAAACCGGCAAAATGCCGGTTGAATTTTTGGTTGGAGCGCACGGATTCGAACCATGATAAAGAGAACCAAAATCTCTTGTCCTACCATTAGACGACGCTCCAATACAGGGACAATTATATATTGCTTTCTGAATTTTGCAATAAAAAAGTTATCCCTATCGCGAAAAATCGTTTAATATTCATCCCAACAAATCGGATATCGCCAAATCTATTTTTTTCATATCATCTGTTGGCTCAAAACGCGCAACAACCATGCCGTCACGATTAATCAAAAATTTTGTAAAATTCCATTTTATATCTGGATTTTTATCATAATTGATATCAATACCACGCAACATTTTATCCATTTGCTTTGACATTGGTTGCGCCATATCAAAACCCTTGAACGGTGCGACAGATTTTAAGTATTTAAATAATTCTGATGCGTTTTTCCCATTAACATCAATTTTAGCAAACTGCGGAAACGTCACCCCAAAATGCATAGTGCAAAATGTAGATATTTCATCCGAACTGCCTGGGGCCTGATGTCCAAATTGATTGCATGGAAAATCTAGAATTTCAAATCCTTGTTCTTGATATTTTTTATACATATCCATCAGCGGTTCATATTGCGGTGTAAAACCACACTCTGTCGCAGTATTAACAATCAACAAAACTTTGCCACAATATTTGTCCAAAGATACCATTTGCCCATCCCCAGACATCACAGAAATATCATATATACTCATTACAATCTCCTTTTGCTGGATTGTTATACCATAAAAACACGTTCAAACAAAGAAAAAATTACCGGCATTTGCCGGTATTTTTGTAAAATTTAATCTAAAAAAGATTTTGCCTGGGTCAACAATTTTATCACAGAATCAATATCGCCGACATCCATTGACGATATTTTTTCATATTTTTCACCGGCATTTACCGGTGTTTTTGCATTTTCTATCTCAGCATTAAATGTCCCATTATGCAGAATTTTTTTTACACCAATTATCGTCATTCCGCGATCATACAACAAAGATTTTATCGTGTGTAATTTTTCAATTGTTTCGCGACGATAATACCGGCGATTGCCGGCACCAGTCACTGGTCGAATTGCCCCAGGAAATTGTTTTTCCCAATAACGCAAAGTATACGCAGGCACGTCCAATTCTTTGGCGACTTCGTTAATCGGAACAAAATAATCGTTTTGTTTTTCCATGTCTGCGTATTTTTATTCTATTCTGCGTTTTCAGTTATTTCGGTATTTTCAACCACTGCATCGTCATCATTGTTTTCTTCTGCATGTTCAATTGCGATGGCAGATACAACCTTTTCACCTTCGGCTGTTCTAAACAATGTGACACCCGCAGTTGCACGACCGGCAATACGAACATCACGTACCGGTGTTCTGATAATTTTTCCACCGTTTGTGACCATCATAATATCCTGAGTATCATTAACTGGGAAAGAACCAGCCACTGCGGTATTTTTACCACCTAATTTAATATTTGCAAAACCAGAACCACCACGATGTGACAAACGATATTCATACGAAGAAGTACGTTTTCCAAAACCATTTTCAGAAACTGTTAAAATAAATTCTTCGCTTAACGCCATCTTGGCCATCTGTTCGTCTGTTAACACCAATGTTGTGTTTTCTTCTTCGGTGTCTGCCTCTTCTTCGATACCGGTTTGTGCACGACGCAATGCGCGGCTTTGCTTTACATATGCGGCACGCACCACAGAATCAGATTCGCCATGATTCAACATTGCCATACCAATAATATGATCATCAGATTGTAAATTCAATCCACGTACACCTGTTGAATTACGTCCTGCAAATATACGAATTTCTGGGACAGGGAATCTGATACAACGACCACGATACGTTGACAAGAATACGTCTTGATTTTCATTACATGGCAACACAGCAATCAAAGAATCACCATCTTCCAATTTCATTGCAATTTTTCCATTACTGCGTATTGAATCAAAATCAGACATACGATTACGACGGACCGTTCCAGATGCAGTTGCAAACATCAAGAAATGTTCCACACCTGATTCTGCCACGCGTTTAACTTCATCTTCTGGAACCGGCAAAATCGCGGTAATCGTTTCACCGTCGGTTAACGGCAACAAATTCACCAATGGCCGTCCCTTGCCTGCGGCAGTGGCCTCTGGCAATTTATATGTTTTTAATTTATAACACAAACCCTTAGACGAAAAGAACAACAATGGTGTATGAGTATTTGCAACAAATACATCTACAACATAATCGTCTTCTTTGGTTGTCATGGCATTACGTCCTTTGCCACCACGTTTTTGTGCACGATAAGTATCCAGCGCAACACGTTTTATATACCCTGTATTAGATACAGTCACAACCATATCTTCACGCGCAATCAAATCTTCGATATCGATATCGATTTCTGCATCAGATATTTCCGTTCTGCGTGGTTGCGACCAATTATCACGAACCGCGGTTGTTTCATCACGAATAATTTGAACAATACGTTCATGGCTGCTTAAAATCGCCAACAAATCTTTAATTGTTGCACCCAATTCAGTTAAATCGTTATGAATTTTATCACGTTCCAAGCCGGTCAAACGATGTAATTGTAATTCCAAAATCGCCTTGGCCTGGTCTTCAGACATATAAAACATACCATCTGTATATTCAGTATTTGGATCGTCAATCAATTTGATATAATTTTCAATATCTGATGCCGCCCATCCACGTGATAACAAAGCAGTTTTTGCCGCATCTGGATTTGGTGATTCTTTAATCAATTTTATAACCTCGTCCAAATTACCGCACGCAACAGACAAGCCCAACAAAGTATGCGCACGATTACGCGCTTTGTTTAAATCAAATATCGTGCGACGACGGATAACTTCTTCACGAAATTCAATAAATGCATCCAACACACCACGAACATTAAACAACATTGGTCGTCCACGATTCAACGCCATCATATTAACTGGGAAATTAGATTGCATTTCTGTATCTTGGAACAAATGATTCAATACAATTTCAGGCATCACATCACGTTTCAATTCGATAACGACACGCAATCCTTCTTTGGACGATTCATCACGAATATCTGTAATACCTTCGATTTTTTTATCTTTGACCAATTCTGCAATTTTGATTATTAATTGTGATTTATTAACCTGATAAGGCAATTCATCAACAATGATTGACGGATGATCATGTACTGTTTCAAAATGCGTTTTTGAACGAACAATTATAGAACCACGACCGGTTGTGTGTGCCTTGTACGCACCTGCATGTCCCATAATAACACCACCGGTTGGAAAATCTGGTCCAGGAATAATTCCAAACAATTCATCATCACTGATATCTTTGTTATCCAATATTGCCAAAATACCATTACAAACTTCGCCCAAATTATATGTTGGAACATTTGTTGCCATACCCACAGCAATTCCAGAACCACCATTTACCAAAAAATTTGGGAACTTAGTTGGCAACACAATTGGCTCTTGCAATGTTCCGTCAAAATTAGGTTGCCAATCAACAGTATCTTTATCCAAATCTTCCATCAATGACGCACCCAGTTTTGACAGGCGTGCCTCAGTATAACGCATAGCCGCCGGTTTATCACCATCACGTGAACCAAAATTACCCTGACCCTGAACCAGCATTTCACCCATAGAAAAGTCCTGAGCCATACGCGCCATTGCTTCGTAAATCGAAGAATCACCGTGTGGGTGATAACGCCCCATCACATCCCCAACGATACGCGCAGATTTCACAGTAGATTTTGTAGCAGGTGCAACCTCGTTCATAACGTATAAAATACGACGATGCACCGGTTTGCATCCATCCCTAACATCTGGCAGCGCACGATCAACAATAACCGACATCGCATAATCCAAAAACGAAGTCCGCATTTCATGTTCAATTGGTGAAGTTGGCACCCGAATTTCATTTATTTCATTATTTGTTTCATTTATTTCAGACATTACTTTTTCCCTTAGTTTCAGATAGTAAAAGATTAGCAAATTTTTGAACATTTGGTCAAGAAATAAAGCAACAAAATAGCAAAAAAATGCATCCTTAAAAAACATTGACAAATTACAGATTAGGTGTTATATTGTTATGACAAACAAAAGGGATAAAGATGGCAAATGTTTCTGAAGATCCAAATTATGTAAGCGTATGGTTTTGCTTTATGCATGAACAAAAGGGACCGAAATTCAAAGTAGGTCATATACATGTTAAAGACCTGCCTGATTATCAAGATAAAGTGGATTATTGTTATCCAGCGGCTAAGGACCGTTGTATGCAATATCATTGTCATTCTGTTTTGCATTCTCATCCAAGATTAATAAAAGGCGATGTGCAGGTTTTTAAGACTCTTTCTATTGTTAACAAAAATCCAATTTATATGAGATGTTTTTGTGGTGAATTGTGTCCGAAAAACTGCGAAAGAAAGGTTTCTGGGGCTTGTTCTGGTGCTTCGTTTGATTGTGCAGTGCGTGCAAAACAATGCTTTGAAAATATCAGTCAGGGAAAATGTCAGGACCCGTTTATCATAGAATGCATAGGTAAAAAGTTTTTTCCTGTGAAATATCTTAACACAAATGTCAGGGGAAATTAAAATGACAGCAAAGAAGTTATTTTTACCGTTTTGGAATATGTTCGCTGCAATTTTTGTATATTATTTATTCTTGGAAGGCCTAAAAAAACTGGGTTTAGTAAAAAGTAAATAAAAATGTTGCGTTTTGAAAAAATATATGCTTAAATATATGCACCAAAAGGATTTAATATGGCAACTAAAAGAACTTATCAACCATCGAAAACACGTCGCGTAAAAACACACGGCTTTCGTGAAAAGATGGCAACAAAATCTGGACGCGATGTTTTGAATCGTCGTCGTGCGGTTGGTCGTAAACGTTTGGCCGTATCCGCAATCAATTAAAAAAATCGCCAATTGGCGATTTTTTTTATATTTCAATAACACAACACCCTTAAATAATTCTCCCCCAACGGGGGAGTACGGTCGAAGACCGGATGGGGGTAAAAAAACACCGGACGAACCGGTGTTTTTAGTATGTAATCCGAACCTATTAAATTCCAGAATTTTGTGGTTCGGCTGTTTCTGTATTTGGCACGACTGCCCATCCACCGAATGTATAACCATTTCTGGTTGGTGCGGTTGGCAATGTGACATCCGTTCCATAGAAACATGATGGGGTTCCACCTGTTGCAGTTGTAGTATCGTCACCATCGTTATCATTCCATGTAATTCTAATCTTCTTACCAACCCAAATTGCTGTACATGTTGCATTGCCATCCAATGTCCATGCACCACCGGCACCGGCCGCATACAACGATTCAACCGCTGTATTTGCTGGATAACCGTTGGCTGCAGCTGTTGCATCCGCTGGCAATGTTTTTGTCGCGTTTGGTAAATCTGGTGTGCAAGACCATCCGCCGAATGTGTACCCGAAATCTTCCGAAATTGGAACATTGCATTTAGCCGTGACATTCAACAAAGAATAACAATCATCAAATCTGACACTTTGTGTCATACCGTTTGCATTTACCGGCGCAACATTTGTAGAACCCGCAGAACCACAATTATACGTTATGGTGTATTCTTTTGGTGTCCATCTGGGGTATAACATTGTAATACTTCGATCTCCTGGATAATTTTGTAATCCACTTACAAATGTTCCATCTGCATTTATCCATTTTGTTCCATGTACCAACTGATTATCTTCTGTTGGTGCTATCGTCGTGTTAGTAGGATTCGGGGTTGTATAATCCGACTGCTCTATGCTTGGAATATTAGTTCCTGAAAATGTCATTCCCTGTCTAAATCCATTATCATTGACATCATAATAACCTTCGAATGTATAACCCGTCATTACAGGGGTACTGGTTAAACTGGTTATCTTGTCCGCTGTAGTAAAATTATCACGACCGGTTTCTGTTTTATACACTGCATCGTCATATCGTGTCCATAATGGCGATGGGACAGGATCCACATATCCCCTGTGATTATTTTGAGGATTATTAGTCCTTACCAGTTTATGAAAATTTGTCTGACAATTTTTTGTCAACATATTAAAATCATCCGATTGAAAATCGATTCTGCTCTTATTTGCATCCCAAACAGCTTTCAAAGTTGTTGGACCTTCATACACACCCAACTTTGGTTCAACGCAGGCCTCAGCTTGTACACCGCTTGCACTTGCTGGGAATCCAGAACCTTCTGCAAACGCGGGACACGCCATGCACAAAACTAACCCAGAGGTTAAAAATATTTTTTTCATTGTTTCCTTCCTTTTTTTATCTGACAAATTTTCATTTATCAGATGTTTTCCTTAACAATTATTATATCACAAAACGAATCGCCAAAAAAGAACCCAAACAGGGAAAAAAACAATTTTTCATCAAAATTTTGCTTGACTTTTTTATTTATTACGTTTTTTTACAGTAAAAACAACATATTACAGTATAAAAAAATTATAATTCCACGTGGCCATTTGTGACAATTATATCGCCACCATTATCAAAAATTTTGCCACCAGATTCACGAACCAATAATTCGCCGGCTGCAAATTCAGCAAAATCAATTGGGTCTGACACAAACGCATCCAATTTACCAGCCGCAACCCATGCCAAATCCAGCGCAACACATCCTGTTTCACGTGCATTACCCGCAATTACAGGACGAATACCACGTGTGTTGTACCCGATTGTCAAATCAGCAGGCTCAACCAAATTAGAAACGCGTATTTTTTCCGAATGATACGCAGAAAACACATATGCACCAGAATCCAATTCTGCATAATACAAACGTTCATCAATTGGGGAATAAACCAATGCTATTTTTGTTTCGCCATTTGAACGCAACGCCAAAGATATTGCAAAATGCGAATTTCCACGAACAAAATTCGCAGCCCCAGACAACGACAGTACAAATTCATCACGACCATCACCAACCTGGGACACGTTTGGTGTTAACAAACCCGCATTTGGGCGAACCAACATCAAATCATTTAAAATGCTTTCTTCGATTCTGGACGATGCCTTGGCCACAAAATCACGTGCACCTGGCAATGATTGTTGCAAATTTTCAACCTCGCCAAAATCGCGGCGCAACGATGCAGCAGTATTTTGCAACGCTGCAAACATTTTATTTAATTCTGTTGAACCTTTGATTAACAAATCCATGTCTCGCCCCCGAACCGACCAGAATATTAAAATTTGAATCCTGCAAATTTTTGTTTAAATTCTTCGGAACGTTTGCCCTTAGCACCTTCGTTGCTACGTTGACCGGTCCATGCTGGATGATTCAAATTATCGGTAGATAAAACCAAATCTTTCTTTACAGAAGAATACATTTTAACCGTCTTGCCGTCAGTTGTTGTGACGTTAATTTCATGATATTCTGGATGAATTCCTTTTTTCATCGTTTAATCCTTTGTTTTATAATTTATATTGATAGCCATGGGATTATACCTGCTTTTTTCGTAAAATCAAGATAAAGTTATTGTATTTTCGGATTTTAATATTGACCGATACATCCCAGATATGAATTTCCAGTTGATTCGATAATATTTATAAATTGATTTTGATTTTTCCCAGAAAACAATGCCAAAATCGTTCCTGCATCTGTTGCCAACATATCTGTCACGGTTGCAATAGAAGAATTCATTTTTTTGAAAAAATTACTGCTTGGTCGAATTTCCGCAGCCAACAAATGATGTGTTCCATGACTTTCCGCATGTGTTTCAGACACCACAACCATTAATTGACATTCTGGCGATATAATTAATTTATCAACAATCGCGCCATCACCACCCAATAATTCACCCCACCATCCTGTTGATTCACAAAACACAGGATAATAAACAACCGCGTCAGGATTGTCGCGGAAAATATGTGGTAAATCTAAATCTTCACTAATAACATCAGGCATCATACCAATGGCATTATTTATAACCTTGCGCGACAATTGATAATCTGCATTATCTTTTGTCTTATACGGCCAATAAAGAATCGGAAACTTGCTCATCGGTATGAATTATATCAGATTCGGTGTGCATAAAAAAGTGCACTTTGTTAAATAAAGCACTTGATTTTTTATTTTTTTATGGCGGATGCCCATTTTTTAAGGTTTCCCCACATTATATTCATGTCTTTTTTAGCCGTCTGATAATATTTATCTGATATTTGTATTTTAAATAACATGGATGTTAATTGCGGTATCATCGTCATAAACATAGCAATAAATATTCCCATTAATATAACTGTGACAATGCTGTCGTTCTGCATCATCAGGCCATCCAAAAATATTGTTGAATCGTTTTTCGTCATTGCTTCCTGTAATCGATTCGCACCGGTCCACGACCCAAATGCGGCATTTAAAAACATTATTGAAAACGTTAAAAACACCACAGTTAATGCAATTCCAACCATTGCCTTGACAACATCATCTATCATTTGGCGAATCGTTCGGCCACCTTTGGGGAATATCGCAAAATTATCATCATCAAACATCCATGACATTAACATTAACGGCAACATTATTAAATCCATCGATAATTTTATAAATATTTCCAAGAAATACAACGGTATCGGCACCAGTGCAATAAAATACAACACCAAAATCAACAGTCCGCCAAACAACATCGGAATATTTGGGAATATAGGAACAGCCGACAAAACCTTGTGCATATATTCTGTATTAAATGCCATATTCATTATTGTCCAACCAACCGTCATTCCCAACCCTGTAATTTGATGAATATTTGCAATCTCGCACGCCAAACGATGTCGTAATCCCGGTGAAAAAGCCCCATAACCTGCCGCCCCCGCCGATGCAGACACAGGATCAGAAATCGCGGTCGCAATCATACATTCTGAAAAAGTATCATTATCAGAAACAACATAATCGAACGAAGTTCCTATATTTACTGCAGGTTCAATCAACACATCTGTTATTAATCGTGGCAATGGTATTAATAATAATCCAACCAACAAAACAAATCGCACAATATACACATTAAAATTACCAACCAATTTCGATGCATCTTCCAATTTTCCAGTAAAAAATCCAGAAACCAACCGCCACGCTATTAACAGCCCCAACAAAGTCACCGACATTGGAATAACAACGTGTCCCAATGATTTATAAACACCAGGCAACAAATTTGACATTGCAATCATAACATCTGAAAATATTTGACATGTCCAACATGATGAAAAAAACGCATATGCATCCATCATATTAACCGGTGCAACGCTGCGCCATATTGAAACACCAACAATTCCGACCCCTGCCCCCAACAGGCCTAAAACCAAAGGCCCAATTGCCCCAGCCGATATCGGCATCGCTGCAATAAACGCAATCCAAAATTTTTTTATCCACTTCATGCTTTTTATTATACCACAAAATATTGTAAATGTGATATAATTCAATAAATAAATATGTGTTATGAGGGAATGGAAATCTTAAAAAGATTTATTTCGCAGTTATCTAATACCCCAAAATCTGCATTTTGGATATTTGTTGTATTCGCTGTATTTACCCAACCAGCCAATGCAAACAACATTATTGATTCATTTAATTTAGCCCCCTTTGTTCCGTTGGTATTGGAACAAATGATGATTGTGGCAACCGCGCTTTATAAATTTTTTGTTGGCAACGGAACAGGATTAATTTACATACTTATATATTTCTTTGTTGGTTTTTATGTCGGGCTTTATCTGATAAAAATGTATTTACCAAAAGATTGGCTGGGATTTTTCGGGTTTTCTGGCGGTGGCGAAATGTGGGACGGCAAAGCAACCGGTTGGTCAATTGCAAACAACGTGGCAAAACCGTGTCTGCGCGCAATAGTTGCCGCGGTTATTTTATTACAAATAAAACCTGTATATGTCACAGAATGGGTGGTTAATCCATTTTTAGAATTTGGTGCAATTTATACAGAAAGCATTTTAACAACAATAAACGGCACATCTGCCGAATCCACTAATGCGCCCAAATGTCCAGAATCAATTGCAGAACAAGGATGGATAACCAAACGCAGTTGTGATTTTTTAATTCAACCGGTACATATAATTTCTCATGAAAATAATCGTGTAATAAAATATGGATTTGATTTTCTAAAATCTGGATTACGTGGATTAATGACATTAATACCGCATGGTGGTGAAAATATTTTAAATATCATTACTGGGATATTATTAATTTCTACGTTTGTATCGGCAAATGTGTTTATGGCATTGTTGATTATTCAGGCAATATTTGATTTTTGTTTATCACTTATCATGTATCCGTTTAATGTATTAACATGGGTAGTAAAAAAATCAGATAAATGGGTTGATATTTTACCGCCTTTTAATCAAATAATTGATTCATTAAAAAAATTGGTAATGACAATGATTGCGTGCGCATTTATTTTATGCGTTAATATCGCAATTGTGCGTGCATTATTTAATTGGTCTTCATCTGTGTTTGTGGTGGCGGCTGGTGGGACGGCAACATCTAATATTCCAACAATAACCAATGGCGGTGTGCATTTTGGTCAACATTCCATGTTGTGGATATCATCAATATTAACATTTTTCTTGATGCAAAATATTTTCAATATGACACGTGAAAGATTAGATTTATATTCAGGTGGCACATCACATTCGTTATATGACAAAGTGACTGGTGATGCAAAAACCACCTGGGGCAAGGTTAAATCTGCACCAAAAACAATAAAAAACATACTTGGCGGTATAAAAAAGGTATCGGGTAAATAAACAATGGAAACAATGGCAAACAATTTGGTCGAAAATGCTGTTCAATGTTGGACATGTCCAATATTTGATAAATTGTTTGCAATTATATCAAATACTGCGGGCGCTGCATATCAACGATTAATTGTGTTTGCTGTGATTATTTTTTGTGTATTGTTTTCGTTTTATATAATCAATGCCATCTGGCAAAACATAAAAAACAGTGGCAAAGACCCATTTTTCCAATCCAGTGTTAAACCAGTTGTAATAAAATCTTTGATTGCTTTATCTTTGTTAACATTGGGATTACTGATTCCACGTTTAATATCAACAATAATATTTGAACCGGCTGCATTACTAACTTTGGGATTTACCAAGGCGATGTCGCAATTTGGCACAGTTGTAGAACCATATACAAATTTTGCACCATTAACAAACGAGACATTTTTTACAAATGAATTGCGCGAAACAATAATACAATTAATAGAAACCAGCGTCACTAATTTTCAAATTTTTATTAATGCAGGAATTAGTGTAATGGATGCCGCATTTAGTTTTCATATTCCTTTTAGTTTTGGAACAATCATAAAACACATAATTGTTTTTTTCATTGGTGTATTTTTGACGTATAATTTCGGAAAATTATTTGTAAAATATTCATTTTGTTTTATGGACATAATCGTAGCAATGGCTATGTTTGCGTTCTTTTTTCCACTTTCTGTTGTGTTTTTCATATTCAAAGACGCGCAACACTTACCGGACTGGATGAAAAAACTTGGCGGAAATTTAGGCGCTGGGCAAATAAAAAAATTGGTAAATGCTATCGTTTCTGTGGGTGGGACTGTTTTAACATATACAATTATAATGGTAATTATTGCGGGATATCTAAATCCAGATTCTATAACATCATCACCAGATGCTTTGTTTGAATTTGATTTGGATGACCCAGATGTAATGACGTTAACTTTTTCCAGTGCAATCGTTTTGGTTTATGTGATAAATTATATTGCGGACCAGGTACCAAATGTCACGAAAAAAATATTTGAAGCATTTGGTGTTCAACAGGAAAATTCTTTATCAAAAGAAATGGGTGAAAACGTGTGGAAATTAACTGGCATTGTCGCAGATGGTGCTAAAAAATTTGTAAAAACTGTTGTAAATCCAGATTCTGTAAAATCTGATGACAAAGGCGATAAAAAGAGTGACGATAAAAAAGAAGATAAAAAAGAAGACAAAAAATAATGTTCAAGAAATGGCTGATTGAAAAAGCATTTAATTTTTTAATGGGCGCGATTGCCCTGGGTGTCGGCATTTGGTATTTATCACATTCTATTGGTGGCGCATCTTTGTCATATACCAGCACAGATTTATTTATGCACCAAATTGGCGCAGATGGCGGAAACGCAGAAAATATAAACGGATGTTTTTTATGTGTATATATTGGGCAATTGTTTGATACACTGGGACGCGCCACAGAAATGTTTTGGAACGGAATTGTTCAACATCTGTGGATATTAATGGCAATTGGTTTTGGTATATTTATAATCTTTCATACTTTAACCTACATCCGCGAACAAACAGAATCCAAAGACATCAAAGATTTAACAAAAAATGAACCTAAATTAGATTTCAAAAAATGGTTTGACAAAGTTTGGAAAACTGGCATCCGTGTAATAATTGCCGGCGCATTAATCGGGGCGTTAAATTGGTCTGGAACCGCGGCATTAAAAACAACTACTAATATTATAGTCACACCTGTAATGTATTTGGGCTCGACATTATCAATGGCGGCAACCGGCATAATCAGCAACACGCAATGCGACATGGCGACAGTTAATGAAAATCCAGACGAATACAACCCTTTAACACCTGTATTACAACCGTTTATGTGTGTTATGGGAAATTTGAATACTGTAATGTTGGCTGGGGCCGGCGGTGGATTTGCATTGATGAATTATTCATGGCTGGGATTGGGCGGCGGATTATTTACATGGCTGGCAGGACTGGCTTTGGTAATTATGTTCTTGGTTATTGGATTTGATTTAGTATTCCAGGTATTAACTGTATTATTTAAATTAATATTTATTATTATATTTATGCCATTAATGATTGCTGCAACTGCGTTTGAACAGGTATGGTCTTTGGCAAAAAACATATTTAATTCTGCAATTGATATGTTAATCAAATCTGCGATATCAATATTAAAAATCAGTTTAAAAGTCACAATAATCTATGCCATTGTATATTTTGCTGCGGATACATATTATCCAACACCATCGGATGGCTTTACGAGCATTTTACCACCGTTAATGGGTAAAATTACACCGCAAAACACAGACGCAGAAACAATGTCTGTAATGAAAGTATTCACAACCTGTGAACAGGTATCAACCATAGACGGCGAAATCGATAAAGATAAATTTAAAACATGTTTTAACACGCAAAAAAGCTTGGTCGAGGCACGCTATCCCGGTGCATTTGATTTTATGAACGATGGATTTGATTTTATGTTATTCATGATTGGAATATGTTTTTTATACTTTTGGGTGATATCACCACGTGTCGATTCAATGTTGGGTTCTGGTAAAGATGGCAAAGAAACATTTGATTACGGTCAATGGGTAAAAGATTTTGGAAAAACAACATATCAGGCCCCTGGCAAAATTTATAACAAAGTTCAAGACAAACTAAAAGAAGGCAAATAAAAATGCATTTTATAAAAAAACTTTTACGTTTATTTTGTTGCATTTTGTGTGCATGTGTTTTGTGCAATGCCTCTTTTGCAGAAAGCAATATTCCACTGGGTGATGTTGGTGAATACGGAAATTGGTTAACAGAATATAATCTAAATAAATTTAATAATACCACATCTACCGACATGGAACAATTCCAAAGCGGTTTTCAAACGCAAATTCAATCAACGTCATTTGTCCCAATCGAGGCAAAAATTGGTTTTGCATTTATGCATGCTTTATCTTCTATTGATTATGTATTGCAAATATCGTTGGTACGATTCACAATTCTGTTTTTGTTTGTAATGTACGCATTTTGGATTGCACTGGAAGCATACAAAATGACACACGAATCCACAGATTATAAAAAGGTATTATATGACGTATTTAAAAAAGGAATTATTATCGCCGCATGGGTAATCATTTTAAATTATGGTCCGGCAAAAATATTTACCATGATAATTTCCCCTATATTGGCCCTAGGAGCCGAAATTTCAGATTTTATCTTAAATGCGGTTGCACAAATGTATGATGTTGATATCCCAGATACATGTGGTGCAATACATCAATATATCAATCAAAACACCACACCAGACAAATTATTAATCGCCCCAGATGCCGCTGCAAACATTATGTGTTTACCTGCGCGTATATCTGTATATTTTTATCACGCAACCGGTGCAGCGTGGCATTGGATGATTGGTGGATTTGGACACGGCGCAACCCAAATTGCCATGGGCGCAATATGCATAGTTATATTTATCAAATGTATTTTCAAATATGCATTTATGACATTGGGTGTTGTTGCAGATTTATTTTTAACACTATTAATGTTGCCGTTCACTGCATTGGCAGAATCACTGCCATCAACATCCGAAAAAAATTATGTTGGTCAAATATTCAGCGGATTTTTAAAAGTATTTAACACTAAAAAATTATCTGATGTTATTTCTGTATTCATAAACGCAGCCATTTATTTCGTATCTTTGGCAATCATAATCGCAATATGTGCTATTTTATTAACAAATATCATACCAACCAATGGAAATTCTTATTCTACTGGCGGTGCAATGGTCACGATATTATGTGGATGTTTAATATTACATTTGGCGAACAAAGCCGATGAATTGGCAAAACAAATTGGTGGCAGCATTGATAATTCGTTTGGCAAACAATTACAAAATGATACCAAAACACTATGGAACGACACTAAAAATGTTGCCGGCAAAATCTATAAAGATTGGAAAGATAAAAAATAACCTAAATAAATTTTACAAAATCACGAACAACGTTTTTTATTCCAATTTTTTTAAACGCTATTGTCAAAGTATTTTCATTTTCAGCAATCACAACCCCATTACCCATTTGTGCATGACATACCATTTTTCCAACAACTGATTCAGGTTTTTTTACAAACTGTTTTTTATGGTTTTGCGTTGTATTTTGACGCGCCTCAAAAATATCATTATTGTTCATAAATTGTTTATCTATTTCATCAATAAAACGTGATTTATTCTGATACAAACGTTGTCCGAACACAGTACGTACCATTGCATGTGTTATAATTACACGTTCACGTGCACGTGTAATCGCAACGTATGCCAAACGCCGTTCTTCTTCTATATCAGAATCTGATTTTTTATCATTTGGGAAAATTCCCTCTTCCCATGCAGGTAAAAATACAGTATTAAATTCTAAACCTTTGGCCGCATGAATTGTCATAATAGATACAACATTTTTTTCTTCTGATTCATTGTCATTATCATCTGTCATCATCAATGCCGCATGTTCCAGAAATTCCGCCAAACTATCATATTTAGACACCACACCACCAATCAATTCACGAATATGTTCCAAACGTTCATTTGCATCATTTTCTTTGGATTCGCGCCACATTTTCAAATATCCTGTGCGTTCTAACAATTGTTGAACGGCATCTTTTGGTTGCATATTTTGCCAATCAAAATCAAAAGCCGATAAAAATTCATCCGCTGCAATTTGTTGTTTACTGGATAAATTTGCATTACGTAATGCATCCATAAAATGGCCACCACTCGCACGTAATTTAGCAATTGCCCCATCACCAAACCCACGCCGGGGTTTTGATATCACGCGTTCAAATGAAATATCATCAAACGGATATACCAACAAACGAATATATGCAATTGCATCACGAATTTCTGCCCTGTCATAAAACTTGGTTGCACCAACCAACTTATACGGCACACCACGTGATGTAAATTCTTCTTCAAAAGTGCGAGAAATCGCCCCAGCACGAATTAACACTGCAAAAGATGCAAAATTATTATTCGCGTTTTTCAAAATAATATCTGTGATAAAATGTGCCTCGTCCCAATCAGACGGCAATTGAAACACATACACAGGTTCCCCGGTTTGCGAAGCATCATTACATTTTAAATCTTTACCCAAACGTCCCATATTATTTTTTATTAATGAATTTGCCGCACCCAATATGTTTACAGTGCTGCGATAATTTGTTTCTAAACGAATTATTTTTGCCCCAGGATACGTTTTTTCAAATTCCAAAATATTACGAATTTCTGCCCCGCGCCACGAATAAATAGATTGATCGTCATCACCAACACAACAAATATTCGGCATATCTTTATCACGTGTCAAAACACGTAAAAACTGCATTTGCGCACCATTAGTATCCTGAAATTCATCAACCAAAATATATTTAAATTGATTTTGATATTTACGTAAAATCTCAGGATTATTTTCAAACAATTTTAACACATATAAAATAATATCCCCAAAATCCACAGCATTTAACCGAACAAGTTCTTGATTATATGCCGACATTATTTTTTGCGCATTTTCAGACAAATTTAACGCATTATCATTAAATAAACCTTTGTCTTTGATATTTGATATATTATCCACCCAATCAGACGGATTAAATTCTTTAACGTCCAATCCCAGATTTACTATCACACGTTTTAACACAGATTTTTGATCGTCTTCACCATATATTAAAAAATTAGGTTGCAACCCTGCGGCGACACAATTAGAACGCAAAATCCGCAAACAAATCGAATGAAAAGTCCCCATCCATAAATCAGCACATAAATGGGATATTTCTTTATACAGTGCAACCCTGAAACGCATTTCGTTTGCCGCACGATTGGTAAATGTCAACGCTAATATTTCCCATGGGCGCGCTAAATTATTATATAAAATATGCGCAACACGTGATGTTAAAACGCGTGTTTTTCCCGTCCCTGCCCCAGATAATACCAACAAAGGCCCATCCGTAGTTGTCACGGCCAATTTTTGTTCATCGTTCAAATTTTCCATATAATCCAGTGGCATTTTTTCAATTTTCCATATTGTAATTTATAAAAGTTTTTTATACAATCAATTTATTGAAGGAAATGGAAATAATATGACACGTATAATTTGCTTTGATATTGAAACCACAGGATTTGAATACATGCGTGGTGATCGCTGTATTGAAATTGGGGCTGTTGAATTAATTGATGGCAAATTAACAGATAAAACTTTTCATGAATATATTAATCCTGAGGGTAAAATTATTCCGCCAGAAACATACATGGTTCATAAAATATCAAATGCTTTTTTGGAAGACAAACCGACCATGGCTGTAATTGCACCAAAATTTCTTGAATTCATCGGGGATTCACAAATTGTTGCACACAATGGATTGGATTTCGATTTTCCGTTTATAAACTATGAATTGGAAAAATTGCATTTGAAACCGATTCCGCGTTCCCAGATGTTGGATTCTATTGTTATTGCACGCAATCGCGTTTATGGGCCAAAATCTTATACATTGGATGCATTGGCAAAATGGTTTGGGGTATCTTTGACTGCACGTGCAGATGCGCATGGTGCATTAATTGACGCTGAAATTTTGGCACATGTTTATGTAGAATTGGAAAACACGGCACCGGCAATCGATATAAAAGAATTGATACACGAACAACACGATGCGTTTTTAAAAACGCCTAAGATAGGTGGCGATTTTCCGCACCGCACTTTTAACGTCCCAGATACTGAGTTAGAAATTCATAATAAATTTATGGATAAATTACTAAACGGCGACAAGAAATAAATTATTAATTCTGGGCACACGTATTATCACCATTAACATTACCCGAAGGACACGTCTCTACACATTGTCCATTATTACTGTATATCGCAGGACTAAAATCTGCACAACTTCGCACACATTCACCATTATAATTATATGGTTTATCACTTGGACAAGATGTCACGCATTTAACACCATATGCATATCCGCCCGTACAAACCGAAACACACGCAGTACCGGTATTATAATACCCATCATTGCATTTACACCTGTCGTTAACATACCTGTCAACATCTGTTGCGTTTTGATCAGAACTTAACACATTCATAAACGTTGAATTATCTGGGCACAACATAGATTCATAGAACATTTGTGAAATTCCACGGATAAGGGCAGATTTTTGTTGATAATCAATTTGTGTTTCAGACAACCCGCCCGCTTCACCAGTTCGTTTGATTGTATTCAATTCTTCGCCCATATCTGCATCATACGCAAATACCGCATACCCGCATGTTAACGCGACATTATAACACGCGCCAGTCATTACACGATAGATATTGTCCACGTTTGCAGACGATGTCCATGATGTAATTTGTGTGTTTTGTTGGTTATAACACGCTTCAACCTCTGCCATACATGTTGATGCATAATTTGAAATAATACGTGATTGTGCGGCCTTGATATTAACCATAGCACGTTGGATATAATGAACAATTACTTCATTATACGGATCATATTTTAAGTTTTTACCATATTGTGAATACGTATAATCTTGGCATTTATCCAACACAGCACGACATAATCCGCCATCTTTGACTGTTTGACCTGTACCGATTTTTTTCATCAAATACCCGACAATACACGCACCATCACCATTTCCACAATTTGTATCGGTTACCGAACCCTTGATAAAATCGCCATTAATATTTGTATTATTGTAATTTTTCATAAACGCTGTAATATTTGGCAAATTACGTCCCAAAACCACCGTTCCATTTTCATCAATATAACGTTTTGTTGGGTCCAGACATTTTACATAATCATCGCCACAAACCATATCATCCAGCATGCACGTTTCCAGCGCACCCACACATCCTTTGACATCATATTCGTTTTTATTTTGCAGAACCGCCAAACGCGCCTTTTGCAACATTAAATTTGCACTGCGCACATTATTTTTCAATGTGGTGTTCAATTTTTGTAATCCCTGTTCATATGCAATACAATCTTTTGCGATTGCTAAATCATAATTACCAGAAATTTGATCTTCGGTTGCACCTGCATCTTTACAGCGATTTAAAACGGCTTTGCAACGCTTTTTCGCTTCGTTATACAACGCCGTTCCACGTTTAGATGAAATATCACTAGACGCAGAAGAAAACATATCCAAACTGAACATATCAGATGAATCAGATGAAAAATCCATATCCATATTCAACAAAGAATCTGTAGTTGAAGAACCAGTTAATGTCACAGATGCCGTTGGGTCTTTAATCATCTCTGCAATATCATCCAACAAAGAACGCGTTTTTGTGTTATCTTTGGTTTTGTTCATTTCCAATTCTGCCTCAGTCGCGGACATAATCGCACGAATTTCATCTGCAGATAACCCAACATAACGAATTTGTTGTGCAACGTCATTTAATTCAGTATTTGCGTTTTCTACGGCCTCTTGCGCCTTGGCGTATTTCGCCAAATTTGCCGAACAAGAGCAACGTTGTTGATTTGTATCAACAACCGCGCAATATTGATCCATACATTCATTGTATTGTTGTTGGCACGCACTGTTTAAATCAGACGTTTTTTCCATTATATCTTTTGCCTCAGCCAAAGATTCCGCAGTAATTTGTTTTTGTCTGTTTGGGCCAAAAATTGATGCACGAGATTGCACAGAACGCACCTGTTCATCAATATTAGAACCCGTCTGTTGACCATTAGCCAATGTTGCACGACCACCAACCTCTGCGGTGGATGCGCGCAATGTTATACCTGCACGACGCAGGGCTGGATTTGCGTTAATACTCTGCGATTCTGTACGTGTATTACGACCAACTGTATTAACACCATCACTTAATGTCGGACGGTTGGATATTTTTCGTGTATTCACAGAACGTGAAACATTATTTGAATCATTTTTACGTGCTGTCACATTTGTATTTGCCCGTGTCACACCGCGTGATACAGTTGCACGATTTGTATTTGTTGACGCAACACCAGATTCATTATTTTCGGCAACATTTTTTGTTGGAATTGCACGGGAAATACCAGATGTTGCCGCACAAACATTTGCAGCATACAAAACAACCAACGAAAAAATCGTCAAAAATCTTTTCATCTCTCCTGAACATTATATCATAAAAACACTTAACAAAAAAGTAGATTTACAAAACAAAAACATAAATTTAAAGATCTGGTCCAGCGATAAAATCACCAGTGCCGGAATTATAAAATATTTGTTTAGTCACAAAATCATACATACACGCAACACCGTTAGTATCTTTGATTGGAATCATATCACGCATTAATGTGCCATTAATAAATACTTGCATAGAATAAACCAAATCTTGATTAGAAAAATCTTGCATAAAAATCATCAATGATGATCCCGTCTTAATTGGTAACACTTCTCTACTACCTATAAAATTTCCCGCTATAGTTAAATATTGTGTATTTTGATACCATTTTATTTCGATATTCTTTGTTTTTTGAGAAGCTGTGATATCAGAATATCCATTGTCACCTCCAATAGTCCACATGTTTATATGACTAACACCAAACCATTGTCCATTCGTGGTACCAAAACCTAAAATGTACTTATTATTACTAACTGTTGGGGTCGATGTAGAACGCGCTGTAACTTTCACAACAATATTTTTTTCAGAATCATAATTTATTCCAGTGTAAATATACTGCGTTCCTGTTGATTCAATATATTCAATTCTTGTTCCTGGGATGGCTTTCCAACCCTTGAAAGTATATCCTGGTTTTGTTGGATTAGCTGGTAATGATATTGGTGTATCATAAGTGCAAGAATTTGATGCATTTGCAACATTTATAAGTGTATTATCGTTATACCATTTAAGGTTTATATTTTCAGGTGTAAATTCTGCACGCAGGTTTACCGAACCCGTATCTGTTCCCAACACATTAGTATCACAAGTCGCCGGATCTGCCGCACCATCTGTTGCGGTTATCCCAGTTGCAAAAACTGGTACCGAAAACAAAATAAAAACCGGAATTAAAAGAATTTGGAAAAAATTTACCCGGCAGGGTTTATCTGTGTGTGTGTGTGTGTGTGTGTGTGTGTGTGTGTGTGTGTAGAGTTCTGCGGGTTTCAGCGTGTTGTCAAAAATCTTGACGATATTTTTCATTATTTTTTCTCTTCATTGTATTGAATATTATACCAAAATTCATGATTTTAAAAAAGAAAAAATTTTAAGTTCTCCTTCTGTGGACGAGTCCCCGCAGGGGGAGGTGGTTAGAAAATACATTATTCTTGGAATATAAATTCGAACTATCTTACCATCCCGTCTGCTTAATCACGGCACATGAATGTGCCGGATGAACGTCCATTCCCCCACAACGGAGAGGAATTAAAAAAACCGCCCAAGACGGACGGTAAAATATTAATCTATTTTTATTATTTAGATTCGCCCTCTGGGATAACAGAAACTGTTTTTCTGTCGCCATTGCCACGCTTAAATGTGACAATCCCAGCGATTTTTGCGAACAAAGTGTGATCTTTACCCATACCAACATTCAATCCAGGATGGACAGATGTTCCACGTTGACGAATGATGATATTGCCTGGAATAACACGCGACCCACCACTTTTTTTCACGCCCAATCTGCGTCCGGCCGAATCACGTCCGTTTGTTGATGCGGAACCTGCTTTCTTATGTGCCATGATTTAACTCCTTATGGTTTTGGGTCTTTATTAGGCCTTGATTGATTTAATTTTCAAAACAGTGATAAACTGGCGATGACCGGCAGTTCTGCGATAATTTTGGCGACGTTTTTTCTTGAACACCAAAATTTTATCATCACGTTTTTGTTCGATAACATCGGCAACAACCTTGGCACCATCAATGTATGGTGTTCCAACCTTGTCCCCGACCATTAAAACCTGGTCAAAAGTGACCGAACCGGTTGCATCGATTTTTTCGACTTTGATAATATCGCCCTCAGTCACACGATATTGTTTTCCACCGGTTTGAAAGATTGCATATGTTGACATATTTATATCTCTTGTTTATTTGGTTATTTTGTATGTAAAATTTCGCTTTTGCACAAAACTTTATGCAAATTATATATAATTAATATTCAAAGTCAACATTTTTGTTGAAATTTTTATGCAAAAATCGTTTTTATAAACTTAAATTTCACAAGATTTCAAAAAAACGCCCAAATGGGCGTTTTCTTAATCACCGTCTGTTGTCGTTTCACTTGCGCCTGTTGTCGTTTCACTTGACGGACCTTTATAATCCTTGGTCCATGCACGTAAACAGTATCCTTCATCACCATGTGCCCTATCCACACACCCTAAAGCTCTGTCCAAACATGCAGCACGAACCGCTGCAGAGCTAACATTCGATGTCGAAGCGGCATTTCCTTTCAACACATTATTCAAAACATCAGAAGAATCATTTGTCGATGTCACTTTAACCCCAGTGCCGTATAATATTTCACTTAACGTCACAACATTACGACATGTATTTTGCGAATAATCGGTTGAATATGTACAAGAATTTGAATCAGGCAAATCAATGACCGCGGTCAATTGTGTTTGCAATGGCGAACAAATCATTGTTTCATAACAATGCGGGACCTGAGCCGATTGTGAACAATATGCCTTGATACGCGCAGTTGTCCAATTTTGTTCATCTGCATAATTTTCATAACAATCCCAAATTTCAGATATACATTCGTTGAAATTTTCGACTGCAGCGGTTGCCTCAGCCAATGTTGTTGCGTCTGCCTCTTGTTTAAATTCTAAACGTTTTTGTTGCAACGCCTGTTCCGCAGCAATTTTTTGATAATTGATATTCTGGGCTGTCTTTTTTAAATTTGCACCATAAACATCACACGATGCATTTGCATCCAACAAATATTTCTGCATAATACTACGTCTGGCATCTGCAACCGGTCCACGCAACGTGTAATACGGATCAGAAGACGTAGTTGTTGCAGTACGCGTTCCAGTTGTCGTTGCGGTTGTTGTATAACCAAAACAAGATGCAGAAGATGTTGTTGATGTATTTGTGCTGCGGTCATTTAAAACGACATCTCCAGTATCAGTATCGATTGAAACAAAACTGTTATAATTAAATGGACAATTTGATGTTGCACCATTTGCACACTTCATACGAACAGTTTTTCCATCTTCGGTAATTGATTGTGGGGTACCGCATGCCTCGTAAATACCATTAAAGCACGAATCTAACACACGTCCGCAAACATTATTGTGTGCATATTGGAACAAATCATATCCCCATTTATTTGCCAAAGTATCCAAATCAGCAGTATCATCAGAATCAGAATCTGTTATCCCGGTCAGTGCATCTACAACCCCAGATACAGTTTTATAATTTTTCAACACATTATCATTATCAACAATTGTATATTCCTTGGCCAAATCTTTGGCATTTGCCCATTCCTGTAATTGTGCCAAAATATCCGAAGACGAACCGTCAATATTTTTAATATCAAATCCATAACTGTTGTTCGTGCAATATTCAGGCTGACCAGATGTTTTTTTGCTACCATTGGTATCTACTGTTGGATGTTCTTTATACCAATCCTCCTCAGACATTTTACCACCCTGAACATTTTCTTTGTACGACACACAATTCATAACCTGTTCTGCCTCAGTCAAAGAAAACGCGTAAGATAAATCATCACCCTTGCCCTTGGTTGCAATCAACAAAGACAATTGTCCAGACAATTTGATTAATTCTTCGTTTGCCTTTTCCAACGCTTCTTCGGCAACCAAGAAATTTGTTGCGCGTCCTGCACATGAACAACGCCCCTTGGTATCACTGCGCGCTGTGCAGATTTCATCCATACATGTATAATACGATTCCATACAATTTGCATACGCATCCGCAGAAATCAAACCTGTTGTTGAATCAATAATATTTGAATATGAACCTGCGTATAATTTACTGCTTAAATACGTATAAGAATTTGATGTTGATGCGCGCGACCCCGCCATTACAGAACCCGTCGCACTGACACGTGATGGTGTTGCACTGGTTCTGGCACGAATAGCACGATTATCCGTTGTCCGATTTGCCGCTGCATTACCACGCGAGACAACACCACGTGTTGTTGCACCACCGGCACGTGTTGATACACCTGTTGAACGCGTTGCACGCGTTGGTGTTATACCACGTGCAGACACCGAACGATTTGATGATGTTCCGCGTGACACTGTTGAACGAGAGGCACCAGATTGTACCGTCGCACGTGATGTTGTTGCACGCGATACCGTTGCACGATTATTTGTGTTTGCCGTGGCACGTGGACTGGTTCGACCAGATTTTTGTGCCGCCATATTTGGATTTACAATCGGATCTGCGAATACAGAGCGCATTGAAACCAACGTTGAACACACTAAAAAAGTTGCCGCCAACAAGAACACTGTTCCCATTGCATTTTTTAATGAATTCGTGTTTATACGAAAAGTCATATAAAATCTCCTGTTGTTATTATATGCGCAAACGCCCAAATTTCGGGCATTACACATAAAATATTCCTTCACACTATAAAATTATAACATTTTTTAAGACGCCTTGTAAACAATAAAAAACTGTATCAGGTATAAAATCTGTCATATTTCATTAGACACAAAACAAAAAATAATATATTATATGCCACGTATAAACATGAAAAAATTAATTGCTGTATTTTTTATAACATTGACAATACCAGCGATGGCCGAAAACAATATATTTTTCGGCGACAACGATAATGCGATAACATTATATGGTGCACAATCTACTGGTTCTGGCACATTGTTAAAATTAATATATCCTGGCATTTGGGATTTTTATCCCCAAACACTATTGTTTGCACAATACAGCCAACCGATGCAATTTTTCCGTTTGGATTCCAGATTAAATTTGAACATTGGTCAAAACATTGCATATAAATCCAGTTCAGGTTTATCATTTTTTGGTATGGGAATTTCAATTGATTCTGCATTATTACAATATGACGATTGGTACATGGGAATTGGGATCGGCCCATTTATGCGCAACAATATGGACAGATGGGTGGAAAGCAGATTGGTATTTGAAGAAAAAGTATTTATCGGTAAAAATTTTGCAAATAATTGGCATTTTGAAATATTTACCGTGCATTTTTCTAACGGCAATTTTACCAAAAAGAACGAAGGATTTAATTTCTTTGGTGCCGGATTTGGGTATAAATTCTAATATAATAAGAAAACGTCCCTGTGGCAAATTATATAAAAATGAAACATAATAATACTGTCTGATAACACGGCAGGCCCAAAGATTAACATCGACGGTGACCTGAGTAATCAGACCATCAATACCCCTTTACCGTGGTTGGGGCGTTGAAAATCCCGCTGATTTATTTCAGCGGGGTTTGTTTTTTAGCATTTTCTTTATACCGATTCCAATATTTCATAAAATTCTGCATATCTTTATCTTTGTCGTTTGTAATACACATACCATCAAAATCAATCAACCCAACAATATTCAAATCATCGTCAAACAAAAAATTCCGTAAATTCATATCACCATGAGACAACACGCTATCTGATGTAATTGGTTCTGTGTTTGCATTTTTAGCTAATGATTCCAGCGCAACACAAAAACGTTCATTATTTGGAATTTTTTGAACATCAATAGATTGCAATTCAGATATGATTTTTGAAACATTTTGTAATATCTTTTTTTCATGTTTCAAAACAAAATCCGAATCAAAATCATAAATTTCACGTCCTTTTATCAATTTTGTAACATACATGTGATTATTTTTTGACGTATAAACACGTGGTATAGCAACCTGCATACGATTACGCACATAATTCACTAAAAATTCAAAATCTGCCAATCGTGTCCCCTTGTTATGTTTGAATATCTTAACAAAATATTTATCATTAATCACACAAACACAACGTGACGGAGTATGTTGACGAACAAATTTTACATTGTGTGTTTTTTCCCCGTAAACACGTTTGATAAAACGCATCATCATAGGTGTATAAAAAAACGCATTAACATGTCCACGCAAAACATGACGTTTTGATTGCGGACTAACAAATCCTGCTAAAAAATTAGCAATATAAAAAGGTAACGTAACCATACGTTAAATTATTGCACAAATGGGAAAAAATTCAAATAAAAAACAGCGCCCAATTGGGCGCTATAAATTAACATCCATGATTACATGTTGGTCTAACACGGGTATAAGTTCCTGCTGGAACATATTTAACCACAGGTTTGTATTGTTGAACTGTTTCACGAACAAAATATTCACGATTTACAACCTGTTCACGTGGTGCACAATCCATACAACCACAATTGTTGCATTTTGGTGCTGGCGCTGCGACTATTTCTGATTCAGCCCTTACATGAACAACACCATTATCGCATTCAACAACAGTAATAACCGCACGATTATCACGTGTTGCACGATCCAATGCTGCACGCATTTCTGCCTCGTCACATGTATCGATTGATTCACGATAAACATCAGCCACCGCAACACTGCTAAACAACGCAGCAATCAACGAAAACAAAACAAACTTTTTCATCGTTTCTACCTTTTGTCTGTTCTCTCTCAAATCATATCATAGACTATATTTTTCGATATGCAACAAAAAAATTGACAATTATTGATATTGTTTACCACTTCCATTTGGCAACAATCCATATTTTTTCAACACAGCATATGCCTGTTCTATTTCTTGTTTTTCCTGTATGACACGTGTTTTTTCTGCATCTATACGTGAACCAGAGATTTTACAGCACAATTCATTTATCTTGCCTAACAAACATTGTTTTGTATAAATCATTTTATATACAGCATGTTCATCGTCATATATTTTGTCAGGATAATCTGCATCAACAAAATCACTGGTATTAATATACCCAGATTTACATAATCTTTCGTTATATGGGACACACATATGCCAAAGTTTTTTGTTATCGTAATTATTATAAAAATATATATTACGCAAACAATTAAAAACATTGTCATTTTGATTATATATATTTATATTTCTGCAATCCCACAATTCTGCAATTGGCTTATTTTTCACGATTTCCCATACATTTAACTTTGTGTTTTGAATTTTTTCCCCACAAGGACCGTAATAAGCACTTAAAATATCCAGTGCAATACTTTTTTTATCCTTGTTTATATGATACCAATAATAATGATCTGACCATGAATCGTAATCATTACACCCATGTTCAACTGCATAAATTGGGACAGCGGTTGTGGCCAGCAAATTCATATCTTCATGAACAATATGCGTTAATTTATCTTGACTTTCTTTAGGGAAAGCATACGGATTATCATGCAATAATTTTCTTTCAGACACAGATAATTTTTGTGTAAAATATTTCTGTTTTGGCACTTTTCACCCCTTCGTTTTTACCAAAATTATATATACTACAACCGAATAATTTTTCAATAAAAAAGATTTTTTACCTGCGGCATTATGTCTGTAAAAGTTTTATATTTTATTTTATGACACAACATTTTGATTCTAAATCATCTATTATACTGGGAATGCACGATGCACTGGTATCTTTGACTGGGCTAATTGCCGGACTATTCTTCGCATTTACAGACACAAACATCATCATTATCTCATGTATAATTTCATCAATTACCGCATCATTATCCATGGCTGCGGCGAATTATCTGGCGGTCAAAACAACGAACAAACAACACGCCTTGATATCCGCTGTTTATACAGGTATTGCATATATGATAACTTGTGTTTTATTAATACTGCCATTTTTTGTATTTTCAAATCGAAACATCGCACTATTTTCAGTCTTAATAATCGCGATTTGTATAATATTCGGTTTTAACAGATTCTTTTATCGCCGACAAAATTTTATACAACATTTTACAGAAATGTTAACAATATGCACTATTGTTTCAATTACTGCATTTATTATTGGCGAAATTGCAAATAAAATATTTGGGATATAAAAAAATTCGCCAAATCTGGCGAATTTTTTTATTTACGAACATTTTGTTGCATTAATTGTTGAATTAAAACCTGTGGTGTTCCATATACCTCTAACACACATGCAGGCATTGCTAAACCGCTCATTATTTCTTGTGGCATATTCAATCCTTTTTGTTTTTTTACGAGACAAATAATAACACAGAAAAATACATTGTCAATAAAATGTTAATAAAAAAATGCCCAACGGGCGGTAATTTTACTATTCTCTATCCAGAAAATAAAACATCAACCCATCCTTATCAGCGGGCAGAATTATATCATAACCGTATTTTGTATTTTCATTCAGGGGCAAATCATCAAACGGCACTTGTATTCTAAACAAATACGCATATTCATCATCAGCAATCATCGCGTCTGTATCAATTGACGTACCGTCATTATAGTAAGCATATTTTTGTAATCCGCCGGCATTCCGGAAATCTTCTGTTTTCTTAATCCCAGACAACCAATCATTCATCGGACATTTGTATATTAAATACTCCCTGTGTGCCATTTCTTGCTGTTCGGCGATATATTGTGAACATTCTTCTGGGGTTTTTATAGTTTTTACACATCTATCAAAATCTTTTTTTGCTTCATCATCAGAAACAACTTCTTTCATTTTTTCAAAATTTTGTTGGCATTTTTCCATTGTATTACAGGTTATATTAATATCCCTGTATCCAATAACATCGCAATTTGATACATCAATTCCCGCGAACGCAAATGTTGGCAAAAACACAAAAATTGGTAAAATATATTTATTCATGACAATTCCCATATCCCAGAAATTATATCACGATTTATACAAAAAAACAACCGCCACAATCGGCGGTTAAAATTCGGTTTTTATATCGAACTGGACTTAATTCTGGCGACGACCTACTCTTCCGTGGCTTAAGCCAAAGTACCATCGGCGATACGGCTTTTCCCTGTCTGGTTCGGAATGGAACAGAGG
>CAMOGA010000012.1 GCA_946613885.1 uncultured Pseudomonadota bacterium
TTTTGAAACGGGGTGCACGTATGTCAAATGTATGTTTTTATATTAAAATATGACATTTTTGCGGCCTTTATGCCGGAACAAATTGCCGCAGCAAAAGTAAAGAAAATCCGCAGAAATCTGCGGAAAATTCGTGGCTCGGGCAACTGGTTCCAAGCCACTTTTCTGAAACGCTTGGAAATCTAACCTTTTTCCCGAAAAACCGAGATTTTTTGGTATAATTTGTATCCCACTTTGTATCTCACTTTCAAACTTATCATGATTTTTGTCAAAAGTACACAGTTTTTTGATTAATAATTTGCTGAAATATATAAAGTAATTATTAATAAATGTTGTTTTATCAATTTTTTTAATAGATGTCACAATCGGATTGATAAAATACTGGATTTTTTAGGGTTTTTTATCTTATTATGTATGCAGAAAATATAATAAGTAAAACACCATGGATGAAAAATGATAGAACAGTTTATAGAATTGAATCGCACTTACAGCGGTGCAAAGTATGGTATGGAATCAGGTAAAACATTATCTGAATTATTTAGAGACGCTACTGCTAATGTATTGGTTATAATAGGCGATAAGGGCAGCGGAAAAACTACGGAAATAAAACAGTTTTATAATAAGAACCAAAATAATTCTGTATGGGGACATTTGAATGAAGTCATTAATTCCAAAGAAGAATTTAGAAAAAAATTAGCGACTATATTCACCGTGGATTCAGAAAGCTACAATATCTTGCTTGATTCCATAGATGAATGTCGTATGTTAGATAACACTAAGGATAGTTTTCAAATAGCCCTTGAAAATTTGTGCGATTTATTAGGTGGCTTCTCTCAAAAATTGAAAAACACAAAAATATTATTCACTTGTCGTGGAAGTGATTGGCGTGGAAATCTTGCGTGGATGAATATTGATAATCAGTATAAAATAGATAAGGATGAAAAACTTATAAAAGATAATTTTAACAAATTGTTGATCCGGGTAAATAACGAAGAAAAAATATCAGGTACAGAAAATTTTAGTGCAAACATAAAAATATTCCAACTAGATGAATTGTCTGAAGCACAAAAGAATATAATAGCAAGGCATTATAATATTAATGAAGAACGTTTAACAAATAATTTATTCAGGCACTTTTCATCTACACCTCTTGAATGTATACAGTTATTGTCATTTATTAGTCAAAATCAAGATAATGAGTACTCTGTGGACGATTTTTTCTTATATCAACTAAGATATAGATATAGAGAATTAAATAATTATAGAGAATCCAATATTCCTGTGAAAGTAATAGAAAAAATGGCAAAAAGACTAGCTGTTTCTACTGTTTTTAAACGAACGCATTCCATAAGCCAAAAGGAAACGTATGATTCTCTCCCGAGTCATGATAGTATTTCTCCGTTAGAGTTGTTCCCGGAAGAGAACCAACAAACCATCAAAGATTTTATACATTCAACAATATTTTCAACAAATGGGTCGGACAGAGTAAAATTTTGGAATGAATATGCGCAAAATTATATGGCTTATTTATGGATAAAAGATCGAATAGCTAACGGAAAATATAGAGAAATTGTGCAACTTATTTTTCAAGAAGGGCATCCAAAAGAACATTTTGTGCCATCACTAGTAGCATTAAGTAATAGCGAGCCAAAAATTCGTAAACTATTGTTAAGAAATCATCCAGAATTATTTATAACAAATTCATATTTTTGTTCTGATATGCCGAATCTTGATAAAGAAAATATAATAAATGACATTTTAACAAAATACCCACATCGTATACAAGATATGCTTGGTTGGGGGTATAGGCAATCTGTGTGTTATTTTGCGAATACTGTTGATATAAACTTTTTATTAGAAAAGTTAGAAGAAAAGACTTGTTCAGAGGAAAAAATGTATTTTGTTTTAGAACTTATGTCTGGTTTGCAATTACAAAATTTATCTTCTTCTGAAGAGGAAAAGCTGAAAGAAATTTTGTATAAAATCATTGACAAAAATACAAGATATATACAATACGGCGCCTTAGAGGTGTTAACAAAGTTTATGGATTTAGATAATGTTACTTATTTAAAGAAACAGCTTGATAAAACTATAAAACTATGCGACAAACCGACAATAGATTTGTTGTTAAATGCATTATACCCGTTGCATATATCTTTATTGGATATAATAAATGTAATAATTACGTACAGAACATCAACAACGGAAGCTAAATATTACGGGGTTCCTTTTGAACATAAAATACCAGAGATTATTGAGAATTTGTCTGATGAAGATCTATTACAAAGAATTCTAGAATTATTATCAACTCACTTAAAAGATGATGTTTTATGTGAATTATATGAACGATTTTTAATGGTTTTTATCAAAGTTTGTGAAAATTTTGATATTGTTTCTAAGTATGTTTTGGTGTTGTGTAAATTTGAGTATGGCTTTCGTAGATATGAAAATAATAATATTTTAAAAATAAAACAGGCTATTGATTGTAAAAAAGGATTAAATCGCATAATTGCTAGAGACGCTTTGCAAATGCTCTCTGAAGTGAAACAAACCTTTACTGGTGGCTACGGACATTGGCTTGATGTTTCCGAACAATATTACACTTTTGACGATACATGTGCATATGCATATTTAGAAAATATAAATAAATGGCAACATACTGATACTTTTAATAATTTAGCGATGAAAGCAATAACGTGGTTTAAACAAAATTATTCAGGAAATATAGAAGCTAAATTAGCTCCATATATTACGGAGAATCCGGGTTTGTCTGTTGCTTTAGAAAATACAAAGAAAGATTCTGGCAAAACAGAATTTCAGAAAACTATTGAAGTTTCAGCACAAGCATTTGAAGCCAAACGTTTGCAAAACATAGAAGAGATAACAGAAAATATTGAGCATTTAAAAAATTTAGACGAATATGGTATTCAAATGTTGTTTCATATAGCATCAGAAATAGATAGTTTTAATGAGGAGATAAACACAGAAAAATTATTGAGTTTGTATAACGAAAATATATCAGAAGTATTTCTTGAAAGTATTCAAAAGTATTGGCAAATAACAGACATAAATTTTGATAGTTTTCTTGAGATAATTTGTAAAAATAAAATCTTAATAAAGAGTTTCATTTGTAATATGGGTATATCTTATTTTATAAAAAAGAATCCAGATGTGGTATTTAACAAGGATTTATCAAAAAAGATTGTGTTTTATGGATTCCAAATTCTAAATAGTGTCCCTAATTACGTTAAATCTTGTGCTACAAAATATCCGGATGTGTTTCTGGATGTGATTACTCCTTGCATAAATAAGATAGCCACTTGTGATACGCTAGACAACTATATTTTATGGAAATTAAAAAAATTTCCTACAGAATTATTAAATCGGTTAGCTCCAGTTTTGTTTGATGTCTTACATTCCTATCCAAGTAATCCAAATTGTTATCAATTCGTAGAGATATTAACATTAATAAACCATAACGAAACTAACAAAAAAGCACTAATTCAATACATAATAACAAAAATTGATGATATAGAGAATAGCGAGATAGTAGCTTGGTTTGTATTATTGTATCAAATATCTTTAAGAGACTTTTTGCAAGAAATTAAAAGAATAGAGAATAAATATACCGCACAAACAGATGTTTTGTATTCGTTCTTGGAGCGGTTGTTTTCCAAATTGTCTGAACAAAATATGCCAGATATTGACATAGATACATTGTCTGAGCTTGTAAAATTAGTTTATAAATACATAAATACAAATCAAGATATTCATCGTGAAAATATGGGAGTGTTTACTCCGACATATCGTGATAATGCACAACATTTTAGAAGTCATTTGATTAATTTGTTAAGCAATAATTATTTATCCCGTAAAAATATTCCTAATCTGTTAGAATTGGCAAAGTGGTTTGATTCTGTCGATCAAAATACTGCAAATTATTTACGTAATAACGCTGACAAGTTACTATTAAAAAATGAAGATCCGATTTGGTCTGAAAGCAAAATTGTAAAATTTGAAAATGAAGACTATATAAATCCAACAAATGCCGATGAATTGTTTGATATTTGTACAAACAAATTGTTGGATATAAAAGATGATCTTGAAACGTCTGATTATAGTCCAAAAGGGTTATATCAACATTTATTGACACGACAAGGCGAAAAATTTAAGCTAAACAAAGAGGAATATTTCCAAAAATATATTCTTATGGAAATGCGTAGGGTCTCTAACAAACTTTATTCTGCAGTTAGAGAACCAGAAGTTGCCAATAGGAAAAAACCAGATTTGCAAATATGGAACAAAAACTGGTGTGTCAACGTAGAGTGTAAAATTGCTGATAATTGGACCTTCAAAGACTTAAAAGGGGCAATAAAGCAACAATTAGTAGGAAGGTATTTGAAATACCAAAAATATCAACACGGCATATTTTTAGTGGCGAGAATCAAGAAAAAGAAATGGTCTGGTTTGGATTTTGATGCGTTGATACTTAAATTACAAGAACATGCAAATTCTGTCATAAATAATTGTGGATTTGACCACATTAAAGCAATTAAGGTGATAGGTATAGATTATAGTTCAAACAAAGAATCATGATAAAAGCCATTGTTGTCTGTCTTACCAACCCATACGATTAATGAATCTTGATACTGTTGTTTGTTTGACGGACATTATTTTTGCAATTCGATATCTGGTTAAACCCATATCCAGTAATTCTTTAACTTTTTTGGTGTTGCGTGATAACTTTAATTTCTTTGATTGTGCTGAAAATGGACGTCCCAGGCGTTTACCTGTTGCACGAACACTTTCCAATGATGCTTTTGTTCGTTGTGATATTAAATTACGTTCAATTTCAGCAGATAAACCAAAAGCAAAAGCCATAACTTTACTTTGGATGTCATTGCCCAGACGGTAATTTTCTTTTATGGTCCAGACCTGACAATTTTTATTCAAACAGTATTCCAGAATATGCATCACTTCCAACAAAGAACGACCCAATCTGGATATTTCGGCGGCAATTAAAATGTCATTAGGTTGCAGGTCATCCAATAATTGCCCCAGTTGCCTTTTATTTAACGCTTTACGTGAAGAAATTTTTTCCATAACCCACCTGTCCACTATGATATTATTTTGAAGTGCGAATTGTTCAATTTCATAACGTTGATGCTCCAATGTTTGTTTATTCGATGATACACGTATATAGCCAATAACTGCCATTTTTTATTCCTTTGGTTGATAATTTTAGTCCCTTTTAATAGAACGATTATTTCAACCTATTTTTTTCCTAATTTGAATTTGTGATTTTGAAAAATTAAAATATGAAAAAAACTTAGAAAATCAGCGTATACAAGATTTTTTGATTGTTTTTAAATTTGTATTTCAACACTTAGTCCACAATCGTTGGTTTGTGGGATAATATTCATTGAATTAATAAATAAATAGTGAAATAATCATAATTGAAATAACAAAAAGGATATATCATGAAAAAATATTTCGTTTTAACCTCTGTATTAGCATTGGCTGCTTGTGGTGGTGGTTCTGGCAGTGGTGGAAACGGTGCACCAGGAGCAATAACAACACCGACAACTTTTACAGACCGGGTTGCAACGAGTAATTCCGTTATTACAAATATGGTTTCAAATAGTAAAACCCAGGTTGCTGTTTATGTGGCAAATAAATTGGGCTCAGATGCGTCAACTGTTGGTTTAGGAAATGCCGGGCGCAGTGCAACAACCCGTGGTGCGTTTGTTCCAAGTGTCAATGTTGGTTCTGGTTTGGATTATGACAAAGCACAAGAATTGATAGAATTAGCCCAGTGGTTGGGTGATAATGGAACCACAGAACAAGATATTATATCTATGTTCAATAATTCAAAAGAAGACAAAAACAAAATCAAGGCCGCATTAAAACTGATGGATGATATGTATTGCTTTGTTGGTGGTAGTGCAGAAGAAACGGCAAATAGAATAATTTCACGACGCAGTGCAAATGATTTTGTCGCACCATTGGCAGAATTGGAACAACACGCAGAAATTATGACATTGGATGGTGTCGATTTGTTTACATCAGAAGGTTATAGATTAAAGTTTAATGTTGATACAGACGGTAAAATAGTATCTTATGAATACCCAGATTATCTGATACATAATGATGATGGAACCGTTGAATTTAATGGCGACGAATATCCAGTCGATGATGATACAGATGGGATAATTGCACGCAAGAACAACACAAATATATTTGTTCAAGAAAGTGAAATTCCTTTAAGTACAATGAACGATGAAGACCCAGACGCTAACATTGTATCCGTAGATAATATAACAGACGTTAATGATAGCATAAAAGTTAAATTGTATGATGAATATATCAGTTACGGCAAACAACTGGGATTAAAATATTCTGATTTTGGTATAATGAAAAACGATTTTAGGACGGCAACATTTGATGTAAATGGGGTAAATGATGCTGGCAAACAAGAAATTCGTGAATTCTTAGATGCTTGGGGTGTTACGATGACACCATTTGCAGGTGGATATGTATCAAAGAAAATATCTGATACAGATATGGCAACATTGGCGAATAATGGCGATATAACATTTACTGGAACGGCAGTTGCAGATGTCAGATATCGTGATGGATATGCATATAATGGAAATGGTATTGATGTGCCATTAACTGACGGTTTGATGACGGATGATGGTGCAACATTAGTATTCAATCAAGATGGCAAACAAACGTTAACAGCAGATTTTTCAGACGATTGGTATAAAATTCAGGCAATTAAAGATACAGACGGAACAAATCAATTGGTTGTTTTTGGTGATAGAAACGGTGACGGCAACATAGATGAAAATGACCGTGTCACAAAAAAGATTGATGTAGATGGTGATGGAACTGTGCGAACATACGATTTTACCATTGCTACATCTCCGACTGGATTAGATGGCGATTATAATGTTATACAATCACAAGATTCTCATCAAATGATATTCACAACTGGTTATTACGGCGATAACAATACACCAAACGAAGCAACCGCAACAATGAATTATCAATTTCAAAATTCATCAGATTGGGATTGGTATCAAGACCCCAATGATAATAACAACTGGAAACCAGACGACCATGGTGGCGATGGTAATATTGGTGTTGAACTGGGATTTGGTGGAACCAGATAATAAATGAAACATTTTATTATCTTTCTGTGCTTAATGATTCTGCCCAGTTTTGTCTGGGCAGAATCAAATATTAATAATAAAACTGTACAATTAGATAGTGTCCAGGTTATACAATTAGCCGGCGGTTTTATGGATGCCGGTAAATATGACAAAGCAGAACAAATACTGACAACTGTCCCAAAAACCGGTAATCCTGCATTAGAAATCGAACGCTGGTTTTTATTGGGGCAAATCGCTGCGCGCCGTGGGGATTATGATACCGCGATTAAAATATTCCGTAAAATACTGGATGATCAACCAGATTTGGCACGCGTGCGTTTTGAATTAGCATTATGTTATATGAAGACAGGACATTGGTATCGCGCCGATTATCATTTGCGTCTTGCTATGGCGGGTGATGATTTACCCGATGATGTGCGTAAAATGATGTCTTATTATCGTTATATCGTTCGTCAAAATAAAAATTGGAATGTGTGGTTTAATTTTGGTGCGGCACCTGATAATAATGTAAATCAAGCAACCGGTGGCACAGAATGTGTAAATACTATATTCGGCCCAATGTGTCGTGAATTATTGGAACCAGAATCTGCAGTTGGTATGAATTTTATTCTGGGGGGTAATTACGAATTTAAATTTGGTGAACATTGGCGTTGGAAGACGGACGCAAATATTTACACTAATATTTATAACAAACATAAATTTGATGATTTGTATTTATCAACATCAACCGGCCCGCGATATGTTTGGAATAATGGTGATGTTTGGTTGGCAGGGGTTGTTGCGCGTCGTTGGTATGGTTGGGACAGGTATAATTGGTCGATTGGTGGAAAATTAGACACTAATTATGATTTTACCCGTAAATTATCCGGTGGGTTATCTTTACGAATATTAAACAATAAATACGACGAATATGGTCCTTGGATGAACGGTCAAACATATTCTGCAAACAGCCGATTATCATATTCATTAGATGCAACAAAATACATTGTATTGCGTGGTGGTATTGAACGCGAAACCGCCAAAGATGATGTGTATGCAAATTGGCGTCCATCTGTTGGAATTGGTTTTGGTGTTGCGTTGCCGTCTGGATTTGATATTTATGCCGAACCGTCATTTTATTGGACAAATTATGATGGCGAAAGATGGGTTGTTGATAACGGTAATTTTACAAAAAAAGTTGCGAAAGATTTTAATCAACGGTATTCAATATCTATATCTAATCATAAATTTGATATATGGGGATTTGTCCCGACATTGACTGTTTCGTATACCAGACGAGATTCAAATATTTGGCAGCGTGAATATGATAAATATACTGCCGAATTCACGTTTCAACAAAGATTCTAACAGCATACTGGCATAGAAAGCATTATTAACTATTCTCTATAAATAGCAAAAATGGCGGTTTTTAGCCATTTTTTTTATAAAAAAGTTGTGTGCAAAGCAATTTTTACACGGTAGAATTATACCGTATCAAAAAAAACAAAAGGATAAAAAATGTTAAAAAATTATAAAAATTGGTTAATTAACAACGGTTATAAATTGTTCACAGATAATAACCAACCATCCACCGTGTTCGATTATTTGACCGGTGTAAAATACGTATGTCAGTGGGAAAATAAGACAATTGAACAGTTAGCAGATTCAATATCTGATGTTTTACCACGATACTTTGACGGTGGTGAACACTATGTCCGTGGTCGTATGAAAAGTCGTGCGGTTCGTTGTGGATTGCGTCAGTTTAATAAATTCGTTATGGAATCAATGGCTGCATAAAAAATCACCGCCAAACCAAAGGATAAAAAATATGAACTGCACCTGTTTCAAACTTGTTGCCAATGGAATTACTTTACCTGAAATCTATTTTAGATATAACCAAGCATGCCAAGCCAGACAAAAATTAAAAGATAATAATATTGCGATGAGTGTTAACATCATAAATGTATAAAAAGACCACCAAGATAAAAATTGGTGGTTTTTAATTACTGTGTTCAGATTTGGTCCTGGATTGCTCCGATTTTGACCGATGTATAAGTTATCAAAAATTCAATTTCTGTGATTCTGGACCTGATTCTGTGATTATGGAATATGTTTTATTGGTATAGGTGGAAGATTAAATAAAAATTCTGATGTAATTATACGGTCTGAATCAAAGTGGTAATTAATATCAGCAATAATTTCTTTGGATGTATACGGATATACTCCAGTTGTTGATATGGGTTCAACATGTAGCACTTCAGGGGGTAAATTTAATTCTGTTGAAACATCATTAATTATTGATTTTATTTTAAAAAAACTAAAGGAGCAGTTATAAATATATACATGGTAATGCCAAGTTCGTGCTTTCCCATGTTCTGAAAAAGCAATAAAAGGGATGTGTTTTTTATTCCAATGCCTTTTTAATGATAATTTCTCAAATTTTAGCATAATTTTTAATAAATTTTTGTTGGATTTTGTTAAATCTGTTGAACGAAGGTGCTTGGGAAGTTGAATTGATAAAAAAAATCGAGGACTAATATTATTTAACCACGAATATAATATACTTTTTGTTTGGATGGTTGTGTTGGGATTAAGGCTTATTTTAGTGTTCGTAGTCATTTTTTATTAGTCCTCGATTGCTTTAATTTTTTTTGCGCGCGATATAAACATTACAAACGCTTACTTGAATCTCTGTATTGTTTTTTTACAGTATTTTCAGCGCTTTTTATGTTTTACAGACAAGGCGGTTAATAGAAATAGCGATTTACAGCCTATAACACCAACCAACCCATATATTACATAGAACATATTTTTTGAGATATTTTGTTCCGTAATATAATTAATGTGGGGTAGTGTCATATAAATGTTGCAAATGAGCCAATTTTCTCTTTTCGCGTTGTTCCTTTTTGTATTTTGCTATCGCCTGCTGCTTTTCCCGCTTTTTACGTTGCCGAAAAGACCATTTATCTTCCATTGTTACACCAGGTGGACATCCCATTGAAATATGGTGTATTTTGTGTTTTTCGAAAATTTCCATGGTTTTTTCGTCGCTCAATCCTAGGGTATGCATGTATAATTCTTTTACATAATCTTTAAAAAGCTCCCCATGTGGACATTCTTCGTTTAAAAAGTTTAATATGAAATTACATGAAATATACGTGCAAACATCTTTAGTTATATAACGTTTTAATACATCTTCTAAAGTAAAACCTTTGTTTGCTGCCATTTCAAACTTCGGATTTTGCAAAATAAACTTACGTATTTGCTTAAGTTTAGTATGATAAAGCATATTCCCTTTAGCTATTGTGTCGGCTGTAATCACAAATTGATTTTCTTTATGTAACTTCATTTCTTCAAGAAGGTTTTTTCCCCGATCCATATTAATTGTTTTAAGCATAATTTATTCTCCTTGTGTTTCTGTTAAATTTGTTGTTGGAACGTTATCAAAGAATCTGGATAAACTTTGATAAAGATCAGATTCTGTGACCTTAATATTTGTTTCATATTTGGTGTTTATGTCGTTATAAATCTCCATGATTTTTAGATAACTTCGAGCGTCTACACTATAATATTTGGTGGAGCAGTAATCGTATTCAATACGATGAATCAAATTTTGTTCTTCCAAATAATTTAAGGCCGTTCGTATAGCTTCTTTACGTTCTGATGTAATGATTTGTTTTGTAAAAACGTTCTGTACACAGTTATATATATCATGTGGTGCGAAAGTTAGATTGCTGGTTAAAGAAATCTCATTTGAAGCATTCACAAAACCAAATTTTTCAGATATATATGTGATAATATTTGATATCGCTAACGCGTTTATACGATTTTCATTATAAACGGAAACAATATCGTATAAATCATAATAATGATCAAAACTTGGTAACGAATTAATAATATTGGTTACAATATCAATTAAAGCTTCTGCCCCTAAAGGTCGTCCACTTAATCTGTTGCCAAATTTAATAATCGATACACGACGCTGTTTTAAACTTATTTGATCATTAGATGTGAATATATTGTTGGTATTAACGTGATAATTATAGGGTTTTTTATTTTTAGGGTTAATTTCGACTTCACCACCGTTAACAATAGTTAATAACAATTCACGATCAATATCTGTTGGTTTTACTTCATCAAAATAATTTAAATGGCTTTTCCAAACTTGTTCTTCGTGAGTTGATTCTAAAAGTTTTCCAGATTGTGCTTTAAACACATTTCCATATTGTGATTCTATATCACAAATTGCTTTTGCTGTTGCAGATTTGCCATTGCGTGCCACACCGTTGAAAAATACACAAGTTTTATCATTTGTTGGAATTTCTTGATCACGCGAATATTTGAGTTGCATAAGAAAACAGACCAAAGCTAAATAGCTGTTTTCATCCACAATATTTAAGCGGTAAAGGTTTTTGACCAATTTTGTCAAATCTGGAGTCGCGTCAATTTGTGCTTTTTGAATATTGTTTCGAAAGTTTTCTTGTTGTAATTCGACTTTTATAAGTTCTGTTTTTTCAGCGATACGCGCAATTGTGGTCGGTTGGCACTCTATAAACCTAGCGACTCTTTCTGTTACATTATGAGGCACCCCATATGAATCAAGTTGCATAATGGGGTTGAGTTTAAAAGTTCTCATAGTTACATCGTGAGCATTGCCCAGACTGATTTCGATATTATTGTTTGCACAATATGCTGCAATATCGTTTTCGTTTGCATTTGTTGCAGGTATTTTTTCGTATTTCATGGCTTGTTTCCTTTATATGTTGAGATTGATTTTTAGAAATGAAAAAAGGGCCAAAAAGGCCCGAGTTTATAAAAAAAAGCACAAAAAGTGCTATTATATAACTAGCTATCTACACTGTTTATTGGGAAATTGGTTTTAAGAACGTAAAAAAAATAGGGTATAAAAAACCCATCATAAAAATGCATAAGCACATAAACTTGTATATTAAAACATATTTAACGAATGTTTTTTATATACAGATCAAACGTATACTAAGTTGAGTTACTACTTAACTTTCGTATATGCTACCATCATATCATCAAAAAAATACTTTGTAAAGCAAAATAATGTGTTGTGTTCTCAATCGGTTGTTTTGCTTGAAACAGAAAGGCGTTTTTTGTGGAGAATTTTAATATTGGTAAAAATTATTTTTTATTTTTTCATTTTTGGGTAAAAAATAAAAAAAGTAAAAAATAATAAAAAATAAAAAAATAAAAAATTGATGGCAAATCAATGGGTTATTATATTTTTAACTATAGTTTTAAGTGAGAAATTAATTTTTTTTTTAGACACAACAACGACACAAAATCTTAACTGGCGGAACATCAAAAATCGCACAACGTACTGAATTTGATGTATGCAAATGGCATAAAAAGTCCCTAAAGCGCGTTTTTTTTTGGATTTATTTTTTAGACATAATATCTTTCCATGCGTCGAACTCGTCCTGCAGGAAATCATAATTTAATAATTCCAACTGATCTGATAATTGTTTGATCGTGTAATTCGAATACGAACGTTCGCCTTCGCTACCTTTACTTAACCAACCAATCAATTTATCGATATATGAACGGATGATTCCGCAAGTTTCCATCCGCATATTAGCATTTTTGCGGAAGCTGTGAAAGTCATATTTGCCACTTGTTGCGTCTTTAACACCAATTTGGGTTATGAAATTGAAAAAGTTTCTCGGGATATGTGTATTCAATTTTCCACCAGACGTTAAACACACTGGAAATATAAAATCCATATCTGTGCATTTGCGTTTAATCTTTTGGCGGTTAAGATATTCAATAAATCCCATATCTACCAGCGCAGAATGTATGGGAATCAATCTTTCTGATTCTTCTGTTTTTAATTTTTTAACACCTGGATAATCTTCGACGAAGTGAACGCACCAGATACCATCTTTTTGAAATATATCTTTGTATTGCAGGGTAAATGCTGCATTTAATCTTGCACCAGTAAACAACGCAATCATACATCCCCAATAAAAATCAGGATGTTTTTCAAAGAATTTATATTCTGGATTGAAAATTTGCATCAATTGTTCTTCGCTGTATGGATCGTGTGGGGTCTTTTCTGATTTTTTAGTACCTTCAATATCTGGTAAATATGCCAAGATGTTCGTTTTATACAAATCGGGGTGAACTTGAGCTGCAAAATTAACAAATTCTTTAATCCATCTTGCATGTTTTCTTTTTTGATCACCTTTGGTATCTGGGTTATTTATTATCAGATCAAAAATAGTGGTTAAAGTTGTTGCATTATGAAACTTTGAATAATCGTCATCAAGTGTTAACCCAGCTTCAGTTGAATACTTTGTTATAATCTTTTGCTTTCTTTGTGTTTCTTCTTTTGTTTCACCGCATTTAAACGCAAAACGATTTAAAACACTTTGAATCGTTATTAAATCTAATTTTTTATCTGGTTTAGCAGGTTGAATAACATTTTGATTTTGCAGAAAATCTATACTTGCAGATTTTACGTATTGCATTTGTTGGTATATTTTCTGCATATCTGCAAATTCTTGTTGTTTTTGATAAAATTGTTGTTCACGTTCGGCTTGTTTTTGTTCGCGTTCTGCAATCGCCATTTCGCGCTTTAATACAGCAATTTCACGTTCTTTAATTATCATTTCCCTTTGAGCATAGGGGTCTAATTCCAACAACATTTCAATGTTTTCGTGGTCGTTGGATTTAGATAATTCAAAAGGTTCAACCGGATCTAATTTGCTGACCGTACACATTTTAATATTAGGCGTATCAAAGTGTGTTAATTCCAACAAGCGACGAATTTCAGACCATAAATTGCCAGATTTATATATCGACTTTGCTTGTTTTTTCATATCATACATCTGACGATCAGACGGATATTCAAAAACTGGAAACTTTGGTGTACGCATATTCAATCCTTGTGCTATCCACATTTTAACGATCTGACGTGCTTCAAAATAATTATCAGTATGCAACGATTTTCTAAAGAAGCGTCTTTTACCGTTAACGTATGGTAATTCAATCATATAATAGAAGATATTTTTACGCAAGATTATTCGTGGTTTTGGTCCAAATGTACCACAGGGCGTATCACACTTTTCAAACAACATAATTTTTACTCCGTTTGATTTTTAACCGGTGATACAAAGTGTTGGAAATCCGGGCTTTTTCGAATGTTGTTGCTTTGGAAATGATTGCTCCCAACAAACCCAAGCCATTTGATTCAAAAAACGATCAGGATAAAGAAAAACCCAGCATTTCTGCGGGGTTTATTATATTCAAAAACTCTTGGCTCGGGCAACTGGACTCGAACCAGTGACATACGGATTAACAGCAAATTTAATTGGAATTAAAAAAACTCCACAACACCGCAGGAATCAGGGCTTTTTTCGTGTTGGTCTGATGTATGAAAAAACAAGCGGTGTACATATGTGTAAATTTCTAGTTGGTAAAAAGACCCATTAAATACCCTTTAATCAATATAATTTTTTGTGATTTTTAATAGTGAAATAATCTCTTAAATAAGAACTTAAAAAAGAATTTAAATGATTTCTTATCAATCGCTGAACATTGATATTTAGTGATGTAAATACCTGGCACAGATTTTTGTTTTTTATATCGTAGGTATGTATAACCAAAAGGATAAAACATGGCAAATGTAAACAATGTATGAACAGCAACAATTCCAGTGCCAAAAAATCGGCTGTGATACGCAAAATCAGTTTTTTTATTGTTTGCTATGGTATAACAGTGGAAATTGGTATGCAAATATGTACATTTTTAGATTGGTCGAAAATAGCATTCAATAATATAAAAAAGAGTACATTATATACATTCTCTCGTAACGATATCGTTACGATTTAGTTAATCAAAATCAGTTGCTAAAACACTGGCTTTATACTATGGTTAAAATAGAAAAAAATTACAAAATAACAGGGTATAAAAGATGTCTGAAACAATAATCGCTTCTTTAGTGGCGGCTGGTGGTGTCGTTGTTGGTTCGTTGATAACGCTGATAGGTCTTGGGATACAATCTTGGTTGCAGTCACGTCGTGAACGTAAATTGCATATAATGCGGAAACGTGAAGAATTGTATATTGAGGCGTGTCAGGTGTTGATGGAACACGACAAATATCGTCGTAATCATCAATGGCCTCGGAAATGCAAAGATATGTTTAATGCGCTTCAGGGGCAAATGATAATATATGCATCTAAAAAAATTTATGACGAGTATTATAAATTGGATTCTGAAATATGTCGGTGTTATAACAAAATGCACGATGTAAAAGCAATAGAAGCTAAAGCTGATGAAATGGCAGATAAAATTGTGGCTTTTGGTACAAAAATGCGCAAAGAATTGGGCATAAAAGGTGTTTTATAATACCGGGTTTCATATATTAACGAGTTTGTATTATTATTGCAAAAAACAACAATCTAGCGTATAATATGCAAAAAGGTTTTACATGTCGGAATACAATGCTCTTTTTTCAGAAAAATACTTAAAAGAAAAATTATCTTTGGAAACACTGGTCGTTCCAGATATTGATGATAGATTGGCGGCACTGCGTGGATGGGTCAAAGAAGTAGAAACACGTAGCATTTACTCTAAAAAAGAGGAACAGCTACAATCAGATTTTCTGAACGATGTATTCGGCAAAGTTCTCGGATATGCATATGAACGTGGTTTAAGCGAATATAATCTTGAAAAAGAGGAAAAATCCAAGACAGATGGCACAAAACCAGATGGTGTGCTAGGTTATTTAACGTCAGATGAAACAAAAAATGATATTCGTGTAGTCATCGAATTAAAAGATGCGTTCACAAATCTGGATCATAGACAAAATAGAAAGAATGACAACAGAACCCCTGTTGAACAAGCGTTTAGTTACGTTTCCAAATCTGGTGGTAATTGTAAATGGGTTATCGTGTCCAATTTTGTTGAAATCAGGGTATATCCATCCAATGACAGTTCTGCATATCAAAAATTTATGGTCAAAGATTTGGCAAAACCGGATGTGTTAAAAACATTCTATGCTCTTTTAGCCAAAGATAGATTGTTTGTTCCGAAAGGAGAATCTATTATTGATGAATTATTAAAAAACAAAATCGATGCGGATGCTAAAATAACAAAAAGGTTTTATGAAGATTACAAAAGATGTAGAAGTAGCTTATTCGATCATATCAAAGAGAACAATCCAGATATAGACGATAATTTAGTTCTAACAAAATCTCAAAAGATACTGGATAGAATCATATTCATATGTTTTTGCGAAGATATTGGTTTGTTACCATATAAAATCTTTAGAACTATCATAGATGAGGCAAAGAACGTTCGTTTTGATACAAGCGACACTAAGCTATGGGAAAGATTGAAAAACTTGTTCAGAATGATTGACCAAGGTTATCCAAACGAAAACATCAATAGGTTTAATGGTGGCTTGTTCAAAGATGATGCAGTTATTGATAATCTTGTAATTAAAGATTCTGTGTTAGAAAAAGTCATAGCACTTGAAGCATATGATTTTGAAAGTGATCTGAACGTAAACATCTTGGGACATATATTTGAACAATCCATTACGGATTTGGAAGAAATCAAAGCTGCTCTACGTGGCGAACAAATAGATAAAAAACAAGGCAAACGTAAAAAAGACGGTATTTTTTACACGCCAGAATATATCACTAGGTACATAGTTGATCAAGCTGTTGGTGGATGGCTTGAAGATAAGAAAAAAGAATTGGGTTATTATGATTTACCTAAATTTACTGCCGAAGAACAGATCAGATTAAAAACAGGTAACACACGTAAAACAAATGCAAAAATCAAAGCACATTTGGATTTTTGGTTGAAGTATAGAGATGCTTTGAACAATATCACTGTTTTGGATCCTGCTTGCGGTAGTGGGTCATTTTTGGTTCAAGTATTTAATTATTTGAAAGAACAAAGCAGGATGGTTAATGAAGAGATAGGTGCCTTAGAGGGTCGTCAGGCGACACTATTTAATTATGATAATCATATCTTGTCCCATAATATCTATGGTGTTGATCTGAATGCAGAATCTGTTGAAATTACCAAATTGGCATTATGGTTGAAAACAGCTAATAAGAAAGATCCGTTAACATCGTTGGATAATAATATCAAATGCGGAAATTCATTGGTTGATGATCCAGAGATAGATCCAGAGCATGCGTTTGATTGGAATAAAGAGTTCCCAGATATTATGTCCAAAGGTGGATTTGACGTTGTTGTTGGAAATCCACCATATGTTGATTCAGAATCAATGACAAAATATCAATCAAAAGAACGTGATTGGTTGGCTACTCACTATGCTACAACAAAAGGCAATTGGGATTTATATATACCGTTTTATGAACAAGGATTACGTCTTTTAAATAAAAACGCATATTTGATAATGATTACGCCTAACAAATGGTTGTCTATGGATTATGGTATGGCTTTAAGACAATTTACTGCTCCATATCTTTACTTGTTGACGGATGTGTCTTCCTTTCAAATTTTTGATGGGGTTGGTATATCTCCTGTAATTGTTGGGTTCAGGAAACAGAAAAACCAACAGCTAAATGTTACCAAATACACAACAGGTATGGCTAGAGTTTTTGCAAATATTTATGATTTATCTGAAGGAATCCTACAAAATTGGGGTGAATACTTAATAGAATCTTACAATATAATTGTAAAAATGAAAAAACATTTGCCTTTATCTACTTATGTTTCGCTAGAAAATCCTTTTACAACTGGGGAAACATATGAATTGATCGATATCTTAGAAGATAGTACTACACATAATGTCAATTCTTCTACTTATTTTAAGTTTATCAATACAGGTACGATTGATTCACATTTACCCTTGTGGGGTTATCAACCAACAAGATACATCAAAAAAGATTATACTTTTCCTGTTGTAAAAAAGGCAAATTTGAGCACAAAAATGCCTAAAAGATACAATCAGCAAAATACTAACAAGATATTAGTATCTGGGATAAGACATTTTGAATCATTTTATGATAAAGCCGCAGAATATTTGTCTGGGAAATCCACTGTAATGATAAAACAATTTGATAAATTGATCCCTGAATACATCGTTTGTGTTTTAAATACTCCTTTAATTAAGTGGTTTATGAAACAAATGTATGATACTTCTGGGATGGGTGGAGGTATAAATTTCACCCCAAGCAATGTTGGCTCTGTTCCTATTCCTGCTATTACATTAAGGCAGCAAAGGGCATTTGTTGAATTATCTGATTTAATGATGATAAAAAACAAAGAATTATTAGATTTATCCGGCAAATTTTATACCTTATTACAGGGTGACTTTAAAAACATAAATATCAATGCCGCATTAGCAAATTGGTTTGAATTGGACTGGACAAGTTTTACAGAAGCTTTAAAAAAGCAGAAAATAAATTTGATTGGTGAGGTGAAAGAAGATTGGTATGACAGGTTCGAACGTTTATCTCAACAGGCAAAGACTATTAAATCAATTATAGATACCACAGATAAACAGATTGATGCATTGGTTTATAAGCTTTATAACTTAACGGATGATGAAATAAGAGTTATAAATAATAATTAGTAAATGTTTAAAAATAGGTAAACGCTATCGTATAATCGAGATAAATTCACCTTTGGGCGCAAAGTCAGTGTTCTCATCTATAATCAAAGGTGCGTATTGTTTGTTGTCTGATACCAGTGCCGCAAAGTTGTCGCTAAGATGTTTAAAACGTTTAATTTTAAATCCAGAGTTATATCTGCAGAAAATAATTCTGTCATCATTTGGAATGACGCCTTCTGGAATCTTTTTAAATAAAAGTAGTGAACCATCAGGTAAATCTGGTTCCATAGAATCACCTTTGACCGAAACCAACATCAGGTCTTTGGGATCATAGTTTATTAAAGATGCTTTTACTGGGATAGTAGTCAAACCATTTTCTTCATCAATAAAACTATCATTTGAACCGGCGCGAGCATCACCAATGTATAAAATATTAACTGTATTGCATTCGGTATCATTTATAAATTTATATGTTTTGTTTTCCGTTTTTCTTAATTGACCAGAATTTACAAACCTTCTTAAATGGTATAAAACAACAGATGTGTATTTTTTAGGGTCCAGTTGCAATTCATCAATCGTTTGTGACAGGGTAAAATCACAATCAGAATGTTGTTTAAAAAACTGCAAAATTTGTTCTTTTAAATTCATATTCGCCCCTTCTTGGAGTTAAATTATACCACATTTTTTATGAAAAACAATAGAAATAATCAAAAACTTTCTATAAAAATATAGAATTATATTGACAATATCAAAAAATTTGATATAAAACATGCAGATTAACAATTAAAAAAGGAAAGAAATATGTATACAGAAGAAGAATTGATAAAGTTTACAAAACCATTGTCTGAAACAGAAGATCAAAAAGCTCAAAGGTCGATAGATTTAGTTACAGATGCCATCAATGAATACAATTGGAGCCTGTGGGGCATTGAAAAACCAAGCATACATCTCAAGGGGTCTTATGAGAATAGAACAAATGTAAGAGAAGATAGTGATGTTGATATCTATGTTTTATTCAGTGATGCTTATTATTGGGTCAATAAGAATACACAAACAATAAGCCCAAGACATGCCGGTGGTGGTCGAAGCCCAACAGATTACAAATACCATCTGGAATTAGCATTAAGACAAAAAATAGGAAATGGCAGTATTACACGTGGTAATAAATCATTTAAAATAAAAGAAACATCGTACAAACATCAAACAGATGTTGTTTGTGCTTTTGTTGCGAAAGATGATAGTGGAATGACCGCATATGACGGCATTTGTTTGGTGCCAGATAGATATGATTATGGGGTTATAATCAATTATCCAGAACAGGATATTGAAGAGGGCAGACAATTGAATAGTGTGACAGATAATTATTATAAAAAAATAGTCAGGATTTTAAAAGGCATTCGGAACGACCATGATTGGGATACTCCATCTTTTTTAATTGAGTGTCTTGTTAGTAATGTAGATCCAAACATCTTATGTGACAATTCTAGAGATTATAAAGGAAAAATTATGGGGGTCATAGACGAATTGTTAAGGCAGTTGAGATTACCATTTCAGTTCAAAGAAGTAAATGGTATAAAACCACTTTTTCATGAAAGACAGAAATGGGGTACAAATCCAGATGTTGCAATAGTTTTCTTAAAAAATGTAAAGGCGGTACTATGATATACAATAAATATTTTATCGGTTTAATTTGTGCCATTTTTGCTGTTTTATGGAAGGGATTTAATACGCCATTCTGGACTGCCGTTGGATACACGAGTATCGTCATATGGTGTGTGTGGGTTGTTTTCAATTACGCAATTTGGCGCATTTGTCCAAGTCTGTTTGGACGTAAAATTATATCTGGTAAATGGAAAGGAAAAATAAAATCCTCTTTCAAGGGATCGACAACCAAAGATGTAGAAGTAACAATAACACAGACTTTTTCAGACACTATTATAAAAATCAAAACAAACGAGATGGTTAGCAAAAGCGTGGTTGTTAGCTGGGATAAAAAAGATAATATTTTATATTACATTTATAAGACTGATCCTGATATAGGTATTAAAAGCAAGAACCCTGTCCAGGATGGGGCCGCAAAGATTGTGTTTGATAAAAATAGTGGGAAAAAACTGAAAATAGAGTACTGGACAGATAGAAGGACTGTCGGTTGGTTAGATTTGCACAAGATTTCATAAGGTAATATAAATAGATAAGGTATCTGTATATATAAATTGTGTGGGTGTGTAGTTAAACTATTTTATTTTTCCACATTGCGGCCATTTGGAATAATTTGCGCTGGAGACGGCGAAGTAGCCATGCTTGCCGGCAGGTTAGTTTGCCGTTGTTTGTTCTGCGTATAGCGTTCTCTAACTCGTGTAGTGATCGGCACGCGGCAAAGTAGAGCATAATAAAATCGGTTTTGTTACTGGGCTCGATTTCCCGAAAGTGTTTGTACTTCATGAACAATCCTTTTAAGGTTGTCGTATTTGTCCGTATGTCGCAACAAAAGTCCAGTCATTTATTAAGAAAAAATCATAAAAAACAAAAATGCCGAATTTCTGTGGTTTTTATCAAAGTGAAACACGGACTAAATTTTTTTTGCAAATGCCAATAAAGAGGTATTTAGTGGTATTAAGAGCGTTTTTTGTTGTTTTAGACCAACTATAAATTTACACCGGTTTGTTATGGTTTTTATAACCTGTTGATTTTATTGTGTTTTTGCTAAGAGACATACGGAATGAAACATGTTTTGCGACACACGGAACGGCTGTCCGTATGCCCGAAAAGGGTGTTTTAGTGTGAAAATATGTGTTTTTTGACTGAAGTTTTGATTTTTTTGACGTGTTATACCGGAACAAATTGCCGCAGAGGTAGAAAAAATAAATGCCGTAAATTCAAGAACTTACGGCTAATTTGTGGCTCGGGCAACTGGACTCGAACCAGTGACATACGGATTAACAGTCCGTTGTTCTACCGACTGAACTATGCCCGAATAACGCGACATATAATAACCTTAAAATCCGCAGAAGTCAAGGACTTTTTAAATAATTTTTAAATG
>CAMOGA010000013.1 GCA_946613885.1 uncultured Pseudomonadota bacterium
GATTTTAACAGGCGGGACGAAGGGATAGGTCAGAGCGCAGCGCATGACCAATCCGTTGCTGTTTCATATGTTTGCTAATTATATTACCTGTTCTTTGGGGCGTACATTTTGTTAAAGTGTATTGCTCTGGCGCGCTGTATAGCATTTATTTGTTCTGGCATTTGTGAAAAATTGCATTTTTTTATCGTATATTTTAATTCATCGGTATTTGTAGCATAACTGACATTTGTAATCATAAAATTCCCATTGTTTGAAAATCTATCGTACCCCAGAAATGTGAATTCATGGTGTCCCGTTTTAACAATAAAATCTATGTCTGTTGGATAACCAACGACCGAATAATCGTTTGGATTATTTGTTTTATAGAATTCCCCCAACTTTTTTAATACTTGGGTTCGTTGTTCGGCGTATTGGTGTCGTTTGTCTGCAGCATACCGGCGCGAGTGCAGCATTTCATTATCATCATTAACGGTTTTTATGTATTTAACAGGAATGCCTTGGTCCAGACAGAAAATCGGTTTAAAATGACATTCATATTTTTCAACGGAATCTGTGGCACCATACGGCAAATCATTGTCTATGATAGTGAGTAGTGAATTATCGTCATTACCGGTGACGATAAAATCATCAATCGTTGAAAAAATAGAATTAAACGATGCAACACTTTGTAATTCATAAAGAGAAATATAAACATCACTCAGTTTTATTCCATAACGAATTTCAAAGACATCTTTGTTGCGGGAATTTTGGCCTGGGCGATTATTCCATAAATAATCATGAGTGCAAACAAATGGAACACCGCCAAATTTAAAAAACGGAAATTCGTCAAATATTTGTTTTAGTTTAGGTTCTGAATCATTGGCATCGTCAATGTCTGGGGACGGAATTGCCGGCACAGGATATATGGTGCCAAATCGATTTAGAAACCAAGATGATGTCATTCGTAAATCGTTCACCAGTGTTTTGTGATAAAAATTCGGAAATGTCCAATATTTTGCCAACTGGCGGAATGGAAAGCGTTCTGTTAAGCAATGCTGTAATTGTATATCTTTGTTTAACTTTGTGTGCAGTGTTTCATAATATTGGTCGGGTTCAATACCTGTCTTGTTGGCGATAACTTCTTGTAATGACGGTTTGTCTGTCATATTTTATGCTCGTTTACATTTTTGTCTCTCGGCCCTCTGTAATTGTGGGTATTGTAGAATACACAATAATAAAAATCAAACTTTTTTCTAAAAACCGCAAAATGCGGTTTTTTTATCTTGTGTTTTGTAAATTACTGCGAATGTTGTGATTTTTTACAGATTTATTATAAACATAACGCATACGTGGTTCTAGGCTGTCTGTTTCAAACTTTTGTATATAACGTTTGTATTCTTTTAAATTTTTTACACCGATTTGATTTGCAAATTTTGGTTCAAGGTAATGTTTGTCAAATTCAGCACTGCGAAAAGACAATATCCCAGTTGAATTGCGCATTTCATTAACAGAAAAATTATAATCTTGTATTAATGAATCATAACGTGCAATGCGTGAATTTAATATTGAATCCCCAGCATTAAAAACCTTGTCGCGTGAAGATTGTGGCATTTCTTTGACTAAGCGTTTTGTATTATTGTTGTAACGAGTATTGTCCGCAATAACCCATATTATACCAAGTGTTATAATTCCCAAGGGTATCAAATATATTGCTGTGTTGATACATACGATGGGAATTTCTTCTAGTTTGTCAAAAAAATCTTTATTTGGCATTATACGTCCTTTTTTATCAATATATATTTAAAATTTTTATTTGTCAAATATATATGTTGACAATAATTTATTTTTGTGTTAATTTGGTGTTCGTATTAAAGGTGTGTTTATGAAACCGGATGTAGAACAGGCACAAAAATATTTATCATCTGTTGCAAATGACAGTAATAATTTTGCTGCATATTCACCGGCATATACTGTCACAAACGAAGATTTGCGTTATGCAATGCATTTTATGCCAGAGCATACGGAAAATGCGCTGGTTGTCGCTGCGTCTGGCGATCATCCTGTCTTTGCAAAATTAAATGGTGCGAAAAATATAGATGCATTTGACATTTCTTATAATGCAAAATGCATGATGGATATAAAAACGGCAGCATTGCAATTATTGGATTATGAAGAATATAAAAAACTATTAAATGATTTATGGTGTGCGGTGGATGTGTCGCGTGTTAAAAATATGCCAAAAATATTGCGTGTTTTACCAGATAAAGAAACTAAATATATGAACAATATGCGCGGTTTTTTACTGTTTAATCATGGATATGGTACATACACTAAATACATGATAACAGAAGCAGAATTTAATCAGGCACGCCAAATTGTTAAAACACCTTTTAATTTTATATGGTCTGATATAGTGTCTTTGCACCATAGTTTGAATAAAAAGTATGATTTTATTCATTTGTCTAATATTTTTGATTCTTTGGACATAGATAATCGCGTTTTGGTTATGGTTAATATGATGCGATATATTAATCCTGATGGTGTTATATGTTTCAGGACATATCGGAATGTTCCAAATGTGTTGTACGGACAAAATGATGGAAAAAACGGACGGACACAATGGGTTGTTGAAAAATTAAAGGATAAATCTTTGTTGCACGTTTTACATCGTGCAAGGTAAATAAAATTTGACAAAGCAATCATTGGTTTTATAATGAAACAGAGGTAAAAGTTATGAAAAACAGGGTTATGAAAAATAAAATTATAAAACAATATTTATTACCAAGATTTATGTTTGTTGGTATGTGGGGTGTCGCATTGGTGCCTGTGATATATGGTGTGACAGATTTAAAAAATAGAATTGAAAATAAAGTTGTGCAAAACACAGCAAAAGATCCAATGTTTTTATCATTAATTACTTTGGTGGCTGGGTTAATCGGTTGGTATATCATTGGTATGCAAAAAGATGCAAACAAGATGGCAATTTCTGTTGCACGTGAATATATTAACAAGGCAATCAAAGAACATCCCGATTTGGAAGATTTTGCGTCTGTATTGTCTAATGATCGTGCAATGCGATATGTGGCTGCGACAATTGCGAATAATTTACGTCCCAGTGAACAAAAACAATTAAAAGAAACATTGATGCGGACACAATCAGTTGTTGAACCATTGAAAATGGAAGATGCCTATAAACAGGTTGAACAAATTATCAAAGATCATATGCATGTTCATCCTGAATTTTTGCCAAATTTGTATGGCGAAATGGCATATGCAGAACACACCTATGTTTTGCCAACCATGCAAAAGGTAAGATAACATATCACAATATTAAAAAAATATTGGAATTGGGAAATATTATTGTTATCATAATGTGCGATATGATAAAAAGATTCCTGATTTTTTTAACGTTCTTGAATATTGGAATTGCAAATGCGACAGATTTTCAGACACGTGCAAAATCTGCGTATTTAATTGATTATGATTCTGGTTATGAAATTTTTGCCAAAAATAGCGATGTTTTAATGCCCCCGTCTTCAATGTTAAAATTGATGACATTAACGGTATTGTTTGATGAAATCAAATCTGGCAAATTAAAAATGGATGATGTGTTAACTGTGTCTGATTCTGCTGATTATAAAAATCCACAATGGTATCCTGCCAGCAAGATGTGTTTGGTCCCAGGACAAAAAATTACTGTTCGTGATGCAATTCTGGGGATTATTGTTTTATCGGCGGGTGATGCATCGGTGGTGGTGGCTGAACATTTTGCAAAAACCGAAAGTCAATTTACGGAGTTGATGCAAAAAAAGGCACGTGAAATTGGTATGGAAAAATCTACGTTTGGTAATGCCAGTGGTCTGCCACATGAAAATAATTTGATGACATCCCATGAATTGGCGTTGTTGGCAAAATATATTATTGATGAATATCCTGATATTTATCCAATGTTTGCAACAAAACGATTTGAATTTAATGATTCAAAAACAGATTGGTGTCGTGAATGGAATCGCACACATACTTTGAATTATAATAAATTATTGTTTGTTATGCCTGGGGCAGATGGATTAAAAACCGGTCATACAGATAATGGTGGATATGGTATGGTGGCCAGTGCAAAAATCGGTGGCAGGCGTTTAATCGGTGTTATAAATGGATTTAACGGTCGTGGACATGATGCGTTGGCCGAAGAAATGAAAAAATTATTAAATCATGGATACAAAACAACACAAACTAAAATATTTTATCGACCGGGTGATGTGTTGTTAAAAATTCCTGTGTGGTATGGATTGTACGATACAGTGGATGCAACTGTTAATGAAAATGTTGCAATAACTTTGCCCAAGGATGCGTCTTTGAAAAATATTCGTGTGTTGGCGCGTTTTGATGAACCGGTTGCTGCACCTGTTAAACAGGGACAAAAAATAGGCGAGGTTGTTATCGAAAAAAACGGTGATGTGGTAAAACGTATACCAATGGTTGCAAAGGACAGAGTGCGCAAAATCCAATTTTTTGGCCGTGTGATGAAAAATATATCTGTGATGATTTGGGGTAAATAATGGCAAAAAAGAAAGAAGTTTTATTCGAATTTCCACATCCAATGGATAATGATTGTCTGGTTGGTCATGAATCAACAATGAAAAATTTTCTGGATGCGTGGAATAATCGCGATGTTCATCCAATTCATCCTGTGTGGATGTTGTGCGGTCCACGGGGTATTGGCAAAGCAACCATGGCATATAAAATTGCCAAAATGGTATATGGAAATGTTGGCGATTTTTTTATCATAGATTTGGCACACAATATTGATGACAGGGGAAATATAAAAAGTGATGCAAAATCAATATCTGTTAATACTGTGCGGGCGATGATTGAAAAAATGCAAATGCATTCTATGTCTGGGCAATGGCGCGTTGTGTTGATTGATGCAGTTGATGAATTAACTGTTGCAGCAGAAAATGCCGTTTTGAAATTATTAGAAGAACCACCGCAACAAACATTGTTTTTATTAATTACTCATCAATTATCAAATGTATTACCAACAGTGCGTTCGCGTGCCCGTGTTGAAAAAATGCACCCGTTAACAATATCTCAATTACGTGAATTGTGTGTGAAATTTATGGGTGATACAGAGGTTAGTTCTGATATTTTGAAATTATCAAATGGCAGTTTTGGCAAAATTGCAAATCTGAAATCAAACGGTGGCGATTTGATATATGAAGAATTATTGGATGTTTTACAAAATAAGCACGCAAATGCGGTTGATGTTATGAATATTGCAATCAAGATTTCGACTGATGCAACATTGTATACGTTGGTGTTGGATGCAATCGCACATTTTGAATTGGCGGATTTATATCCGGTTGCTACGCGTGCAATATCTGATATAACACGTTTGAATTTGAAATCTGATATAACAATATTCAAAATTATAAACGAGATTAAAAAATGTTTATAGATACACATTGTCATTTAACTGATGAATATGATGGTGGTGTCGATGCGGTGGTTAATCGCGCGAAAAATGCCGGTGTTGGAATAATGGTGTGCGCAACCGCAGAAGGTGTCGATATAAAACCTGCATTACAAATTGCACAATCGCATGATAATATTTTTGTGACGTGCGGAATACATCCAGAACATACTGATTTAAATCCTAATGATTTTTTGACAGATGATGTATTGAATAATCATTTTGTTATTGGTGTCGGTGAAATTGGGTTGGATTATCATTTTGGAAATCAAACACGTGATGCACAAATTGAATTGTTTGAAAAACAAATTCAAATCGCAATAAAACATAATTTGCCAATTGCAATTCATACGCGTGATGCCGAAGATGACACAATTGAAATTTTAAAGAAATATCCAGATGCGCATGGCGTTATGCATTGTTTTACATCCAATTGGAAATTGGCAGAATTTGCGCTGGGACGTGATTTTTATTTTTCTGCCAGTGGTATTTTGACTTTCAAAAACAGTGAATCAATTCGTGAAAATTTTGTTAAAATTCCAAACAACAGGATTGTTATTGAAACAGATTCGCCATATTGTGCGCCTGTGCCATATCGTGGAAAAATATGTGAGCCAGCTTTTGTTGTTGAAACCGCCAAAGTGTTGGCGCAAATCAAAAATTTACAGATTGATGATTTAGAAAAAATTTTGTGTGAAAATACAAATAATTTATATCCAAAAATGAATTTGTTATAAATTTTTGTTTATGTCACGATTGTATATTTATTTCTGGGATTGTTTTTCAAATATTCTTCAATGGTCATTTCTAGTGATGAATTGTTGTTATTTTTGTGTTGTAAAAAATTTATAAATTCAGCATAAATTTTTTTATCATGAAACCAATCTGTGGTTATCTGTTGGTTGGTTGTGTTTATAAAATCATTTAATTTTTGTGTTGCGATTTTATCGTTTAATATTTTTATTTGTAAATCGTGTTCAATTTGTTTTTGATTGATAGCAATGTAGTATATGGCAAGTTGTTGTTGGTCTAGATTATCGTTAACCATTTTATATCCCCTGTGTTTAATAATAAAAACAACCGCAATAAAAGCGGTTGGGGTCTAACAACAACTAGATGAATTGCTCTGCTTATTCAATTTATTCGCAGAACCCCAACCGGTGTTGGGATTTTTTTGTCGTTTTATGCGACACATCTATAGGGTTGTTAAGCCCCGGAAAAGAATACCTTTTCCTGATGTCTAAAATATCATACGATTGGTGCGTTTGCAATAAAAATCCTTTGCATTAAATAATTTTTCATATAAAATCTGTGTCATGGTACGTCAAATTATAAAATTTGGTCAGGTTTCTGAAAATCGTAAGGCACGATTTGCTTACTCTATCGAAGATACAATAGAGGCGGGTATTTCATTAACCGGTGCAGAAATAAAATCAATTCGTTATGGATTGGTGACTATTGTTGATGGATTCGTTCAAAGACGTGGAAATAATCTGTTTTTGGCCGGTGTTGAAATTCAAAAATTGCCGACTGCCGCCCGAATTGTGAATTTTGATGAAAGACGGCAACGTCAATTGTTATTACACAGAAATCAAATTAATCGCATGATTGGTAAATTACAAGAAAAAGGTGCGACCATTGTTCCGTTAAAGTTATATTTTAACAATCGTGGGAAATTAAAGGTTTTGTTGGGTATCGGTTATGGTAAAAACAAAACCGATAAACGTGAAACAATTAAACAACGTGAATGGGAACGAACCAAGGCACGTGTTTTAAAGGGTTAAAAAAACCGCCTTTCGGCGGTTTTTATATTTTTATTAATCGTCCATTTCTGGTGTTTGTGGTTCGTTTGATTCGTCAAAACCACGATGTTTGCGCATGTCGCGTTTCATTTCTTTTTTGACGGCCTTGTATTCTTCCATAGAAATACATCCATCACCATTTACGTCTGCATTTGCCAATTTTTCCACCATTTTTGGACATTGGATAGATTGCATTTGCAGGCATCCATTTTCAAATACAGGATTCATTTTTGGCATATGTTTACCATGATGACAACACATCATCTTGCCGCAAACCATACCCAATGCAAATATGATTGCCCATACGATGATATGTTTAATTATATGTGCACCACCATGACAATGGCAACGGCAATTTTCACCGCATGCACATGTGTTTTCCATAACAGGTGCCTGTTTAGCAACAGGTTTTCTAACGATTGTTTTTCTGGTTGTTTTTTTTGCTGGCATTTTACCTTTCCTTTTGTTTTTGTTGTTGCACCAATATTTTAACAATTCAAAAAATAAAATCCAGCGGAAAATTAGCATAAAAAACACCCGCAATCGCAGGTGTTTTTAACCTTGGTAAAACAAACCACAGTTTATTAATTCAAAGCGTCCTTTAAAGATTTACCCGGACGGAATTTTGGCTGTGTTGATGCAGCAATTTTAATTGGAGCACCAGTTTGAGGATTACGGCCAGTTGTTGCTTTGCGTTTTGTTGTGGTAAATGTACCAAAACCAACCAAGCGAACTTCGCCTTTTTTCTTCAATACTTTTGTTACTGTGTTGATGAATGCATCCAAACAACCAGCTGCAGTTGCTTTTGTAACTTCAACTTCATTTGCAATTGCTTCAATCAATTCTTGTTTGTTCATATGTTTCTCCTTTCATATAGAGTTTAAGGTTGTCAGACAGTTTTTCAAAGGCATTGCCTTTGGTACAATATCTTTTTCATTTGATTTCCAAAGACATTGCCTGAACTGCTTAATCGAATCGTAGAGAAAACCGCGATTTAAGTCAAGTCAATAATTTCAAAATCGCAAAAAACCGTGATTGTTGACAAAATATCGTTATCGTGAATTTACCGCACGATAGTTCACCGGTCTGGCACCGTCAGATGTATTTTCACACAAAACGTACCCGTCCCCATGCCCGCGTATGTTGACATTTCTGTAATGATTCGGTGTGGCAAATATTATGGTAAATGCAATAACAATCCAAAATACTGCCTTGGTTATTTCCCACGGGTTTTTATATGCATCTTCACTAAATTTATCTTTTAATAAATTTTGGTACAATGCCCAACCCCAACTGAAAAACAGAACAATCCCAGCAAAAGAAAAAAACAAAGATGCATATTTTTCCAACATATGCATTGATTTTGATATGTTGTTCCATGTTTCGTTTGCCGCATCACATACATATAAAACATTGTCAGGATTTACACCTTCGCGTAATGCCACAGGCGAATTTCCACCCAAATTCATATTGAAAGATGCCGCCAATATTATGATGGCAAACAAAGATACTGCTAAAAGTAATCCTGGTTTTTTATCCATGTTGTTATTCCTGGGTCTGATATATTATATCATAAAATATATGCTTTGTGCAATTTTATGATTGAATATCGTTGTTTTTGATTTTATTATAAGTTGACAAAAGGATTATACAAATGACATATAATGAAATCAGAAAGGTTTTTTTGAATTATTTTGAACAGCATGGACATAAAATAGTCCCGTCTGCATCTTTGATACCAAATGATGCAACATTGTTGTTTACGGTGGCGGGCATGGTCCCATGGAAGGGAATTTTACAAGGAACAGAACCTGCGTTTGCCCCACGTGTGGCGGATGTACAAAAATGTATTCGCGCCGGTGGTAAACATAATGATTTAGAAGATGTTGGGTTTGATGGACGGCATCATACGTTTTTTGAAATGATGGGAAATTGGTCTTTTGGCGATTATTTCAAAGAACAGGCAATTGTTATGTCGTGGGATTTGTTAACTAATGTTATTGGTTTGGATCCAAATAGAATTGTTGTGACAACACATGAATCTGATGACGAGGCAACTGAAATCTGGAAACGTGTTGCGGGTAAAGATGCGATTCGTTTGGGTAAAGATAATTGGTGGTCGGCTGGGGATACAGGACCATGTGGCCCGTGTACAGAAATGCATTATGATTTTGGCCCAGATGTTCCGGGTGGTTTGCCGGGCAGTCCTGATGAAGATGGTGGGCGTTTTGTCGAAATTTGGAATAATGTTTTTATGCAATATGATCGCGATGCAAACGGAAATTTAACCCCATTGCCAAAGCAAAATGTTGATACTGGGGCTGGGCTAGAAAGATGGGCGGCTGTGTTGCAAAACAAATTTGATAATTATGATACTGATTTGTTTGTGAATTTGAAACGTGCGGTGTCTGATTTGACTGGTGTTGTGGAAACAATGGAAAATAAACCAAGTTTCAAAATTATTACCGACCATTTGCGGGCTGTTGGTTTTGCAATTGCAGATGGTGTTATCCCCAGTAATGCGGATCGCGGATATGTAATTCGCCGTATTTTAAGACGTGCTATGCGTCATGGACAAATATTGGGGTATCGTGGCGAATTGTTGTCAAAATTGTATCCTGCGCTGGTTGCGGAAATGGGTGATGCGTATCCTGAATTGAAAACTCAGGAAAAACATGTTGTAGAAATTATTCGTAACGAAGAAAATTCTTTTGCAGATATGTTGCAAAATGGTATGAAATTACTGGAAAACGAATTGCCGAAAATAAATAACAAAATTTTGCCAGGGGATATCGCGTTCAAATTATTTGATACATATGGATTTCCACTGGATTTAACACAAATGATTTTACGCGACAGAAATATTGATGTTGACGTGAACGGTTTTGAACAATGTATGGCACAACAAAAAGAACGTTCACGTGCCGATACGCGTGGAACAAAATTATTGTGGGAAAGTCAAACCGATTTATCGTCAACAGATGATGTTGAAAAATATGAAACAAAAACGGAACATCCTGCAACAGTGTTATCAATTTTGCGTGGGGAAGAATTTGTAAAATCTGCCGATGCAGGTGATAATGTTGAAATCGCATTAGATCATACACCTTTCTATGGAACCCAGGGTGGTCAGGTTGGCGATATGGGCGTATTTAAAATTGGTGATGATATTGTCGCAAATATTAGCGAGACCAATCGTGTCGGAAACATTGTGATTCACAAAGGTGTATTAACCGCCCCAATATCCGTTGGCGATAAAGTTATGCCAGAAATAAATCAAAATATACGTCAACAAACTGCACGTGCGCATACTGCCACACATTTATTACAGGCGGCGTTAAGACATGTGTTAAATGATGATGTTGAACAACGTGGTTCAAAGGTTGCACCTGATTCTGTGCGTTTTGATTTTTCGTTCGGACGTGCTTTGACACCAGAAGAAAAACAGGCAGTTGAAGATTTGGTAAATAAATGGATTGATTCTGATTTACCGGTGTTGCACGAAGAAATGGATATAGAATCTGCAAAAAAACGTGGTGCGATGGCTTTGTTTGGTGAAAAATATGGCGATGTTGTTCGTGTTATAACTGCGGGCGATGTGTCGTGTGAATTGTGTGGCGGAACACATGTATATCATACTGGTGAAATTTTACATGCACGTATCAATAAAGAAAAATCGATAAGTTCCGGAATTCGTCGTATAACAATGTCTGTGGGTGATTTGGCACAATAATTATGAAACAATTAAATGATTCTGATATTGCAAATATGATAGGGGATGATTTTATTCCTGATGATAATGCAACGAAAAAATCAGTGCGTCATGAATTACATCTGTCAACACGTATTCCAAAAACAGATGTTCAGATTCCTGAACATATAACAATTGATTTTCATAATCACACCGAAGAAGATGCATGGAATATGTTAAATGATGTGGTTAAATCAGGGGTACGCAACGCGACAGTTATCACAGGTGCCAGCGGAATATTAAAACCAAAATTTCAACAATGGATGTCAGACAGCATAATCAGCGATAAGATAATATCTGTAAATCAAATAAATAACGGCAGTTTTTTTATAAAATTGAAAAAGGCAAAATAATATGGCAAAAATTCATTTTTATTATGGTGTGATGTCTGCATCTAAATCCGCAATGTTGGGAATTAATGCTTTTAATTTTAATCGCACTGGTAATAAATGGGAAGCCATCAAGCCAGCAACCGATAATCGTGATTCTGCAACGCATATTGTATCACGCATAGGTGTTAAAACACCGGCGGTTGCATTAAAAAATCTGGAAAAGTATACGCCAAAACCAGATACACAGTTTTTATTAATTGATGAAGTGCAATTTTTTTCTGTCAAAGATATAGATAAATTAGTAAAAATAGCAGATTCATCAAATATTACAATTTTTTGTTATGGGCTGAAAGTAGACAGTAATGGTAATTTGTTTCCAACATCTGCAAAATTGATATGCGTTGCAGACGAATTACATTGTATGGAAACAGTTTGCGAGATGCCTGGGTGTAGTGAAATGGCTTCGTATCATTTAAGGTTTGATGCAAATGGAAATGTTATTCGTGGTGGTAATCAGGTTGAAATAGGTGCATCACAGTATAAATCTGTGTGTCGTAAACATTTTTATAAAATGTTTTATGGGCAAAATGAAAAATAACTAACGAACCTCGTCTGGTAATAAATCATTTACATTTGACATACAATGACCATGTTTTACGCGCCACAGCGAACGTTTGATATCATCTGAATTTGGATTGTATTTTGTGAATTTGTATGGCGCATTAAATAAACTGTGCGCACAAGACATGTTTAACGTATTGTTCCCAGATGTATTGTTTGATCTGTTGCCGATTTTGCATGGGCATAGAATATCAATGTAATTATTACTGTTTGTATCAAATCTGATACGATAATCTAAATGCGCACCATATGAAGTACCCTGTTTAGAAACACCAGAATTGCCACTTTTTGCGATTTCTTGACATGCGCGAACATTGTCGCCTTTCTTAACTAATGCCTGACTAAGGTGCAGGTATTGTGTTATTAATCCATTACTGTGTTTAATATTTATAAATAATCCTGCACCACCAGCAGAGGTTTGATTTGAAACTGATGCAACAACACCATCCGCTGTGGCATATACAGGTGTTCCAATGGGACATCCAATATCTAAAGCAGGATGAAATCTGGCACCGTTTGGGGATGATGTTCGAAAACCAAAGTCACTGGTTAGTTTATATTTGAAATTCGCCATATTCACAGGATACCGTAATGGTAATGCCGTAGATAATCCGTTGTGGCACCAATCGGTTGCAGAATAATTTTGTGTTGGTGTGTTGGGTTGAACTGGTTCGCCCGGTTGATTTGGTTGCGTGGGGTGATTTTGCTGTTGCGATTGTCCTGATTGTGAGGTTTGTTGTTGTTCTTGATTGGCGGCCGCAATCAAATTCGCCATCTGTTCGGTTGCTTCATCAACAGCCCGCATGTCTTCTTTGATTGTTATTCCACGATATGCACAGCCAGATATACATACACCGTTTTCATCATATTCAACCTCGAACGGTAAATAACCTTCACGTAAAACTTCTATCCTGGATTTAAAAGATAAATCTTCAAATGTTTTTGGAAATTGTTGTGCAGTTAACAAGCTGTCTGCCCAGGCAGATGGCATGTTTGCATAACCAATTAATATCATCGGTATAATTTTATTCATTTTATGTTATTATACCATATAAAACCTGTAATGCATAAAAATAAATCTTGCAGTTTGATTTTGTTATATTAATATAATTGCCACCTGTATAGCAAGAGGATAACATGACAGAAATTTTTACATCAAAAGACAAAGATTTAAATATTCAACGTTTACGCGAATTGCAGATTGATTGTGCCCAGACATCAATACGAAAAGGTCTGAGTTTGGCAGAACATATGGATGTTCAGGATAAATTTGAACGTTTGGATTCCGCGACTTATACACGTGTTTGCGAGATGTTTATCAGGGCAAATTCTAAAAATGTGAACTTTGTTAATCCAATCAGATATAAATTGAATAAAAGTCAAATAAGCGCGATTTGTGCTGCAACTGGGGGCAGGGTTGATGTGCAAACAATAATTGCAAATGTGTCCAAAAGAATAAAATAAAAATCCCCTTGCGGGATTTTTTTTGTATCTGATTACTTGATAAATTTGATTTTTGCCCTATATCATTGTGGTGCAAGGAGTATGTTAATGTCATTGTCAAATCAGAAAAATATACATAATCGTATCATTCAAGAATTAAATGCGATGGAAACACCGCAGGGGTGGCATGAATACAAAAAAGAACAACTTGGGTCGGTTTTGGGAAAACTGGATATGTCCAAGAGCGAAAAATTTGCGGAATATTTAAACAATCGTTTTATGGATGCAGTTATGGCAAATAATGCGGTTGATATGAATTTGCGTTGGAAAAATATTTCTGATGATGAAAAAATCCGTTTTGCACAAAAAATAGTGAACAGTTTGATTGAATTGTTAAATTCTGATATTCAACAAAATCGTGTGACTTTGTATAATGATAATACGGGTGACGTTTACCAAAAATCAGACGATTTTATAGATATGGTATATAAACAAGAAATTGCAGAATATTTGCATAACAAATTGAAAATAACAGTTCAAAAATCTGATTATGGCCTGATGGGATTATCAACTACTGGGAACTTGGGAATAAATTTGAATTGGGAATTGTACAAGGGTATAGAATTGTTTTTGATGGATTTGCGTCATGAAATGATGCATATGGTTGATTTGTTTATGCCACAAATTAGTGCACTGGATCCACAAACACGAACAATTGCATCCAGATACTATATTGATGGTAAAAACGGCGATTTTGATTTATATCAAAACAATCCGTTGGAATTAAATGCGAATTTGAAACGCAGGGAATTCGGGTTGCTGTGCACAGAAAGATTGGCAAACGCAACGTATAATCATATAAAAAACGCACAACAACATCAAATGTCTTACGCAAAGGTGTATTAAAAATACTAAAAATTTATATGCTTATTTGACCGTCCGTTTGGGCGGTTTTTTATTTAACCAAAGGAATAAATATGAAAGTAGAAATAAAACGCACTTTTAAGGGTGTGGAATATACTGTTGGAAAGTTGTATATTGATGGTGCATATTTTTGCGACACGTTGGAAGATACTGTCAGGCCTAATGGGCAAAAGATTGCAGGAAAAACAGCAATCCCAGCAGGCACTTATAGGGTAAAAAAGACAATGTCACCCAGGTTTAAGACCGTTTTGCCAGAGATATTAAATGTTCCAAATTTTACAGGTGTTCGTATTCATAGTGGGAATACCGCCAAAGACACAGACGGATGTTTATTGTTAGGGTTAAATAAAGCCAAGGGGCAGGTGCTTTGTAGCAAAAACACGATGGCTTTTTTTATGGACAGAACCCCAAACGAATTTGATTTGATTATTGAATAATTTGTGGCGCGCCCAGAGTTTTCCTTGATACCCAATAACAAAAATCTATAAAAACTCGTCATGACAGACCCCGTTTTTATGATTTTTCTAATTGGTTATCTGCGTATTGGTCATGCGCATCTTGCGATGCTCTGACCGATCCTTCTGGGCTAAAGCCAGAAGGATTCGCTCGCACGGCACAATGTGCCGGCTGTGCGGCAATCGTGACGATTTCACTGCACTGCGTTTGTGAAATCTACTGCTTGTCGAACCCTGTTGAGGCTTCTCGTCATTCTGGGACGGTACAAATTAAAAAAACACCCAAATGGGTGTTTTTCAAATTTGTGGCGCGCCCAGAAGGATTCGAACCCTCAACCTTCTGATCCGTAGTCAGATGCTCTATCCAATTGAGCCATGGGCGCAATAATCTTTATTCTATATCAAAATATTTGAATTGCAAGAAAAAACAAAAAAATATTTTTTGTCAGTTCTTTCATAAATTGACAATGTTTGTAAAGTTTTTTATAGTGTGTTTATGAAACGTTTATTGCTAACTTTTTTGACAGTTGTTTTATGTGCAATAATGCTGGGCGGTTGTGGTGTAAAATCTGATTTGGAACATGATCCAGATTATCCACGTAATTACCCGGTTTATTAAGATAATGGGGGTATGGCGGAACTGGCAGACGCGCTGGATTTAGGTTCCAGTGGGGCAACCCGTAAGAGTTCGATTCTCTTTACCCCCACCAAAAAATAAAACCGACCCGACAGTGGTCGGTTGTTTTTTTGTGGCTGGTAAAAGAAGCGAAATCGAACAAAGAGTTCGACAACAAGTAGATTTTGCAAACGTAGTGTGGCGAAATCGTCACGGTTGCCCCGCAGGCACATAGTGCCGAGGGATTCTCTTTACCCCCACCAAAAAATAAAACCGACCCGACGGTGGTCGGTTGTTTTTTTGATTTGTATAAAAACATTTTGATTTTTTGTGTCTATGTTTCTATAATCCAAAAAAATAAAAGGATTTTTTATGATTAAAAATTTATTGCGTAAGATTTTTGGGCCACGTGGAAATAAAATCAGTGCCGGTGAATTGGCAAATAAATTTGATTTAGAATTGCGTGGTAATCCCAAAGAAATGGTTAATGGGGTCGCGCCAATTGCGGATGCGTGTCCGGGTCAATTGGCTTTCTATTCCACGGAACGTAATTCAAATGCTTTCAAGATTTTACCGATTGAAGTGTTGAAAAAAACACGTGCGTCTGTAATTTTGTTGCAAAAAGAGCAGGTTAAGGATGCACCCAAAGGTGCAACGTTATTGATTACTGATTCCCCACGCGGAAATATTGTTAAAATATTGGGTGTGATTTATGCGGAAAAACCACGTTTTGGAATTTCTTATTTTGCAACAATTGAACGTGGTGTATTTTTCAGAAAAAAACGCACGAATTATGTTGGACAATTTGCGACAATTGAACGTGGCGCAGTAATTGAACCGGGCGTTAAGATTTATCCAGGCGCATATATCGGACGTAATGTTGTTTTGGGGGCAAATACAATTGTTCAAACCGGGGCGCATATTGAAAATGCCACCATTGGTGCAGATTGTGTTATAAACGCAAATGCGGTTATTGGTAAAGATGGTTTTGGTTATACCCGTCAAAATGGTAAAAATGTATTTATTCCACATGTTGGACGTGTAGTGTTGGGAAATCGTGTTTCTGTTGGTGCGAATACGTGTATTGATCGTGGTGCGATGACTGATACGATTGTCGGGGAAGGAACAAAAATAGATAACCTGTGTCAGATTGCGCATGGTGTTGTGATTGGTGAAGAATGTTTCTTGGCCTCGGGTGTTGGAATTGCCGGTGGGGCTGTTATTGGCAATCAAGTTTTATTGGGTGGACATATTGGAATTTCTAATGGTGTTCATATTGGCGATAATGCAGAAGTTGGCGCAATGAGTGCGGTATTCCGTAATATCCCAGCCAATGAAAAATGGCATGGAAATCCTGCGGGACCTGGGATAGAATTTTTCCGTCATTATGCATGGTTGCGTAAAAATGCAAAATAAAAAAATACCGGCATTTGCCGGTGTTTTTATTTTGGACATTCTTCTAGTAATCCAGATGTTGTTTGGACATCGTCATTTATATAGACGGTAATATCGCGGTGCATATCGTCAACATACGAGTAAACAAATGGTTTACTGCGGAATATTGGCATACGTTCATACACATCGTTAAATGGTTCCAGTAAATTTGTAAACCATTTTTTGTTTTTACACAGACATGCGTTGCGAACATCTGCAACCATTTGACCGGTGACACCGTATGAATAATCAGCCATTATTTCATCATTATTCATCATCATACAACGTTTTATAACCGCAAAATAATTCGCATCATCCATTAAAAATCTGTAAACGTCCGCATCAGATGCACCATTTTGACGCATCTTGTATATAATTCCGGCACCACAGCACGCATCACTGGCACGTGTTAAAATTTTATAACGTTCGACCAATGGCGACATGTTTTTGTCATCTGCATTGACATCATAGTTTGAATATATTGCATACAATATATCGTCCATACGAACCGCCGCCAAATGCGATGTACGTGGCCCAGAATATGTTTTATGTTCTGGTTTGCGATACCATACCGCACATTCTGTCGGTGTATCAAAAGGACATTCGTAATCATAACAAGATTCGATTTCTACAAATTCATTACATTCTTCGCAAATGGTTTCTTCTTGGACATATTCATTAATGTCGACAAAATCCATTGGACCAAAGTTTTGTTCAATAACAACAGGTTTGATTTCGCAATCATCCCCAACACATTCAGATGCATTTGCATAATTTACACATAATGCACAGGCAAACATTGCCAAAAAAGAAATTTTGTTTTTCATAAGTATAATTTTATCACAAAAAAGGCGTATTTTAAATAAAAAATTTTGTATTGTGTTATACGGTAAAAATATCTATACTAGGAATAGAATCTTAACCAAACCAAGGGGAAAACCATGAAAAAAATATCCATTTTATCTGTTTTTGCAGTATTAGTGATGCCTGCGTTTGCAGAAGAAAATTCTGCACCTGTTGTTTCAAATGACGTTGTGGCGGATGGTGCAGTTGTTGAACAAAACGAATCGGATGTTGTTGCACAATATTCAAAGCAATTTGAAACACCACGTGCTGATAACACAGAAACAGTTTCTAATCCAAAAATTCGTTTTCCGCATGGTATGCAACTGGGGGCGGGTGTTGCACCAACGTCTGGGTTAAATGGCTTTATTGGGTATAATAATAAAAATTTTGATTCTTTTTGGGCAAAAAGATTGGGAATCCGATTCGATTGGGCATCAACGAAACCTGTGAAATCTTTTATAAACAAGGGCATTGATAAATTTATGGGTGATGATGGTATTGAAATAAATGATGAAATCAGTATTGTTGATGGTGCGATTAAGGCGCAACATATGGGGGCGTTGGTTGATTTTTATCCGTTTGGTGATACATGGTTTTTGGGCGGATGGCGTCTTAGTGGCGGATATATGTTCGGCAATTTAGATATAAATGCAAAATTACAGGGAACAGTGGATGGATTGCCGTCTGGAACAATTGAATTTGAATTTGATGGGACAAATTATAGATATTTGGGAAATGATGTTTATGGAAATGCAACTGCAAAATGGAAATTCCATGGACCATATGTTGGAACCGGATTTGATATCGGTTTGTTTGCTGGTTTGAAAATTTTCATGGATGCCGGGGTTGTGTTTACGAACAAGGCCGCAGAATTAAATTTAGATGTTGATGTTAATAATTTACAATATAAAGATGGCGATACATGGAAAAATTTTGCAGGCGATCCAAATTATAATAATTTGGTTGCTGATTTTAATGCACGCAAAGATGCAGAATTACAGGATGCTCAGGATGAATTGGATAAATATAAATTTTATCCGATGGTTAAAATGGGGCTGATGTATCGGTTTTAAAAATGTTGGCATGAATTATTGCGCCCTGTGATTGAAATCTCAGGGCATTTTTTTTGTGTGAACCTTTCCGCTTTTTTCAGTATGCAAAATATGATATAATACCGGGGTAAGGAAGGAAAAATGAAAAGAGTATTACTAACGTCAGGGGTGATATTATGTGTATCAATCCCGTCGTATGCAACGGGCAGTGGTTTTACACAAAGTGAATCCACAGCAACCGGCAACGCATTAACAGTATCAAACGCATGTGTGGAACCCCGATTGGGCGTGTACGAGGGTCCAACGACATTAAACGCAGTATGGAATCCAAACACAATAAATATCACATGGGACGATAACGGTGCAACGACAGCACACACAGGCGGAGATACATCATGCGTATATGATGATTCAGTGACATTACCAACCGCACCACAAAGGATAGGATTTATATTTCGTGGCTGGGGCGTAGGTGGTTCATCATCTGTCTTTGATTTAAGCACATTGGATGCGAGTATTGAAGGAACAAGTTATGGATATGTTCTTTCCAACGGCGACACAGATAACCTTGCCGCATATGGTTTAACAACATCAGATGTAGGCAAATGGGGCGCATTATTCTCATATGGTAAAGTAATAGGAGAATCGTATTGTAGTGGTAAAGGTGGTAATAATCATCATATGTTTTGGGGTGGCAACAGTTCAGATTGGACGGCAACTGAATCAGAAATAACGTCTGCCAGTGGTGATAAAGAATATTGTTGGTGTCATGTTACTGGGTATGTAGCTGGTGATACAAATACAACGACATTAACGGGCAATGTCCAACCAGTTTCGTCTGCCCCCTGGGTGTACTACGCTACCTATGGCAATGTTGAAAACTGTTTCTTGTGTGCGTTATGGTGCTCTAGCGATATTCTAGAATATTCAGGTCTCCGGAGAGCGTTGCTAGGTCAATCTAATTAAAAATGTTCGTTGTGTGAATTTTAACACCGGTTTGTCCGGTGTTTTTTTACCCCCCCCTCCCGGTCTTTGACCGTACTCCCCCGGTGGGGGAGAATACCCACAACCCACGAGGGCAAATTCGCCCCCGATGGGGGAGAATAACACAATATTTTTTAACGATTCGGTGAACGAATCGCTTTTTTTGTTGGAAAACCGAATCATTTTTTCGTTTTTTAGATGTCTGGAAAATAAAAATTATAAAAAAATCAATTTGCATAAAATCCCAGAAAACTGGGCTTTTTTGCTTTTTTAAGTTTTTTTGAAAATAATTTTTGAAAAATTGCTTGACTTTTTGGGACTTTGTAATCATAATAACCGGGCTTTCAAGTTGAGACCATATAGATAAAAGGTTCCCAACCCCTGAAATTCGCGAATCAATCGCAACATTGTTAATAAAAGCAGCTCATCAAAATGATTTTTGAAATTCAAAAATCTGTTCAAGAAGA
>CAMOGA010000014.1 GCA_946613885.1 uncultured Pseudomonadota bacterium
GGTTACGGATCCTGTGTAGCTATTGTGTAGCCAGAGGGGTGTTTTATGGCGTATTTTGGTGTATCGTAGTATGCGTAAATACAGAAGTGTTAATTTAAGAAAAATGCCGCAAACCTGCGGGGTTTACGGCGGAAATCCTTGGCTCGGGCAACTGGACTCGAACCAGTGACATACGGATTAACAGTCCGTTTTTGATTAAATTAACAGAAATTAATAATGTTAAATATTCCTTGCATTTCTGCGGTGTTTGGTCTATTCTATCATTAACGGCGATTAATGAAAATTAGTAGCAAAAAGTGCCGTTGGTAGCAAATAGGTAGCAAAAACGACATGCGGACTGCGGTTTTTGTCATACGGATTTGAGGTGCAAAATGAAAAACGATAACGCAATGTTGCCACGTATAATAGACAGTGTTTTAGGAGCTGTGCCAGTAGTTGGCAGCGGTATGCAAAATGTGTACGATGAATGGCGTCAAAACAAAATTAATATAGCAAGGGATGTTATATTAAAAAATGTTCGTCAGGGTGATATAGAACAACTGCATCAAGACCAATTTTTTAGTATGATGGCACGTTTTTCCAGGTCTGTGCATGAGGGGGCGGCGAAGAGCAATCTTGTGTTATTGGCGAGACTTATTACGGGTATCGGTCATGCAGATAAGGACAAAGGTAGGGCAGAAACGTTTAATCAATACGCCAATATGCTGGAAAATCTTACTTGGGCAGAAATGGTGTTTTTATCAAGGTGTATAAAGGCAGGGGAAGTTATATCTGGTTCCACTGAAATAAAGCAAGTCCTGTATCAGAAAGGGTTCTTTGTGCAGCGTTTTGATACAACCGTTTTAAACAATAAAAGTGTTACAAACCAACGAAGTGAATTGTATTTTGGTGATGTTTATAAACATACGGCGCCAAGAATTGAACAAATTAGTATGCCAATATTTAATTGGTTTGGAAATACCGACAATAATGAACAAAATAAAAATGTGCCGTACAAGGTTGATATAGATGTTGTTTACGAATTTTCATCTAAGTTTTGGGAGTTTTTACAAAAATATGGAAATTTATGGGAGAATATAAGTAAGGAGTCGGACGATGATGGCAAGTGTGAATAATCATATTAATTTTACGGAAAAAACATTGGCGGAACTGCCAATTCCAACCGATAAGAAACCAATGACTTATTACGATAATGGTCAGGCGGGTTTATGTGTAATTGCGACCTATGGTGGAACAAAAACATATTATTTCTATACAAAGTTTTTAGGCGTTCCAAAGCGTGTAAAAATTGGGCGTGTTGGCACAATAAAACTTATTGAGGCCAGGATGAAGGCACGGGAACTGCGTACAACTGCTGACCACGGTACAGACCCAAGTCAGGAACGTAATGATGCGTTACGTGATATGACATTAAAACAATTTTTTAATACCCAATATTTTCCACGACATGTATTGGTATATACACGTCCAAAAAGCCAGGCAAAGGCCGAAACAATGTTCCGTAATTATTTGTCAGAATTTCATAATAGAAAAATGATAAGTATAACTCGTGCGGAACTTGAGCGTATGCACGTATCGCTACGTGATAAAATAAGTCTTTATACCGCCAATCGTACACTTGCGCTGGTGAAACATATGTATAACAAGGCAATTGAATGGGGATATCCATCCAGACACGGTAATCCTGCGGTCGGAATCAAAATGTTTAGGGAAAAATCTCGTGAACGGTTTGTGTTGCCGGATGAACTCCCTCGTTTTGTTAATATGTTAAAAAAAGAGCCAAACGTAGTATTTAGGAATTATGTCTTTTTATCGTTATTTATCGGTCAACGGCGTCAAAATATGTTATCAATGCGTTGGTCCAATGTAGATTTTAACACAGATACAGTATATTTTCCTGATTCTAAAAATGGCGACCCATTACGAATGGCTCTGCCGGTAGAAGCAAAAGAAATTTTGAAGGATATGAAGCAATATGCTACAGATGATTGGGTTTTTTCAAGTCATGGGAAAAGTAAAAGTGGCCATATAGAAGATTTTCATCGTCCATGGTACGCATTTTTGAAAAAAATAGATATGGAAGATTTACGAATTCATGATATTCGTCGTACATTCGGTAGTTATCAAGCAATATCCGGTTCGAGTCTGTTTATCATAGGTAAATCGTTAGGTGATAAAAGTCTTGCTGCCACTCAGGTATATTCACGCCTTACTATGGGGGCAATTCAAGAATCTGTCCAGCGAGGCGTAAATAAAATGTTGGAATTTGCAGCGTCTGATAATAAATAGGGATAAAAAACTAACCAAAAGAACATTTTTATTGGTTTTTTAAATTTTTTTTGTTATCGTGCAATTATGCCTGTTGGAAGGCTGGCTCATCCGTGCGAAGATATTATCATCCAACAAAGATAACATAACCCTTTAACGGGCTTTATTATCTAAACTACAGATTACGGATGCAAAATTTCTAGATAATAATCCCATAACAAAAACAAAGGAGTATGTTATGACACATATTGAATATTTCAAATTACAAGCAAAAAATCTCTACAAAGACTGGAAAAATCGTGAACAACGGTTATTTGTTTTCGATATTCGAGAACTATTTCGGTTATATGGGGTGAAAGCTGACGAACAACCAACACTAATGAAGGCTCAGCATCTATTGGCACAGGCTCTGGGTAGAGATAAGTGGTCAGATTTATTACACGAACCAGAAGAACGGTTGGCGTATACGAGAACCGTGTTGGAATTAGAAAAATTTGAAAATAATAAAAGCGATGCCAATTCTGAAAAAATATCTGAAACAGAAGGTGTCGATGAAAGCACTCTTTATCACGGTATGGTAGAATGTTTACATTGTGGTCGAGTGTTTCCGATAGATAAGCCAAATCATCTGCCAAGTTGCGATGGTGAAGACTGGGACTTGGTGCCACTTGAAGACATAGAAACAGACAAGAAATAATATAACAAAACGACATATGTTATAAATTGGCCTCCAATGAAAAAGGAGGCTTTTTGTTGCCATATCGTGGCTAAACTATATACTTAATACAAGGTTAAGGTATTAAATTTATTAGCTTGATTATAAATAATCAAAATTTTTCTTGACAAATCATTTTTATTGTTGTATGCTTTGGTTATAAATAATCAAAATGGAGTCAAAATGTCACAAAATATAATTGAACGACAAGAAAAATTTGTAAAGTCTGTTCCGACAGCGGAAGATTTTACTGCGGATAGCAATAAAGTTACATGTGCAATACGTGATATATATGCTATATATCGAAAATTTGTATATAACAAAGGTAAACATGAATATAAGTATATACATATTCTTGTGGGGTATTTGTTATTTATTGCTAGCAAGTACATGTATAAATACAAATCAAGTCAAAAACCGTCGTTAATACAGGTGTCAGAATTGACTTGTGAAACATTTTTAAACCCAGGTAAAGAAATGTATACATATCCAGATTCTCCAATTTTGGCGGAAACTGTTGTTCGTAACTTGGTTGATAGATATTTGGACGATGAAATATGGACACAATTTGTTTCTTTGATTGATATTTATGAAACAAATGTTTTTGCGGGTGTGGTGTTGTCGCAAACTGTGTTAACTAATGAACATGTATATTCTTTTACTCCTGCCGCTCTTACTAAGTTAGCGTTACAAATATTGGATATTAAAAATTTTGACCAAGTAATGGATTTTGGATGTGGTATAGCTAATTTTATGGTAGAAATGTTCAAAAACAATAAATTGGTGCGATATGCAGAAGATGGGTATTCAAAATATTTTCCTGGTGGTAAATATTATGGTTATGAAATAGCTACCGAAGAGTATGAGGTAGCTGTGTTAAGGGCAAATTTATTGGGCGCACATTATTTAGGCAGGGATGTTTTTAATATAGATGATGAGTGTAAAAAACTTCTTTGTGATACAAATATATTTAATAAAATTTTTGCGGATTATCCACGTGGCCTGAAGAGTTTTTCGAAAGATGGTTTTGATAAAAAAATGTCCCCAGAATGGATTTTTAGCGATTGGATTTGCAAGCATTTAGATTCAGAAGGTAAAGCTGTAGCCATAATGAGCAATAGCGCTGCTTGGAGTACGCTCGATATTAAAACCCGTAAAGAATTTATTGACAATGGGTTAATAGAAGCAGTTATTTCCTTGCCAGAAGGTCTGTTTTCGTATACCAATATCGCGGCAACTATGGTCGTTTTTAGCCATAATAACAAAACAATAAAAATGGTTGATGCAACTAAGTGTGTTACATTTGATAAACCGAGTAATACGTTAACAGATGATAATATAAATAAAATATTACAAGGCCTTTATAATGATACTGATTATAGCAAGACTGTTTCAAAAACAGAACTGCAAAACAATGACTATGTTTTAAATTATGGCAGATACGTTGTATCTGATATTAAGTTTAAAAATGGTAAAAAGTTTGGTGATGTCATCGTTTCTGTTAGACGGGGTGTTGTGTATAATAGTAGAGATTTAGCGCCACAAAAGGGTGACGACACAACAGATATACAGTATTTATCATTATCAAATATAAAAAACGGGATAGTTGATGATAATTTGCCGTATTTGCTTGTTGGGGCAGAAAAAGTAGAAAACACAAACATGTTTTTGAAAAAGGATGATTTGATTATTTCAAAAAGTGGACAACCATATAAAATTGCTGTGGTAAGTCCACATCAGGGACAACGTATAATCCCTTCCGTAAACATGTACGTTATAGAGTTAGATAAAAAACAGGTTAACCCATATTATGTTAAGGCTTTTTTTGAAAGTCAGCGAGGTAAGGCTTTATTAAATAGTCGTTCTAATCATGCGACTATAGTTAACATTAGTCGTGATGAATTACAAAAAATAAAAATACCTGTTCCGTCATTAAAAATTCAAGAAAAAATAGCAACCGCTTATTTGGCGAGAGCGGACGAATACAAGGTTTATCAAACAAAACTAGAAAATGTTGTCAGTCGTTTGAATTCTGTTTTTGATGATAATTATGAGGATTAACTATGTTATTGGACGCCAACGAACTTTGTGTTTTGGAAGACGCTATTCGTCAAAGATTAGCTGATGATTTATCACGTATTTTGTGTGAATTAAATCGTACAGGTGAATTAGATGAGGCGTTAGCTAAATGGGGAATCGATGATTTGTTACATCCGGATACAGGGTATCAACCGTATAAAAATGGTAAAATTCTAATAATAGGTGATTCACAAGTAAAAAAAGAACATTTGATATCGGTTGCCAAGGATATCGGGATAAATAAAAACCGATTAGAATTTGTATTGTCTTATGAAGAGGGTAAAAAGTATGATATAGCCAAAACTCAATATAATGAAAACTATTGTTTGATTTTATTTGGACCATTACCGCATAGCGGCATAGCAAAGGGTGATTTCGGCAGCAAAATAGAAGCGGCTAAACAAACTCCAGGATATCCTCCTGTGAAAATGTTGATAGCAAACGAACAATTAAAAATAACCAAAAACAACTTTAAACAGGCGCTTGAAAATGCGCTGGATACGGGAATTATTTGGAAAGGATAATTTGCTTGTATTTGTGATATAATATGGGGTAATGTATAAATAAAATCAGAAGGAATGAAAGTATGCCAGAAAATGAAAAAATGAATGTGTCAGAACAAGTATCGATGATTCTTGACATTGCAAATCAGTTGCGTGGCCCGTTTAAAGCCGAAGAATACGAAAAGACAATTATCCCTATGACGATTTTGCGTCGTTTTGAATGTATCTTAGCTGCGACCAAGGATGCTGTTGTTGAGGCATTTAATAAGGGTACAACCAATGAAACCAAATTGAAATATATTAGTGGTTTCCCAATTTATAACACAAGCCCATTCACACTGGATAAACTTAAAGACGATGCCGGTAAAATAGGTGAAAATCTTAAAACTTATCTGGAGTCATTCAATCCGTTGGCAGTGGACATTTTTAAACGTTTGGATTTCTTTAAAACAATGGAAAAGCTTGATAGAACGGGCAAATTATATTCTGTTGTTAAAAAGTTTGCGAACACTGATTTGACCATTGAACATGTACCAAGTATCAAGATGGGGTATATAATGGAAGAAATCATTCGCAAATATTCTGAAAATGCGGATGCTGGTGACCACTTTACTCCAAGAGAAGTTATTAAGTGTTTAACACGGTTGTTGTTGGCCGAAGGTTGTGAAGATTTGAAAGAGCCGGGTAAGATTGTAACACTTGGTGACTTTGCATGTGGAACAGGTGGTATGTTGTATGAAGGGTACGATATGATAAAACAAATCAACCCAAATGCAGACATTGAATTGTTCGGTCAAGATAATAACGATTGGTATTATGCAATAGCGTTAGCTGAAACAATTATCCGTGACCAAAACCCGGAAAACATATCTTATGTGGATAGTACTCTTGTAACTGATGCACATCCGGACCAGGACATGCAATTAATTTTGATGAACCCGCCATTTGGGCAATCTTGGTCCAAGGATAAAATCGGTGAAAAACAATATAACAAAATTATAGAACATAACACGAAAGCCAACGGTTGGTATACTGCAGGCCTCCCACAAAGTGGTGACATGCAAATGTTATTCTGGCAGTTTGCGTTAAACAAGTTAAAAGACAATGGTGGTCGTGCGGCAATTATTTGTAATGCATCACCTTTGTTTAGTGGCGGTGCGACTAGCGGTGAATCCAAAATAAGACGTTGGTTGTTTGAACATGATTATGTGGAAGCAATAATTCAATTCTGCCCAGAATTATTTTATAACACCGGAATTTCAATTTATGCATTCATATTTAATAAAAACGGAAAACGTAAAGAAAGACGTAATAAAATACAGTTAATAAATGCGTCTTCGTTCTGTAAGCGTATGTCCCGTGGACTTGGATTTAAACGTAATGAATTAACACCGGAACACATACAAAAAATCGTTGATTTGTATACAGACTTCAAAGAAAACGAATATTGCAAGATATTTGATAAAGAAGACTTTTATTACAAAGAGGTCCCATGTTATCAACCATTCCAACGCAATTTTATGATTTCAGAAGAACGCATAGAATCCATTTATGGAGTGTCGGCATTCAAAAAACTGTTTGATGAAGACGAATACAATGAATTGGATGAAAAACCTGTAAAAACACAGGCCCAGTTGGATAAAATGGTAAAGTATGAAGCAGGCAGGGCTTTGCAAGAGAGTATTGTTGATACACTAAAAAAGAACGTCAGTGACACTGTGTATAAAAACCGTGATGAATTTACAAAGGTTTTGAACAAAGTTTTGCCGGACGATGTGACGGGAAATAAAACGCTGATGAAGGGTATCGTTGTCGCTTTGTCTGAAGATGATGACACCGCTGATAAATATTATGATAAAAAGCATAATGTTGAATCTGACCCGGAATTAAAGGACAGTGAAATTATCCCGTTCAAAATGGATAACAACGATTATTTTAATACCGAAGTCAAACCATTCGTTAATGATGCATGGCTGGAAACAGATGAAAAGAAAATAAACGAAGGTTGTGAAATCAATTTCAATAAATATTTTTATAAATATGTTGAACCAGAAAAATCAGACGACATCTTGGCACGTATAAAAAAATTAGAAACAGAAGAAAAAGCCCTGGAAGGAGAACTGTATGCTTGAAAATAAACTAAAATATATCATACATGTTTTTCCGAAATCTGACTTTCAAGCCAGTGTTGCACAACCAGAAGGTTTGCATCCATTTTATACATCCAGTCAAGAGTTGGTTTCTTTCTGTGATATTGCCAAATATCCGTCGGATAGTATAACAATGGGAACAGGTGGAAATGCGTGTATCAATTATTCTACTGTACCGTTTTCAACATCAACAGATTGTTTTAATTTTAGATGCACGAAAAACAACACAAAGTTTTTGTATTATTGGATATATTCTAAATTAAACGTAATTGATGATTTATATTTTTTGGGAATGGGATTGCGACACCTTCAGAAACCACTTTTTTGCAATCAGCATATAATGTTGCCGTCAATGAATGAACAACAGCATATTGTGGATTATCTGGATAAAAAGGTCGGTATAATTGATAAATTGATTGAGAATATTAAACAGCAAATTGAAGATTTGCAACGTGTAAAACAATCAATAATTAGGGAGTACATAGAACAAAAACTTATTGGATCTACTGTCAGAGTTCAGGATGTTGTGGATATGAAAAAGGGGCCATTTGGAAGTTCCTTAAAAAAAGAGATATTTGTACAAGAGTCAAATGAAGCATTTAAAGTTTATGAACAACAACACGCCATAGAATGTTCATCGACAATAGGTGAATATTATATAGATAAAGGCAAATACATCGAATTGTATGCATTTGCTATAAAGCCAGGTGATATAATCATAAGTTGTGCGGGGACAATTGGTAAATTGTTTATATTACCAGATGACACTAGAGCAGGTATAATTAATCAAGCTTTGATGAGGGTTAGAGTTAACAAAAAGAAAATTACGAATTCTTTCTTTGCGTATATATGGGATTATATCATAGTGGATGATATCATAAAGTATAGCAATGGAAGTGCAATAAAGAATATTCCGCCATTTTCTGTGCTTAACAAAATTAAATTTGTTTTACCTTCATTAACTGTCCAAAAACAAATGGTTACAAATCTAGATAAAAAGACAGAAGTTTTTGATAAATTGTCACGGATTAAACAACAAAAAGTATCAGAATTAAAAGAATATAAAAAATCATTAATTTACGAATGTGTAACCGGTAAAAAAGAGGTTTTATAATGGGGTTGAATAATTTAATGGATTTGATGGAACGTTATGGTTTTCAACGAGTTTTTAAAAACAAGTTAATTGAAGATAATGGTTTTGTTGAAGGTTTTAACAAACCTGATTATAACATTACATATGCCATCGATGAAAACAAACTGTTTAAATATTTGCAAATGACCCAGCCGGATGAATATAAAAAAATATCCAATCGCACAGATTTTAAGAGTAAGTTTGTCAAGGCCTTGCGTGAAGATATTCAATCACGTGGATTATTAGACGTATTTCGTAACCGGTTCGATTGGAATGGTGCACATTTTGATATGATGATAAAACGTCCACACAACACATTAAATCCAAAAGAAGTCGAAAGATATAATAATAATATCATCAGTGTCACAGAAGAATTGGTGTATAATCCAGAAATTGGCACCGGTCGTGGTGGCCGTGGTGATTTGACCATATTTGTAAACGGTTTGCCGCTTATCTGGATTGAATTAAAATCCAATGCAGCCGGTCAGAATGTCAATAATGCAAAGCGTCAATATTGTGTTGACCGTGACCCGTCAGAACAGGTTTTTAGATATAAACAAGGTTGTTTAATATACTTTGCGATGGATTTGGAAGAAGTTTGGTTTACAACCAAATTGGATAAAGAAAACACGTATTTTATGCCTTATAACAAAGGTAACGGTATGCATGCCGGTAACCCGGATGTAGCGGATGATATTAAAACATCGTATATGTGGCGTGAAATTCTGACCAAAGATAATATTTTGGAATGGCTGGAAAATTATCTGGTTAATGAAAAAACCAAAGAAAAAGGGTTTGATGGCAAGGAAAAGACATCTGATGTTATGATTTTCCCACGTTATCACCAATTTAACGAAGTAAATAAAATCCTGGCTGATATACAAGAAAACGGTGTCAAAGGCCAAAATTATTTGATTATGGACAGCCCTGGCAGTGGAAAAACATATTCAATTGCGTGGTTGGCACACCATTTGGCATCGCTGCATGATGAAAACGATAATGCGATTTATGATTCTGTAATGGTAATCACTGACCGTTTGGTTGTTGATGACCAATTACAAAAGGCGATATTGCGTGTAAATCACGTTGAAGGCACTGTTGAAACAATGAATCAAGATTGTACATCTGCAGACCTTGCAGAATCAATCAACAACGAAACCAAAATAATAGTATCTTCAATCCAGAAATTTAGTTTCATTTTGGACAATGTTGCCCCAATGGCAGATAAAAAGTTTGCAATAATTATCGATGAATGCCATTCCAGTACCAAGGGTAGTTATATGACCAATGTTGGCAAATCATTATCCCAGACGGCTGCGAATGCAACACCGGATGACGAAGAATTGGATGACGAAGACGTTGTAAATAATGCGATAGCAGCATCCATAAAATCCAGCAAAAAACACAGTCATATCACTTTAATTGGGTATTCTGCAACACCAAAAAAGAAGACTTTGGAATTGTTTGGAACAAAAATAACTGATGAAAAAGGTGAAGTGGTTAGCAGACCATTTACAACGTATTCCATGCAACAAGCAATCGAAGAAGGCTTTATTTTGGATGTGTTGAAAAATTACACCACATATAAAACTTATTTTAAGGTCAACAAAAAGATTGCCGGTAACAAAGAATACAAGAAGAAGAAAACCCAGCGGGCCATTTTGAAATATGCTGATTTACAACCGGAAAACATTGAAGGCAAGGTTGAAATCATAATTGAACACTTTTTGGATAAAGTAGCCTGGCAGTTGAACGGCACCGCCAAGGCAATGGTTATTGCCGACAGTCGTGAAGGTGCTGTCAGATATAAACAAGCGTTTGATAAATACATATCAGAACACAACATACCTGATTTGCATACATTGGTTGCTTTTACAGGGGGGCTTACATTAAAAGGTGATGCATCTGGCACACAGTATACAGAAGCATCAATAAACGGTTTTCCTGATTCAAAAACCAAAGACGCCTTTAACACGTCAGAATATCAAATATTATTGGTTGCTAATAAATATCAGACTGGATATGACCAACCGTTATTGGTTGCAATGTATGTAGATAAACAGTTAAAAGATACGGCGGCGGTTCAGACGTTAGGTCGTTTAAACAGAACAAAAAACGGTAAAACCGAAGTGTTTGTTTTGGATTTCAAAAATGAATATGATGATATTATCAAAGCCTTTGCTCCATATTATACAGATTTGGAACTGGTAGGTGAAACAGACCCGAACAAATTATATAATTTAAGACGCTATCTGGATAAATTCAGATTCATCACTGATGAAGATTTAAAGACATTTGTAAAAATATCCATAAAGGATAAACGCAGCGTTGCTGATGTATCGAAGTGGAACGGTATATTAAACAAAGCGAAAAGCACATTTGATGATATTTCAGATGCCGACGAACAAGTAAAGGTTAAGAAATCAATTACAAAATTAGTAGAAGGTTATTCATGGGTTATGCAGGTTGCTGATTTTGAGGATGAAGAATTGCATAAAAAGTGTATATTTTACAGACCCTTTTCAAAATTTTTGCATTCTGGCACCGGTGATATACTGAACGTTTCTAACTTGGTAGAATTTGAAAGATTCAAACATCGTAAAACCAAATCTGTGACCAATGGCGGTAATGTAGACCCAACGACACAGGTGAAAATTGGCACATATACACAGGTCAAATTGCCGGAAGAAGAAGAGTTAATGAAAATTGAGGATTTAATTAGGGAAATTAATGAAAAGTACAATTTGGGGCTGAACCCAAAAACACATGGACCGTTTATGCAGCAGCTGGTAAATATGTTGGCAGAGGATAAACAGGTCAAAACCGCCGCAAAAAATAAAAGCAACACAGAAGATGATTTGCAATTGTTCGTTGCTAAGAAATTGGATACATTACTGGCGGCAGGTCAGGTGGCTAATTCTGAGTTTAGTGATAAAATTTTGGACAATACAGACGTACGAAAAATGGTTGCAACATTATTAACAACGATTATATTTGATAAATTTAACAAAAAGGATAATTAATGCCACGTTATAATGTGAATAATAAACAAATAAGCCTGTTATTATCTGATATTAAAGCAAAAAACATAGCAATTCCAGATATTCAACGCCCATTTGTGTGGAAACCAAAAGATGTTCGTGATTTGATTGATTCTTTGTATAATGGTTATCCAATTGGTTATTTAATTGTGTGGAAAAGTCCAGAGGTTAATTTAAAAGGGGGACAGAAATTCACAGGGCAAAGTATCCTAATTGATGGCCAACAACGTGTAACAGGACTAGAGACTGCGATTTGTGGTCATACTGTGATAGATGAAGATTTTAATGAGAAAGTGTACAGAATAGCATTTAATCCATTGGCTAGGGACAATGAAACAAGGTTTGAAGTACAGACACCAGCAATAAAAAACAATAAAAAATGGATTCCTGATATTTCTGTTTTGTTTGATGACACTTTTAATGCATTTGCTTTTATAAATGGATATTTATTGAATAATCCTGATGCAGACCCTTCAGAGGTTGACCGTGCAATTCAAAAAATTAGAGAAATTAATACAGCAACAATAGGCGTTATAGAATTAGACCCAACGTTAACTGTTCCGGAAGTAACAGAAATATTCGTGCGTATTAATGGAAAGGGGAAACCATTGAATGAATCTGATTTCGCTATGTCTCGTATCGCAGCAGATGAACAAAATGGAGGAAATATATTAAGAAAAGCTATTGATTATTTTTGCCATTTGGCTAAAAATCCAGGATTTTATAATCAGTTAGAGAATGTTGATAAAGCGTTTATGGAGACAGAATATGCTAAAAAAATGGCATGGTTAAGGAATGATTTTAAAGAAATTTATGACCCTGATTATAACGATATGTTAAGGGTTGCATTTATGTACAAATTTAATCGTGCGAAATTGGGTGATTTAGTAGAATTATTGGCTGGTCGTGATTTCCAAAATAAGATTTATACAGAAGCTATAATTAAGCAAAGTTTTGATTTACTAAAAGAAGGTGTTCTCGATTTTATGAATGAATTCAATTTAAGTGATTTTATAATTGCGATAGAGTCCATCGGATTTAAATATCCTGTATTATTGCGTTCTCGTAATGCACTTAATTTTGCATACACATTGTATTTGATATTGAAACATATGCCAGGATTTGAAAAAACGGATGTAAAAAAGTGTGTTCAAAAATGGTTCCTGTTCTCAACATTGACAGGTCGTTATGCAGGTTCGCCAGAAACTGTGATGAATCAAGATTTAAGGGATATTAAAGAGAAAGGATTTTTACAGTTCTTACAAGAACAAGAACAAGCAGAACTATCAGATAATTTCTGGGATTATAAATTAGTGAATGATTTAACAGTATCAATAACAACAACACCAGCATGGTGTGTTTTCGTTGCCGCACAGGTGTTTGATAATGATACATCTTTATTAGACATAAATATACCAGTTTCAGCATTGGTTGATAGTATTTCTGGAAATGTTCATCATATCTTCCCTAAAGAGTATCTTAAAAAACATGGAATTACAGATAGAACGAAAATAAATCAAATTGCCAATTACGCATTTTTAGAAAAAACTATAAATATTATTGTTTCTGACCGAGCTCCTAATGATTATTTTAAGGTAGCGAAGGACCAGTGTGAAGGAATTGCTGTTAAGAAAAAAATAGGAACAATAGATAATGCTACTGACCTCAATAAAAATTTACAAATTAATTGTATTCCTGCTGGTATCGAAAATATGGATTATAATGATTATGAAGATTTTTTACAGCAGCGTCGTAAATTGATGGCTGAAAAAATACGTAAGTATTATTACAAGATTGGTTTAAAATAACTTGCTCGTTTTTTAATGCCAGTTTTTAATTCCTGGGCCAATTTATGCAATAAGCCTTCCAGGGACTTTTGTATGCCACGGTGGTTTATAGCTTTCAATTTTTTTAGCATTTGCGTGCAAGATTTGACGTTATTCTGGTGTTGATTCAGACGTTTGCTACATTTTATAATCTTATTCGTCCTGAAACACAGACATTTTTGACATTGCTTTGTCTGTTTTAATCATATACTGTTTGTCGGTTATGAACTTGTTGTCATGACAGTATATTAACACGCTTAATGCCTCTTCTGGATACAGTCGTAAAGTAACTGAGATTTTCTGTGGTTTTGCCATTTTTACCTCCTTTGTTGTATAATAATCAATACACATTCAGCAGGAATACCCCCTGCAGAACAATCGAACTGAAAAAGTCTTAGAATATAAAATATGAGAATTTTTTTTATTCTTAAATATGGACTACTCATCTGTACACAGGTAATATAGGTCATGAATCTATAAATTTCAAGGTTAATGTACGTTTTCGCAGTTTGTCTGCAGTTCAGTCTATATAAATAAGACCAGCGCACATGTTTTTACATACTTGCGCTGGTTATCTTCATTTTTTATTCCTTCATGATTTTGTCGAAATCTACATCTGGGACAGTAAAATCACTGTTAGGTTGCACTATTATGTCAAAGTTATCAAAAATGTAACTTATAACTTCAGGATTGGTAGCGTATTTTTGAGGGATTACCAATCTATATTTTATTGAGTTAACGTCAAATTCATACTTTGCATAGTTTGAATCTGGTGTATATTGCATCGATGTGAAATGCTTCATTTCTTTTACCTCTTGGTTAGTTTATTCATTTTAAAAACTTCGCCCACTGATATCAGTGGAGGATAGAGTAATCCCCACGACTGGAATGAAAAAGGAGTGCCCGGTTTTCAATTCCAGCCAGTGGGTTTCACTCAGGTTATCAAGGGCATGAATGTTTGCAGGACTTGCGTCTTTTACGGCTCATACCTACCTAAGACCTATTCGTCATCAACACGCTTCAACGGTTTTCACGTTTACTTCATTTCAGTGTGCTTCCCTAAGCCGAATAATCAGTTGCAAGGCTTTCAGATTTCTTAGTAAATCTCTCGAGGCATCCTTGCTCAAAACCTGCCTGCACCTGTCGAGTCCCCCTGTAAGTGCTTTATCGTTCTGTGCCCAGTGGCTGCAAGTGGTTCACCCAGTTTTATACACCAGGCTCTCCTGCGACGAAAACACAGAATGCTATGCATACAAATCGTTTTTTATGCGGTTTGTTGCATGTTTTGTAAATGCTCGGTAATCCAAGCATCCAAATCTTCTTTGCGATAACGGATATGTCTTCCCCATCTTACAAATGGGATTGTGTTTTTTCCGTAATAACGCCATGCATTTAATGTTCCCACGCTGGTACCTAAGTAGTCGGCTGCCTGTTTTTGGGTCATTAATACGGGTTGCGTTGTGTTTAAAAAAATATCGTCGTTCATAAACGTTCCTTTTGTTTACATAACGACGATAAATGATGTTTAATAAAAAATAAATGCCAGAAAATTCCAGCTAGCTAGAATTTTAATGACCAGCAAATTCAATGATATATCTTTGTAGGGTTCTGTCAGAACGGTTGAACTCTTTACCACAAATATTTCGAAATTCCTGTTTTACTCTGGTAAGGGTTGTGTCAAATAATGCTTCGTTGCTTGAAATATGTAAGTTTTTAACAGCTTGTTCTACGATTTTTTTAGATTCCTTGATTAGATTTGCGGATTTATTTGCTCCTTTGACATAACGTTGACGACAAATAAATGCACGGCAAAACTTATCAGCTTGCGTTGTTGCGTCTACAATATGAAATAAGCGTGATGCATTCAAATTAAAGTTATTATTTGGTTCGATTGTACGTATTTGAGATGCTAACTTATCAAACAAAATTAGCAAGGATTGAAATGCCATACTTATGATACAGTTGTCATTAAATCCGGGTTCGGAAATAGCTTCAACCATAAAATTATACGGGTTTATATCGCCTTCTGATTTTTGTTGCGAATATATTCTCATTCCGTTCTTTTTAATTTTTTTTGTGGACATAATTTTTAATGTTCCGTTTTGGACCCAAACAAAGCTATCACTATCATTATATTTTTTTATAAAAACAGTCACTTGTTCAATAACATCTTTTAAACATATTTTTTTTACATATTTTGCTGATTGCGGTAATGCACCGACATGCCATAATAGTGACAATACTAAATCACCATATTTTAATTTGAAATAATTGGCAGTTATTTCTAACGCTTTATCGGTATCAGTTGAATTTCTGGTTGGTAAAATATGCGGTAAGTATTTTAATAAGTCATTAATCATAGTAAAACCTTTGTTTTTTTGTTTACACTATACCAAAAAACGTTTGGTTTTCAAGATACTTGTATATTTTTATAATAATGCTAGGGATAATAAAATGCGATATAAGTTTGTAAATATATATTGCAAAAGGGCATAAATCTATATCAGCCCTTTTTGTTTTTTTGCTTGTTTCTGTAATTCTATCTTTTTGACGGCTCTTTCAGCAATTGTGTCTGCAGTTTATTTTAGGTTATGCGTTCGATATAAAAAAATTTAATAGACATATTATTGGTGTGATATCTTGTAAATTTGCGTTCATCTTGTACAGGACGATTAGTTATAACGTGTATATGAATACAAAATTTCTTAATTTTGTTCTGTGAAAAGTGACAATGGGGTATATTTGTTACACTCAATGATGTAATATGTGGTTGGTGATGACTTTAGTGCTCCCGCTTTTTTACGAGTTTTTATTTTAACTTTACAAATCAACGGAATATCCTTATATTCTTGTTCTAGTGACGAATTTCTAGCATTGTTGAGCAAATTATTGTCTAGAACATCGGCAGTTAGTCGTCTTCTGTGTTTATCTGAAAGTTTTTCATAAAAAGTCCATTGAGTACTCGTAATACCAACACTTTCTAAATATAATTTCATTATTTGTTCTTCAACGTGTTCTTCTTCTTTTTTGTCATGTTCATTAAATGGGTCCGTTGTTAGGTTGGTCATATTGTCTCTGGTCAAATTTTCTGATATTTTTTGATTTGGTATTTTAATTATGATTTTCTCTGCATCATTATGTAGACATTTAACAAAATCATTGACTGCTTGATGAGCATCTTTACGTTGTAGCAATCTTCCTTGGATTTCACTACTATCTATTGCTCGTTGTGGCAAACTAATAGAATCAATTTTTGAGTTTCGTTTGGTTTGAATAAATGTGATAAATTCCTTTCCCCATTGTTTTATAACGTCGCCTAACCCCATCCCATTGGCAAAATTGCCAACAACGTAACCTGCGATTGCAATAAAAATGGAAGCTTTTACAGACCCTTTTTCTAAAGGACCAATTGTTATTTTAACAGCTTCTTTTGGGATATTGAGTTCGGTTGCTACAATTTCGAGTAAATTTGCACACCCACTAGCTGACACCAAAAAATCGTTCATATCTATTTGGTGATTCACGATATTTTTGCCGTCATAATCTATAATAATTTGTTCTTGTTTTTCGGTCATCTTTGTTTTTTATTAATTAATCATAATGAATATAATCAAAAAATATCATGTTTCAAGTAAGATATTTAAGATGATTATAGTGTATTATACTATAGTATGGGAATAACTATATGTAGGAACAAGATAATAAAAATAAATCCTAAAATAGTTTTATTCTTCAATAATTGATGCTTAATTTTAGAGTTTTTTCTTAATAAGAATAGCTATTTTTGGTAGCAAATAGGTAGCAAACAGCGGAAATAAAAAATGCGGGGTCTTGCTCAACCCCGCGGAATCTGTGGCTCGGGCAACTGGACTCGAACCAGTGACATACGGATTAACAGTCCGTTGTTCTACCGACTGAACTATGCCCGAATAACGCGACATATAATAACTCTAAAATCCGCACAAGTCAAGGACTTTCTAAACATTTTGTAAAGAAAATTCACATACCGCAAGAATCCGCCTTTCGAGGCAAATTTGGCCTCGGTGTAGACAGGGTGTAGACGAGAAAAAATCAGGTAAAAATTACGAACTGTTTTTGCTAAAATACGCCAAATTATTCCGTTGTTATTATTTTTCGTTTTTTAGTATTGAAAATAAATTTTTAGAC
>CAMOGA010000015.1 GCA_946613885.1 uncultured Pseudomonadota bacterium
CTTGTGTTGCATATCCAGCCAAATCTGCCGCTTGCAATGCTGTATCAGCTTTGCCCAATGATGTTTGTACATCAGATGCTAACTGGGTTTTTGCGATTGCTGCATTGGCTGCGATGTTGCTGGCTGTGATACCAGATACAGATATTGTATTATCTGTAATATCAACACCAGACCCCGCAGTCAAAGTGTGTTGTTTTTCGTTTAATAAATTATCTGCTTCTGTTTTGCTGTAAGTTTCTGTCTTTGTGTAAACATCAGCAGAATTTGCCTTCAACGCAATATTTGTTGTGTTCGTTGCGATATTATCAGCATTTGTTTTTGCCTGGATATCTAATGCTGTTAATGCATCGCCGACTGTTGTGCCATCGTTATCATAGCTGGCTGTTGCGGCATTATATGTATTGGATTTGCCAATATAATTACCAGCATTCCAATCACCCAACAAAGTATGTGTTCCGGATGTATTCATCAATTTATCACCAAACACAACGTTATTGCCAGATTGTGTGACACTGGTGTAATAATTGGTTCCAGATATATCAACATCAGAATCCAATGTTGCACCACCCATATCTAAAGATACACTGTCCGCAGAATTACCATAACCGGTATTTGCCAATGCGATACCTTTGACCGTTGCACCGGATGTACCGCCAAATGTATCGATGTTACCAGATGCCAAATTCGCATCAACATACAAATCGCCACCAGATACAGAACCGGTCACAGTATCAATTGTATTATTGCGCGCATCCAACATGGCACTGCTGGCCAAATTACCATCAAAGTTTGCACCTGACGCCAATTTAACAGTGTTGGATGATGCTGTGTTATTAAAGTGTGTTGTTCCAGACACCAAATTCACCAAACCGTCCCCTGTGATATTTGAACCTACACCAAATGTGACACCATTTGTTAAATTAACAGTTCCTGTATTTGCCAATCCTGCATTAAGTGTATCTTCGTCAAAACTGGCTGTGCCTTCGTTTTCAAATAACGCGTTATATGTAGTTGGGTCAGAGACAAATTTACCAAAGTTTTCAACACCAACATTGATGTTAGAATTCAAAACTGTCATATTACCACCCAATGCATTACGCAATTTTCCTGTTCCTGTAATCTTGGCATCTTCGATTGTTAAATTAGAATTTTCTTTAACAGCCAAATCCGCCGACAAATTAACAGAGTTTGCAGATTCAGCCCCGGCACCCTTGATTAAAAGATCATCAGCAGCAATTTCAACATCATCACCTGTGACGGTGTTATCAGTACCCGTCAAAGTATATATAACTTGACCATCGATTGATGTATCGGCAGCCGCATTAACCAAACCACCTGCACCAGTTTTTGAAAACACAACTTCACCCGCATTACCATTACCCGCGGCGGTATATACTGCTGCTGTTGTATAAGATTTCGCACCACTAGCAACACTGACAAGACCTGTTGATAAACCAGACACCGTCTTTGGCGAACCCCCTTCGAAATCAGATAAAATACTGAATCCGGCCAAAGTCAATGCACCGTTTGCGGCGAATCCGTCATGTGTTGTATCGCCAGCCAAACCAAAATCGGCCTTGACAGCGGCACCATCCGCCAATGTAATACCAGAATAATTATTAATCTTTTTATCTATCAAATTCAATGTCGCACCAGAATCTACTGCAACTGTTGAATTGTATAAAGTAATATCGTCCAAATGTAATTCACCTGCGTCAACATTAACTGTCTGATTTGCAATATATTCCGAAACACTTAATGTACCTGTGCCAGTTTTATTGATTTCTCCATCAGGTCCTTGAATACCACCTAAACTAATATCTCTGCCCGATGCTGCAGCAAAATTGACCGTGCCAGTGTTATATATATCTTCAACCTGTCCATTTGCTGTGTTGCCACTGAACACTACATCGCTATTCACAGCATTAACATTCACAACATCCATATTGAATATGGCACCACCATGTTCATTGGCGGTATTATCTGTAAATGTTGCGTCATTCAATGTTATTGTTCCATCGTTATTGAATACAGCACCACCTAAATCAGCACTATTTCTTTCAAAAGTAGCACTTTTTTCAAAAACAATCTCGGCTGGTACACCATAAGAATCATTGAATATGGCACCACCTTTTGCCAGATACGTCAAACCAGCGGTTTCCCCAACAGTATTAACAACTTCGTTATCTTTAAAGATTGCTGCCTTTTTGAAAGTAATTGTACCTTCGTTATTGATGGCACCACCTTGTGCACCGTTACCCGCAATAGTTCTGTTAGCAACATTTGAATCAAATGTTACACCATCTTTAAATGTTATATCACCATAACCATTTCGAATGGCGCCACCTTGTGCGGCATAACCTTCAGCTGTGTTACCTGTGAATTCAGTATCGCCATTAACAGTGATATTACCATCATCGTTCCATATCGCCCCACCAGCAGATGTATAATATCCATCCGAACTGTTGGTATCCGCACGTGCTTTGTTATAATAGAAATTAGCATCATTTAAAGTAATTTCACCCACATAACCAAAACCAGTTTCATCCTCACTGTTGGCTATGGCACCACCTTGAATAGCAGAATTACCTTTGGTGGCATCATTTTTATCACCAAATGTTGCACCATTAATGGTTAACAAACCGTTTGATGTCATATTCCAATCAGGATCATTCAAATTATCTGATCCTGCATTATAAATCGCGCCACCTTGGGATGCATAAAAACCAGCATAATCTGTTGTTGTTCTGTTGCTGGTAAAGGTGGCATCATTAATTGTCATATCACCAGCATTATAAATTGCACCGCCCCTGCTGCCTGCTTCGTTATCATCGAATGAGGACGCATTTGCAAGTGTAACAGAATTACGTCTGTCAAGCGACCAACCTGATGCACTTCCTAAATCTTCAATTTCCAGACCGATACCTATATTATAAATTGCCCCACCATTCATGGCTGCTTCATTACCAGAAAATGTTGATTCTCCGTTAATCGTCAAGGAAGCGAGACCATCTTCATCAACCGCACGATTCATAACCGCACCACCATGTGTTGATGATGTATTACCTGTAAATGTATTTACACTAGAACCATTGTTTTTACCAATAACCATTGTGGAATTAATCGCAGGACCATTATTTGACATTTGATGAGATTGGTTAATAACAGCACCACCACCAACTTTATAAACTCTGTCAGATGCAACCTCTGCATTCATTTTATTGCTTGTAAATGTATTTGTATCGCCGTACAGGTTCAATGCACCACCACTGTTCATAACAGCCGCACCACTGCCAACCACGGCAGTTCCTAAATCACCTACTGTTTTAATCTCGTTGTTATTAAATTTGATTTCATTAGCTGTAATTGTGGCAGACGTTCCACTGTAAACATTATCTGAAACCTGATGACGCAAACCAGCACTTTGAGCATTAGAAACATTGTTTTCAAATACAATTCTATCAACATCCGCAGATATCGAAGAATTAAGAGTATTGATAGACCCCACAGCAGAAGTATTGTCAGAAAATGTCCAATCACCACCCGTCATTGTCAATAATGCATTATTACGTAAATCTAATACACCATATTCGCTACCATGCACAGAAGCAGGTTCCGTATCGGGACGATAAAGACCAGAAATCGTTCCACCATCTGTCAATGTAAGAGAACCGCCATTAAACAAATAACCCGAAGTATCTACACCACCAGAAATCGTTTTACCATTTAAATTAACAGTGTTGGTTTGACCATCGACCGTTGTTGTGCCAGAAACACCAGAAATATTATCTGTCACAGTTATCTCACTTCCTGCCTGCAAAGCCGTATTCAAATCAGTAGCCGCAGATACATCTGTTGCACCGGCTGGTGTGGCGATAAATCCCAATGCGATTGCGTTGCATAATATGCCGTAACGCAAAACAGCACGATACATCGCAGTTAATTCTTTGATTGTAGTTTTTGATTGTCTCATGGTGATTTCTCCTTTTCCCTAATTGGATGTTTTCATCATAAAACTTTAATATGCAATGTCAAGTTTTTATACTGTCAATTATTATGAATTATTTATACAACAATATGTTATAAACGATTCGTTTAATTATTTTTTCAAATATTGTGTCGGATTATAAGATTTAGTTCCACGTCTGATTTCAAAATGCAATTGCGGTTTATCGACTTTGCCGGTTTTTCCAACTGTACCTATATTTTGTCCCACAGACACACGTGTTCCACGACGCACGTTCATCGTATTTAAATGTGCATATACCGTCATCCAACCATCACTATGCTGAATTATGATTAAATTACCCATACCCTTGATTTCATTTCCTGCGTATGCGACAACACCATTTTCAGCTGCATGGACAGCCGTTCCCATGTTCGCAGAAATATTTATACCATCATTAACCAACCCTGCACTTTTTGGACCATAGCCGGATAATATCCTGCCACGTACAGGCCAAGAAAATTTTGACGATGAACGTGTCGGTATTTTTGTTGTTGTGGTTTGTTTATTTTTTGCCACAGAATTGTTTGATTTTTGTTTTTCTTGATTTCTTGTATCCGGCTGATTCTTGGTTGTTTGCGGTTTTTGTGTTATTTTATGTTCAACCTGTTTTGGTTGTTGTTTTTGTTTATTTTTTATTTGTGATGTTTGTTGTGATTTGTGTTTAACAGTATTAATTTCTGAGGCATGTTTTGTTCGCACATTATTCAAATTTGGGACACGCAATTTTTGACCGACACTTAAATTAAATGGTGCAGATATCTTGTTCATAACCGCTAAATCATTAACAGGTATTTCATATTTACGTGAAATTGAATACAAAGTGTCCCCCGGTGCAACAGTTATTTCATCCAAATCTACACGTTTTACATCTGTTGATTTTGAGATTTTTTTGACCGCTGTTTTTTCAGATTTTTTTTCTGTTTTTATCTGTTGAACTTTTTCAGCCGATATAATATTTGGAATTTCTTTCTTAGGTTCAACAACCACCTTCTTTGGTGCCGATTCTGTCACGTTTTTTTCGGTTTTTATCGATGCACGCGTTGTTAACTTTTGCCCTATTTTTAATGTATACGGTGATTTTAAATCGTTTATTTTTGCAAATTCATCCACAGACATATTGTGTTTTTTTGCCAATGCGTAAACTGTATCGCCACGTGCCACAATTATTTCATCAGATTGCTTTTCTGCCGCTTTTTGGGTTGGCTGATTATCTGGTTTTGACGGTGTTGTTTTTTCTGGTGTTTGACCCCCAGGTTGCTTATCATTTTTTTCAATGTCTGTGCCACTGGTTTTTACATCAATAACATCATCAACAATCGGATTGCCACCATATGTTGGAACAATTATATAATCTGTCATAATATCCGATTCGATTTGCGCATCAATCGCATCATCAGATTTTATATCAGATGTAATTTCTGGTTCAGATTGTGAATACGTAGTATTTTCCGGTTCTGGGATTAATACGTAATCATCCGTACTGGCATACAAAACATAATCATCTATGTTTTCAGAACCATATAATTCAGGCGAAGCATACACACCATAATCTGTCACAGCGGAATTATATATTTCTGGCTGGGTTTCCGGATCCGCCAATAATGCAGGATATCTGTCTTCGATAAACATACCGATATTATCAGGAATTGACGCAATTTTTGGTTGCAAATCACACGCACAAACAACCAGTGCGCCACAAGCGACCAAATATAAATACAATTTTTGTATCTTCACATATTGAATTATATCACAAATACACAATAAATAAAACAGTGGTTTAATCTTTTTTCATAAACAGCAAACTGATTTCAAATAATGCCCACATTGGCAAAGCCAATAAAATCTGGGACACAACATCAGGTGGTGTTAACACCGCCGCCATAACAAATATACCGACAATAACATATCGACGTGCCTGAATCATCGTATTTTTGGATAATACACCCACCCTGTTCAAACCAACCAAAATCAATGGCATTTGAAATGCCAATCCAAAAACCTTTAACATGCCGATACAAAACGACAAATACCCGCCAATTGCAGGCATTAATACCGTTGGTACCATCGTTGATTCATTTAATTCAATGAAAAATTTGAACACAAATGGAAACAACACATAAAACGCAAATGCCACCCCCATCAAAAATAAAATTGGCGACAATAAAAATACAGGTATTAAAAATTGCCTTTCGTTTTTATGTAATCCAGGTGCAATATACGCCCATACATGCCACATAAAACATGGGACTGTAATTATTAACGCAACCAATGTTGCCAAAGAAAATTGAATCATCAAACCGTCAGAAATGCCAGTATACAACAATTCTGCATCACCCCATGCATTTATCAAAGGCATTGTTAAAAATAATTCAACATATGGCGATACAACCCACCCAAAACAAAACGCAAATACAAAAATTAATGCGCACCATAATATTCGCCGGCGTAATTCTGAAAAATGCTGAACCAATGTCATTTTCATTTGTTGCGCGTCCTGGGTTTACGTTTAACGATTTTGCGTTTTGGTTTTGCAAACATATCATCAGTTGCATTTTGAATTAAATCATCAATTGGTTTTTCTAAATCTATGCGTTCTTGAATTTCGTTGGTAAAATCAGTTATTTTCCAAATCAAATTTCGAAGATATTTAAATACACGCGCAAAAAAACGCATCACATCAGGCCAATATTTCGCCGGCACAACACAAATTGCCACCAATAAAATCACTAAAAATTCGGTTGCGCTGATTCCAAACATATTAAACCTTAATCATAAAAATCATCACCGCCATTTGTAGATATTGTTTTATGCCGTGATAATTGAAAATAATGTTTTCCAAAATCTGTTTTTGATTTTAAATTACTAAATGATACATCTGTTTTATTTTCTGTTGCATCAACAACTGTCCAAGAATTTAATTTCACAGGTTTTTTATCAAATACAACAACCATATGCCCCAAACCTTCCTGGCCAACCAGATTCATTTTTAACGAAAAAGTATTTTTATCAGACATTGTCTCGCTGACATGAATATCTGCATTTTGCAAATCTATTTTTTTTCTGACCAAAATCCCAGCCGGCGTACTGGTCAACGGGACGGTTGTTATTTGATCCAACGATTTATCATAAAAATACAAATCTTTTCCATCAGAAATTAATTGAATCGGTGCATTTTTATAATCTAAACGAACACGGCCCGGTCGCAACATAGAAAACGTTCCGCGTTCTGATTTGCCATTAGATTTTTGCAGAAAATCCCCGTACAAACCGGTAATTGAATTTAAATATTTTTCTGCACTAATTACCAAACCTTTATCCACCGCACCATTGGCAGACAAACAAAGGCAACAAAACAACAAACCAGATATTATTTTTTTCATCATCTACATCCCCTTAAAAGCATCCTTGACCCGTTCACGAACATTGTCCAATGAATCCATTACAACAGCACCCGCCGCACACAAATGACCACCGCCACCGAAAGATTCAGCAATCTGATTAATTGGAACACTGCGACTGCGGAAAGATATGCCGATTTGATTTTCACGTTGCTCTTTTAACAAAACGACATACTGAACACCGTGTATTTGTCCCAACAAACGCATCACCAATTCACCACGTCCATCCAATTGTTTATAATCATCACGATTAATTGTTGCAATTACCAAACGACCCTTCATAAAAAATTCTGCATTTGATGCCGCACGAGATTCAACCAACACTGTTTTTTTATCTTTGTTATTCAACAGATTTACCAACTGTGTCATATTTGCCCCGGCATCAACCAATTCCATAGCATCCCTGAAAACATCACTGTGTCGAACAAATTTAAAATTACCAGTGTCTGTTATTAATGCCACAGTTAACAAATCAATGATTTCTGAATCTGTTTTAAATTTTGCATTACGAATAACATCATAAATAATTTGTGATGTTGCAGCCTTTTCTACGTCATCAAAACACAAATTCCCAATTATATCGTCATTATGATGATGGTCAAATTCAATTACAAAATCAGCATTTTGAACAAATTTTTCCACAGCACCTAAATTCTTGCGCGTTCCATAATCCACCAATATATATAAATCAAATTTATCATCTTCTGGAACGTGTTTATGAAAACATGCGCTTTTCCGCGATGGCACATTTTCTAATTCACGCGGAATATTTCCATCATATATTACCGTCACACGTTTATTAAAATTCAAATTAATCAATTTCATTATTGCCAGCGCAGAACACAATGAATCGCCATCAGGATTTTTATGTCCAGACACAGCAATCGATTTTGCGTGCTTTATTTTATCTATTAAAATTTCTATATTTTTTTTCATAATGCTATATCTTCTACATTAAATTGAGCGCTGACACGTCCATTATATTCGTTTTCTTTCAATTTACCCAACATCATTATTTTAGTATTTGTATTCGTATCGTCCAGTAAAAAATCACCAACCGGGGTTCCAACTAAATTAAACCCGACAAAAGATAATTGATTACCATTACTGGTTCTGATTGTGCCACGCAAATGATTACCATGCCCCATTGTGGTTGCATATTTTAACACTGCACCATGTAAAACCAATGTTGGTTCTGGATTTGATTGACCAAACGGTTCTAAATCTGATAATTGTTCCACCAATTTCATCGTTGCGCCACTGGCATCAATTTCTGCATCGACAATTATTTCAGATTTTGGTTTACTGCCATGCAATTGTTCATTGACCGCACGTTCCAAAAATTCACAAAAATCGTGTTCTCTGTCCGCATTTAATGAAAAACCAGCCGCCGCAGCATGACCACCACCCTCGGATAAAATACCGGCAGATAAAGCATCGTGTATTATTTTTCCCAAATCTATTTCCGCAATCGAACGCCCAGAGCCATTTATAACCCCATCAGAACGTGTTGCAACACATGCAGGTAAATTATATTTGTCTTTTAATCTGCCGGCAATAATCCCCATAACGCCACCGTGCCAATTATCACCGCAAACAAATACACTGCATTTTCCATCCTGACAACATTTATTTGCCATTTCTGTTGCATCTAACATGATTGCATTTTGAATATCTATTCTTTCCTGGTTCATGTTATGCAATTTATTCGCTAAATCAGTCGCAATTAATGGATTGTCTGTTAATAATAAATCCAGCGCAGGTGCCGCAGAATCTAACCGTCCCGCCGCATTTAAGCGTGGCCCCAGTGCAAAACCAACCGCATACACAGATGGTTTTTTTATTCCAGCCAAATCCATCAATGTTTTTAAACCCAGATTTTGGCGCAGTCCTAATACTTTTAAACCAGTTGCAACAAATGCGCGATTTAAATCAATCAACGGCATTGTATCGCATATTGTTCCCAATGCCACTAAATCCATATAATTTAATAAATTTATCTGTGATTTTCCGTTATCAAAAAATCCACGATTTTTTAATTCACGATTTAAAGCAACCAATGTTAAAAAGGCCACACCTACCCCCGCCAAAAACGATAGACCAGATGTATCATCTGTACGTTTTGGATTAACCAATGCATCCGCATCTGGCAAAACACTATCTGGCGAGTGATGATCGGTCACAACAACCCCCATCCCCAATTCTTTGGCACGTGCAACCTCTTTTGCGCCACCAATACCACAATCCACAGTAATCATCAAACCAACACCGCTTTGTGCGATTTGTTCAATGGCGGCTATATTTAATCCATAACCTTCGCCTTCACGTGTTGGCAAATGCCAAGATACATCAACACCAATTGCGCGCAAATATTTTACAAAAATTGCCGTTGACGTTATACCATCTACATCATAATCGCCATAAATAGCGATTTTTTTACCGGCATAAATTGCATCTGCAATTATTTGTGTTGCACGTTCCATATCTTTTAACACATACGGATCAGGCATATATTCTTTGATTGACGGATGTAAAAAACGCATCATGGCAATGTCCCCAGTTATTCCACGGGTTGCCAAAATGTTTTTTATTAAATTATTCGTATCGTTTAAATCTTGATTCAGATTATAATCTTCCGACACAGCCCATGTTTTTCCCAACACGGACTTTTCTACTATTCTGCGCACTGTTCACTCTTTTTTTATTATTGTCGGTATTATTATAATATAAATTTATTCAAATAGCAATGGGATGATTCCATCCAATATCGCACCAGCCGTTGGCACAGCATTCCAAGCAGCGGTTTTCCATCCACCTGATTCCTTGGTTCCCTGGGGTTCGTCTAACATGATTAAGATAATGTATTGCGGTGCAGACACAGGGAATATTCCTGTAAATACTGTGGTGTTTCTGTTTTTATCAGCACGTCTGTCCGCACCACGTTTTTCCGCAGTTCCTGTTTTTCCGCCAATTTCGATTCCTTTGACTCGCGCTTTTTTTGCAGTCGTTTCTTCGGCGATATGGAACATTATTGTTCTTAATTTTGATGATATTTCGGAATCTAATACACGTTCACCACGAACGGCACCAATACTGCGTTTTAACAGCGTAGGATATATATATATTCCACCGTTTGTCATTGAATTTACCGCCAACAATAAATGCATTGGTGTGACAGCAATTCCATGTCCAAATGAAGCCGTTGCGCGTTCTGTTGGCCCCCATACACGATATGTTAAACCTGTTTCTGTTTTTCCAAATTCCAAATTCAAAGGTTTATTAAATTGTAATCTTTCGAAAAATTCTTTCTGGGCACCGTCTGGTAAATCCAGCGCAATTCGCGCACTGCCAACATTACAAGAATGCAACATGATTTCTGGTGCCTTTAATTTTGTAATACCATGTTTTTTTATATCACGTTTAAAAGACGATACGTCATCAATCGGCTTGCGCATTGCAGGTCGTCCAAATTTATCATATATCATTAATGGTTCGTTAACTTTGTATTCTTTATTTTGCAAATTATTTTCAAATGCCAATGCAGTATTAAAGATTTTAAATATTGACCCCATTTCAAAATTATCACGCAATATGCGGAATTTTCGTGTTGAAACAGCACTGTCATTATAATTATTTGGATCAAAATCTGGCAATTGCACCATCGCGATTAATTCGCCAGTACTAGAATTCATCAATGCGCCCAATGCACCCTTAGCCCGATATTTATTCATTGCAATATTTAATTGATCATGAAATATATTTTGAACGCGCGAATCTATGGACAATCTTAACGGATCTTGATTTTCACGCAAATAATCGTCATATATGTATTCTGCGCCCTCTAACCCTGCATCTTTGCCGGCGAATCCAACGACATGTGCAAATACATTTCTTTGCGGATAACGACGCTGCGTAAATTGTTCTACTTCAAAACAATTATACTTTCTGTGGGCGGCATTAATAATTTTTATTTGTTCTTCGGTTGCGTTCTTTTTGATATAAACACCACGTTTTTTCGAATGAATCAAATTCAACGCATCCGCCACACTGTAATCCATTGGCGCAATTTCATGTATAACATTTGCAACATGATTAATATCTTTCTCTTTCACGTTTTGTGGGTATAATTTTATATTTCCAGAACGAACACTTTTTGCCAAAACAACACCGTTTCTGTCGATTATATCGGCACGTGCCTCAACAACATTACCATACATACCAGATTTTTGAATATCATTACTTTGTAAACCCAACTGTAATGTTCTGATTGCGAACACAGCAAAAACTAATGTAAATCCCCCAATAATCCAACGCAAACGGGATGCACTTTCGCGATTATAAATTTCGCCTTTGTATTCATGTGGTAAAATATCCTGGCCCAGATTAAAACGCATATTATTCCACCATTGGTATGTTATCTATGTGAACGGTTTTACTGAACGAAACAATCTCTGCATGCGGATTTGTTTCTATAACAGAACTGCGCAGTGATGCGGCAGATGACAACGCAGAAAATTTTGTTCCAGCAATATCATATTCTTGTTTGGTATTTTCAATATCGCGCCGTACAGATTTTAAATTATTATCTTGAACGCGATAACAGACCTGTAAAAATGCAACCATGCACACTATACAAAACAGCATTGTTGCGCCAATATTAAACATTTTTTCATCATCACGCATAAAAAATCCCTTTCCTTGATATGTGTATTATATCACAAGTTTTTAAAAAAACTAATCATTGAATTAATACCATTTAATCGCGATGCGCCAAAATTTAAATTCAAAGAATTAAATTCTGATGCAATATCCATTTTTTTTATTTCATTAATATTTTTTCCATTTACCACAGATAATATTATTGCAACAATTCCACGAACCATTGCGGAATCTGCCATACCATAAAAAACACCATCTTTTTCACAGATTTGAACGAATGATGCACACCCCAGTATTTCACTGCATTTTGCACCATCGGGAATTTTCTGTAAAGTTTTACCCAAATCCATCACATATTCCAATTTTTCAACTGGGTCTGCAATCAACAATAAATTATTTTTAATTTCTGAAAATGTCATTTTACCACCCCATTTCGGTCAAATCTAATTCAACACGTGCAGCATCTGACATTTTCGATAAATCCCATGCAGGTTCCCATACCAATTTTACATCTACGGGTTTTCCATCTGTCACGGTTTCAACGTTGGTTTTAATTTGATTTACAATATCTTCCATCATTGGGCATGTTGGACTGGTAAATGTCATTTCTATAACAACATTGTCTGGATTTATCGCGATATTATAAATCAAACCCAAATCCCATATATTCACTGGAATTTCCGGGTCATAAACTTTTTTTAATTCATTTATAATATCTTCGCGTTTTATTTCCATTTTAATCGACCAAGCTTTTTATTACATCAACAACATAAACAGCATCATCCATCGTATTCCACGGTCCAACCGATATACGAACAGAACCATCAACACCTAATTTTTTATGTATCCACGATGCACACATATTCCCAACACGCACACATATATTATTCGCACCCATTAACGCGCCAAAATCCAAAACATGCATTTTTGTTGGTATAAAACTGATTATGGTTGCATCCCGTGTTGTTAATAATTTTATATTTTCCATTTCGGATAATTTATCATACATAAAATGAATCAAATCCGCACCGCCATCCCATTGTGTCATATAATCAATCGCATACGGCAAACCGATAATTTGAGTAATTGGTAATGTTCCTGCCTCGAACTTTTCAGGGGATTTATTCAAAATCAATTCAGTATCCTTAACACGATTTACCATACCACCGCCAAATTTATCAACCGCCCAATTTTCTGGATTTTTAATATACATTACACCAATACCTGTATCAGAACCAATTTTATGTCCTGAAAACACACAAAAATCACAGCCCCATTTTTTTACATCAATTTTGTTATGTGCGACAAATTGCGCTGCATCCACAATTGTTATCGCGTTTGGATTTTTTTGTTTAATCACTGAAATTATTTTTTCAACGTTTTGTGCAATTCCAAGAACATTTGACATCGCAGTTATAACATAAACATCTGCCGCAGGGATGTTGTTTACGTCAATATTAAAATTAGTATCCAGTGGCATAATCACCAAATTTTTCGCATAATTTTGCCATGGCAAACGTGCGCTGTGATGATCTAAATCAGATACAGCAACCGTTAAATTTTTATTCACAATCGTATTTTTTATAATATTGACGATTCTGTTGCACGCATCGGTTGTCCCGGATGTCCAGACAATATTTTTTATCTCTGCACCGATAAAATCAGCAACCCGTTGCCGGGCATCATTAATCATAGCATCTACATGTCCAGCACGCGCGCACACCCCCCGCCCCGCATTTGCGTACATATCACGCAAAAATTCGGACTGTTTTTCTATTACTGGTTGTGGTTTTAACCAACTGGCCGATGCATCCATATAAACGAATTTGTTCATATCGTTTTTCTCTTGCTTTTTGCTGTGATTATAATAAACTGAAATAAAATATCAATATATTTAAAGGAGAAAAAGTATGGCATTAAAACACGCAAATGACGAAACATTTGATTCATTAGTTAACAACGGTTTAACATTGGTTGATTTTTGGGCGTCTTGGTGTGGCCCATGCCAAATGTTTGGACCAATATTTGAAGATGTGTCTGATAAAGAAACAGATGTTAATTTTGTTAAATTTGAAATTGACGAAACCAATCGCCGCACACCTGCTAAGTTTGGTATACGCAGCATTCCTAGTGTGTTGGCATTTAAAAACGGTGAATTAAAAGAAGCACGCACGGGTTTAATGGACGAAGAAACTTTGACCCAATGGATACAAGAATTAAAAGGGGCTTAATATGGCAAAGAAAAATTACAAAAATATCGAATTGTCACCAAAATATACACCAAAAAAATCTGAACCGTATATGTGTGATGAACAATTGGCATATTTTTATCATATGTTAAATACGCAACGTGAAGAGATTTTACAAGATCGCGATTCAGTGTTAAGCGATGTTCGTATGGCTGAAAAAAATGAATCAGCAGGTGTCGGTGACGAACAAGACCAGGCATCAGCGGAACAAGAAATAACCATGAATTTGCGTATATCTGAACGCAATTCTAATTTATTACAAAAGATAAATGCCGCATTGGAACGTATGGAAAACGGCACATTCGGATACAGTGTTATATCTGGTGAAGAAATTGGTCTGCAACGTATGTTGGCGCGCCCATTGGCAACAATGACGATTGAAGAACAAGAAGAACACGAAAAACGTAATAAGTAATTTATAAACAAAAACGCCCGCAAATGTGGGCGTTTGTTATTTGTTTAACAATCCAGAAATAGATGA
>CAMOGA010000016.1 GCA_946613885.1 uncultured Pseudomonadota bacterium
GTATTTGAATTTGTTGATGTTGTATCTAATAATGTATTGTTGTTATACCAACGTAAATTTATTACCTCCGGTTCAAATTCTGCACGCAGATTAACAGGACCGGTGTCTGTATTCAACACATCTGTATCACATGTTTCACCACCAGTGACATCCGTGGCAAATGATGGGATTGATATAATCATCATCGATAATACCAATATACGTTTTAACATCTCTCGTCTCCGTTTTTTATCATACAAAAAACCACCAGAAATTCGGGTGGTTGGAGGTTAAGAACAATTCAAATCGGAAATTGTGCGCTTTATTCAATCTATTCAGCAGCCCTCCAACCGATGGTTGGAGATTTTTGTCCGCTATTACGGACACCGATTTGTTCGGGTTCTTACACCCCACCAGAAAAACACTTTCTGACCAATATATTTTATCAAAAAATGCAATGCATAACAAGGAAAAAAGAAACCGCCATTGATGCGGTTTCTTGTATTCTATGATATTTTTTGAATCCTGCGTATGCGTTTTTCACAGTTATCAAATGGACTTTCTAAAAATGTTTGTGTGCATAAAAATGCGATTTCAATATCAATATCATCTGCCGCCAATGCCAGAACATTTATATCGTCGTGGAAACGGTCATCACGTGCCTGTTCTGGTCTTTCGCAACGTGATGCGCGAATATGACGATAACGATTTGCTGCTATTTCCATACCTGCGCCGGTGCCACAAATTAAAATACCGCGTGATTGATTGTCATCCAACATTGCGTCAGCCAATTTTGCGGCAATATCAGGAAAATCCACAGGTGTATTTAAATCATCTGTTCCCAAATTGACGACATTATAACCCGCCGCCATCAACATTTCATACAGATACAATTTTAAACCCACCCCACGATGGTCGGCGGCAATATAAACACGTGATATTTCTTTATTTATCATGTTTTGAATCCTTTTTGCGTTCTAATTTACATTCCAAACCATTGTTGCCGGTTATATTTAATGTTTTATAGTATAACGTTCCGGACATCTGGGCGTTTGCGAACACGTTAACAGTATTTATAACCGCGTCGCCCTTTAAAGAACCGTGTAAAAATAATGTCTTGGCAGATATATTCCCAATCACATTTCCACCGCGTCCAATAATAATAGTTTCTGCCACAATGTTTCCTTTGACGATACCATGAATTTGAACAGTATGATCTGTGTCAATATTTCCTGTCAGATTACAACCAGCCCCAATAACGGTTGGCGATTTTTTTTCATCTGCGTTTGTAAATGCTAACATTTCCCTTTCCTTTATGTTAATCTTTGACAAAGTTTATTGGATTAAACGGTGTTCCCTTATAACGGATTTCATAATGTAAATGCGGACCTGTGGACCTGCCCGAAGAGCCGCCCAATCCGACAACAGTTCCAGGTCTGACCCAATCACCGCGTGAAACCATGGTTTTTGATAAATGTGCGTACAATGTTGTAAAACCTAAACCATGGTCGATTTCCACAGTTGTCCCATAGCCAACGCGATCGCCAGATGAAACCACACGTCCAGGTGCAACCGCATATAATTCTGTACCGATTTTTCCGGCAAAATCAATACCACGATGTTGCTTTTTCGATTTGGTAAAAGGATCCTTTCTGACACCATATGGCGATGTGACGACTTTGTCTTTCACAGGTGCGCCCAAAGGCAATATTTTTGTTAAACGTGCCAATCCGTGCCATTTTTCAATATCTTGGGCAATTTTTTGATATTTTTGATTTGCGTTTGGCGAAATTTTTAATGGGGCATAAACACCACCAACAATTTTGTTAGAATAATTGTTAGCCATGGCCGCCAATTGAGCTTCGCTTAACCCCAGTTTAGATATTGTATTGTTGATTCTGTTTAACTGTTTTTGTAAATCTTCAATATTTTCACGGGTTAATTGTGATATTGCACCGATGATTTGGCTGTCTGCGTCTGACATTTCTGCCGCAGATTCTATGATTTGTTGATGTTGTTGTTTTAATGTATCATTTTCATTACGCACCAATTCAAATTCTAATAAAACCTCTGACATTTTATCAAATTCTGGCACGTAATTTTCATCACCCATCATCGATGTAATACGTGTTTGCAAGAAATCCAATTCCCCAATAATTTTTGATTTTGTATTTAACAGATTTTCTTTGTCTGTGTCTGATAACTGTTTATAATGTGTCAATTTGTCATCCACTATATTTAATTCACGCGCCAAATCATTATATTTTTTCAAATAAGTTTTTAAATCAGTCATATGGCGGTTATGTTGGGCGCGAATTTGTTCCAGTTGCTGTGTTCGTTTTTGCAACAAAGGACGATGATAGATGTATACGTACGTTGACCATGTTGCCCAAATTGTGACGGCTGTTATTAAACAGAATTTAGTAAAACGCCAAAAACTGGTCTGTTGGTACGTTGTGACATTACCATCGCGTGTGTCTAAAATAGTACAATCGCGTGGTGGAAATAAACGCGCAATCCCCCGCCATATCAGTCGCAACGGCGCAGTAATAAACTCCCACAAGGATGAAAAATATCTGGTTATAAAATTAATCATGTTGTTTCATTGTATCTAATAAAGCGTTAATGGTTATGCCAGTGCGCAAAATCGATTCATTGTTCATCGATACCCCATTGTAAATTGTCGAACCGGTACGTGCGCCCTGCTTTGCACGAATTAAAACACGTTCTGCAGAAAGTTTACCGCCAAACAATGGCAGTATTTGAATATCACCAAAATGTTTGTGATGTAGCATATAAATCACTGTGTCTGAACATAATGCGTCCACTATTACACATATATAACCATTAGAATCTACCCGTGCACAGCAACGTTTGACCCAATTTAATATATCTGTATTATGATGTGCGTTATGTTTTGCCGGTGTCCCGTTAAAATAAGGCGGATTTGTGATAACCAAATCATATCTGGTTGGTGTTGACCATTTTAATATGTCTTGGTTCATAGTGGTAATTTTCACATTATTTAATTCTGCATTTTTTTGACACGCATTTAACATTTCGTCAGAATTATCAATACCTGTAATATGCGCATCTGGGTAATGTGCCAACAAACATAACGAAACCCCACCTGTCCCAATGCCAACATCCAACACATTAACAGGTTCTTTTGGTGCGTATGCCGCCAACCACACTGCATCGCTGGTTGGGTTGTATATGCCATCCATCATTTTGACCCGACCGTTCAATAATGTAAAAATTGCTTGTTTTTCTGACATGCCTGTATAATAATCCATAAAAATCAAAAAGGCAAGCACATGTTTGATGAATCTTTAATAGTCACCACCGCACTCAGTTCTTTCAATAATGCGGCATTATATGGACCTTATTTTTTTGTAATTGGTTTGTTAAGTATCCCTTTGTTGTTGATGGGATGTGTATACGGGCGTGATTTTGTTTCTAAAATTGGTTGGTCAAAAAATAATATTGAATCACAGACAGGTTTTTGGTCTGTGGCGGTATTGGTTTTTTGGTTGGTTTTATTTGGTGGAAATTATGCGGTAATACGTGATGGAATATCGTTGCTGCCATGGGGAATCGCATTTGTTTTGTTTATGTCTGCGATGTATTTAACAAATCGCGTAAAGTTTTTTGGATATATGAATAAAATACAAAACAAAAAAATAAAATGGCTGGCACTTTTTATTTGTATGGTATCGTTGGGGTTGTCTGCAATGCCAACCTGGTGGGGTGTGTTGTTGCAAATTGGTGCAGTATTAATTGGATGTATAATTGGTGTCAAATTTAACATCAAATTTTCAGATATTGTATTTCCTGTATTTATTTATGGATTTATGACAGTTTTGATTTTAATGCAACCTGAATATTTCCGATTCGCTCAATTGGGTAATTTGACATTGGTGCATATATTGGGATTATTAATGTGCGGTTTTTTCTGTGTCACAACATTGGTTACAAAATATACTAATGCGCGTTCGAAAATCTATAACAGTGCATATATAAAATTAAAATGGTTATTCAGAATTTCTGCAATATTGGCATTAATTTTGTTTGTAGTGACAGAATCTATCCCTGTGTTTTTGGGGGCGTTGGGTGCGTGCGGAATATCCCAGATGTTAACCATATATCATGGAAAACATGAAATGAAAAACATGTCAAAACAATCTTGGGCAATGTTTTTGGTTATGTTTGGTGTAATAATAATTTGCCCATTAATCAGTGTATTAGGAATAATTTATCTGTCATTTTTACCAGATAAAATTAATCATAAAGATTTTCTAAAATTGTTATAATTCGTTATATTTATTGAATACAAATAACGTTTCTTTTGATGTAAAATCTGCCTAGATTAAACAAATGGAAATGTGAAATGGCAACGATTATAGATCCTAGCGCCGTTGTAAAACCTGGCGCAGTTATTGGGAACGATTGTAAAATCGGTCCTTTTTGTATTATTGGTTCAAATGTTGTTTTGGGCGACAGGGTTGAATTAGTATCTAATGTGATTATTGATGGAAAAACGTCAATTGGCGATGATTCAATTGTTTATCCTTTTGCGGTTTTGGGCGTTATGAGCCAGGATTTAAAATGGCAGGATGAAACAACAATGACAGGACTGCGCATTGGTAAACGTTGCAGAATTCGTGAATATGTAACGATTCATTCTGGAACACCGGCTTCTGATGGAACAGAAATTGGTGATGATTGCCAAATTATGGTTAATGCGCACGTTGGACATGATTGTAAAATTGGCAACAGTGTTGTTATGTCTAATTTGGTTCAGGTTGCTGGCCATGTAGAAGTGGAAGATTTTGCCATATTGTCTGGTGGGGTTATGGTTTTGCAGTTTTCTCGTATTGGTCGAAATGCTTTTATTGGCGGAATGAGTGGTGTTGGAAACGATGTTTTACCATACGCAATTTACGATGGCGCGCGTGCGGTTTATCGAACAATTAATCGTGTTGGATTAATGCGGCACGGTTTTACAAACGAAGATTTGCATGCAATTCATACTGTGTATTCTGCGGTATTTAATGATGACAAAGGAACTGTGAATGATCGTTTAAATCGTGTCCGTAAAGAGGTTAAAAACAACAAATATGCAATGGATGCCATTGATTTTATTGAAAATCGATCAAAACGTGGCATCGGAAATGGTAAACATGAAAACCATTAAAAAAAACGTTAAAATTTTTATTATTGCCGGTGAAGTGTCTGGTGATGTTTTGGGCGCAAAAATAATGCGTGAAATGCCTGACGTGAAATTTGTTGGGATTGGTGGTCAAAATATGATAAATGCCGGGTTAAAGACATTGTTCCCGATGTCTGATTTATCTGTTATGGGAATAAGTGAGGTTTTGGCCCACGCACGTACGTTATCTAAGCGTATAAAACAAACTATACTTGCAATTATACACGAACAACCGGATGTTGTTTTAACTATTGATTCACCTGGTTTTGCTAAATCTGTTGTTGCAGGTGTTCGAAAAAAATGTAAATTACAAAACACAAAATTTTATCATGTTGTTGCACCTCAGGTTTGGGCATGGGGGGCAAAACGTGCCGGTAAATACGCAAAAATATTTGACAGATTATATGCTTTTTTTGATTTTGAACGCCCCTATTTTGAAAAATATGGATTGACGACAGTATCGGTTGGTCATCCCATTGCAGATGGTCTGGATAAATATAAAACAAATAAAAGTAATGAAAAAATCATCACTTTTGTCCCTGGCAGTCGTATTAATGAAGTCAAAAAATTATTACCAATTTTTCATAAAACAATTGATTTATTGGGTGATAAATATAAATACGTAATACCAACGGTTGAAACAACAGATGCGTATGTTCGGGAACATGTTGCCGCATGGGGATTGCAACCAAAAATTGTATCTGCAACGGATAGATATAACGTATATGCAAATTCGTATATTGCAGTAGTGGCCAGCGGAACAGTATCTGCGGAACTGGCAATAATGCACATCCCAACGATTGTTGTTTATAAAATGAACCCTTTGACATCTGTATTGGCAAAAATATTAGTCCGTGTAAAATGGGTTTCTTTGGTAAATATTTTGATGAATAAAACGATATTCCCAGAATTATTGGGTAAACGGGCAAATCCGCAATTAATAATACACTGGATAGAAAAATTAAATTCATCAACGGTCAGAAATCGTATGATAAACGAATTAAAGCGCGCAGACAGTAAATGGGTAAAAACAAAGACAAAACCTGCCCGGTTAATTGCTACAGATATCTTAAATCAAATTTAAACGTTTTGTATTTATTGTGCAATATGTTTTGGAACATCAGATGTCACGGTTGTGATTTCAGTATTTCCATCGGCACATACGATATTTCCGTTTGATTGGGTCACCACATCGGTTGTTGGACAAATTTGTCCTAAATATGACATAACAGATTGCTGACACCAATGCTGCACATAATCAACATAATATGGCTGAACACAGAATTCAGATGTTGAATTTTCATTACATAATATATCCGATGAACAAATTGGGTCGTTTTCACCAGACAATGCAGGTAATATTGGACGACATGTTGCCAATGTGCCATTTTTACTGCGATAACCACCATTTTCCCAACACGAACACATGCCCCAAGATTTTATATCTACATTAGCAGCATAATTCAAAGGACACATATCTTCGTTTGGCATAAAATGATACCAATAAACCAAACTTTGTGGTGAATTATATGTTTGATTTATGTAAAACACACTGGATTGATTATCTGAATCAATTTGACAGAAATTGTCTGGATTGTATCCGTATTGTTTTGCGTATTTGTATTCGACAAAATACCCGCCCAGCCCCGCACATTGTGTTGACAAAGTATCAATGATATTATAATAAATTTCTGATGCGATACCTGATGGATTTGGCACACGATTATCAACAGTATAATTTTCATTGTCAAACCCACCAAAAACATCCGCCAATAAATTTTCACATCCAGGCGTATTTGCAACCTGTTTTGCACAAGGCGAAACTATGTTTCCATCTGAATCATATAACGTGAACCAATCCATGGCACTGCCCGATGCAAATAACCCACTTTGTGTGTAATAAAAATTACTGTATCCATTACCGCCGAAACTGTCAAAGCATTGTTGCGCAATTGCCCGACATGCATTTGTATTGTCTGTCTTGTCTTTATTTGCCATGTATTCTTGAATAACATTATTCCCGAACATCCCATTACAAGAATCAATATAATCGGCACACATTTCCCTTGTTAATGAAATTGTTGCTGGTTTTAACAGTATGTTTGAATTACCGGTTAAATTCGCCATTGCATTTGCAACAGATGTAGATTGATTATCATAACAACTGGCAACTAAATCCAAACAACTTTGTTTAATATCTTTCACTTTGGCACGTTGTGCATAGTAAATATCCAACAAAGCCCTGTCTAAATATTGTTGCCATACAAAATCTGCATCCTTGGCACATTTATCCAAAGAATCTTGGGCAAATTTTTTAGTTTTGCCTTCAAAGAACAGAACAAAATTACGATTGTTTTGAATTGTCGATAATTTTTGATCTTTTAAATCTTTGTCTGCCCGGAAAGTTAACATTTCGCCTAATTTATAAAAATCTGCCACCCCAGTTAAAGGCGCGCCAGTTGTGACATCAATAAATTGCCCGTTGTCTAAACATTTGTGATACCCACTGCCACAAACCTGTTCACTTTGGATTGCGTTTTCAACATTTGCCAAACACGTGGCCACATCATCAGCATTATGATTTTGATGGTTTTCAATTCGCGCTAAATCTAACATAGCACTGCTTTGATGTGTGGATGCTTTTAAAGTTTTTTGTTGTTGTTTTAACGCAGATTCAACAGTGTTGCAATCTTGTTCAATTGCCATCAAATATGCGTTGATGGCACGTTGCAGTGATGCATTGTTGCAATCTGATTTTACTGCAGATTTGCATTTTGGAAAAACTGCCTTGTACAAAGTCGTTCCATTATAAGATGCAATAATCTGACCAGAATCATCCATACCAAACGCGTTTGATACATCGACAGACAAATTGATGCTGTTTAAATCCTTGTATTTTCCACCAACGCTGGAATCTTCACCACGGATAGAATTCATAATGGCTTGTAATAATTGCTTTGAAGCGCTTTTGTCTTCTGTCAAAGCATCTTCGCCGGCAGATGCGGTTTTCATGGCGGTGGCCTGTGCTGGGGTCATTCCCACAACATCCAAATCTTCGGAAAATTCGGTTAATTTTTCGCCAACTTTTTGATATGTTTCGGAAATATCTTGAAAATCATAAATCCTGTCACTGCATGAACAACGGCGGTAATTGTCGTTTTTTAACTGACAGAATTGATCCATACATGTAAACAATGCGGCCTTGCACTGTTCGTATTCTGCACCGGTACGGGTTTCCACTGTCTTTGACGTGTCATTTGTGGTTGCTGCGCGCACACCAACATTTCGCACTGTATCAGATGTTGTCCGCACAGACGTTCTGGTTGCATTTTTTGTTGTTCTGGGAACCAAAACACTAATAGGTTTTGATGTGCGTGCATTAATGGTTGTCTTGATTGGTTTGCGCGCCGTCACAGAACGCGTAGTTCGTGCATTATTTGTTGAATTTACGGATGAATTTTTGGTTCGTGATATGGCGTTTTCATCGCGTACTGCGGCATCCGCAGTAAACGTACATACGCAACCAGTTAAAATAAAAAGTAAAAATTTCTTCATCTCTTACCTATATTCTAACAAAATTATAAAATCCAAGGCAAGCAAAATCACAAAGATTTTATAACTATTTTTTAATAAATTTTATGAACCCAATATAAAAAATGGAAAAATTTTCAGATTGAAAACAATTCATGGTTATGTTAAAATGTCGTTTGAATCCTTAAATTGGGTTCAGGGCTGTCGTAAGCCTGAGGAAGTCGGTGTCCCTTGGTGGACATCGTTAAAGATGTATAGCGTGGTGTTTTTATGCTGCGCTGTCCCTGATGTATTGGTCGGGGAGCTGTTGGTTATAAAACACGACATGTTCGGAAGACCTGCGGAATCATAACTTCTTTGATTTACGACCTCCCTGACCGTCAATTGTTTGACGGTTTTTAAGTTCGTAATAACAAGAGGTAAAAAAAATGCATTTATTCAAACATCGCAGTCAAGAATATAAATTAATTTCCAAATCAAAATATTTTGATAAAAAATGGTATTTAAAAACATATCCTGATGTTGCTGCTGCAAAAATGGACCCTGTTCAACATTATTTGAAATACGGTTGGAAAGAAAAAAGATTGACCTGTGAAAATATGTTGAACATTTTCCCGGATTATAAATCTGTTCTCGATAATCCATTGTTAAGAACAAACAAAATAAAAAAAGTCACAAAAAAAGAATGTCCAGATATAATTTTTCCACGTGATACAAAAAATTTAGAATACACCAGTATAAAAATACATAAAAAATATAAACGGTTAGCTGTTTTTGCATCGTTTTCTTCAGATGGAAAAATACATGATTATGTCGTGTATTATTTGAAAGAGTTAAAAAAAGTATGTGATGGGATTATTTTTGTGTCGGATAATCCTTTGTTTGAATCCGAAATATTAAAAATAAAAGAGCTTGTTATACACATGGAAGCCAAAAGACATAAAGAATACGATTTTGGATCCTATAAACGTGGTTATTTGTGGGCAAAAGAAAATCATATACTGAAAAATGTAGCAGAATTAGTTTTGTGCAATGATTCTGTTTATGGACCGTTTGAACCATTAAAAAACATGTTTGATAAAATGGCAACACATAAATGTGATTTTTGGGGAATTAAAGAAGGGTTTGATATTAATAGACATTTACAATCTTGGTTCATGGTTTTTAAAAAAGACATTATTGAATCTGGGGCGTTAGAAAGTTTCCTGAAAAATGTTAAGGAAGAAGAAAGTTTTTGGGATGTTGTAGAAAAATATGAATTATCTTTGACAGAATATTTATGTAATCAAAATTTTACATGTTCTTCGTATATGCAATCTAATAAAGTTTTAAATTGTGAACAAAATATAATTGGCAATACCAACATAGTAGAGTTTTTTCCGCTTTATTGTTTAAAAAATAAATTAAGCCCTTTTGTTAAAATAAAAGGTTGTATGTGTAAGAAAGATGAGGTTTTGAGAGATGATAATAGAAAATTGATAAATTATATAAAAGACAATCACAAAACTTTGTATAATTATATAAAAAATGATTTGTACGTAAGAAATCAAGAAACTTATAAATATTTATTTGAATCAGAAAGTATTGTTGATTTAATTAAAAAAGCAAAAGTTGTCAGTTTTGATTGTTTTGATACTTTGTTAGAACGGCCTTATGTATGTCCAAGGGATTTATTTGTTCATATGGAACGTTTTTATGATATTAAAGGTTTTGCAGAAGAAAGAATAAGTGCCGAACAAAGAGCACATAATAACAGTTCGAAAAAAGAAATATCCATAGATGAAATTTATGATAATATATTGCCTAAATTTAAAAAATATAAACAAAGTGAATTATTGTTTGAACAAACTTTATTGAAAAGGGTCGAACAAAATTATTTGTTATATAAAGAAGCAGTAAAACAAAATAAACCAATAGTGGTTATCAGTGATATGTATTTATCGGATGTTTTTATAAAATCTGTATTAACAAAAAATGGATATGACAATATCCGCAAAGTGTACGTTTCAAGCAAATATAATGCAACTAAAGGTACAGGAGATTTATACAGATTTGTTTTACAAGATTTTGATTTAAAACCGAATGAATTATTGCATATAGGTGATAATGAGCACGTAGATATCGCTTGTCCAAGCAGTATTGGTATAACAACATTCTATGTAAAAAAGTCATTAGATAAATATGTTGCTAATTATGGTTTGGCTAAATATTATCGTTTTTTTAATGCTAATCCGTGCTTAGAAACTTCAGTGTTATTATCATTAATTGTTAAACAATCTTTAAAACACAAATTAAATTATTGGCAACAAATTGGGTATGCCATAGCAGCACCGTTTATTTATGGATATTTATCAAAGATAGAAAATGAAGTTCAAAAAAATAAAATTGATACATTGCTTTTTGTTGCACGTGATGGATATTTGCTTCAAAAATATTATAATATACTGGCAAACAAACCTGTGAAAAATCATTATATTTATGCGCCAAGAATTTTAAATTTAAAATGTTTTGGCGATTGGTGTGACAGCAGAGCATATCTTGTTAAATATGCTAAAATGCTATCAAAAAACATAAAACAATTTGTTGGTGTTGAATCAGAACAAGATATAAAACAATCTTTGGAATTTTATAGCGACAAAATAGAAAGTTTTTTATCGTATAATAAATCAAATTATATGCGTTATTTGAAAAAACAAAATATATCGGGCAACAGAATTGCTTCTGTTGATATGACCACTGGTGCTTTTTCTTCTGAACGATTTTTATCTAAAATATTCCAAGATAAATATAAACTGGGATTTTTCAGTGCTTCGTTTACAAATAAAAAGAATTTGTTACAATATATCACTTTTAAAAATTCTGTCTTATCGCCGCAAGATAAAGGCGTGATGGAATTTTTGGAATTATTGATTACATCTCCTGAACCCCCAATTTCTGATATTCATGGTACCAAAGTGGTGTATAAAACTATGAATAAGTATGATAAACAGCGAATAGAAATATTAAAAAATATAGAATTTGGTGTGGATATGTTTATAAAAGACATAAAATCATTATTTATAACAAATTCTGATGTCAACTTGTTTCAAGGTTTTAATTTTAGTATGGAATTGATTATGGCTGAAATAAGGAATTTATGTTCACATATGTCTGTATATGATAAATATAAATTTGAAACAGTGGCGCATTCTGGTGACGCATTAAACGAAGATTATGTTTCTTTGTATCAAGAACTTATGAAATATAAATAATGTTATTTTCTTGTTGTAAATTGTTGTAAAATAGTTTATCATCTACCATATTTTACGGGCATATGGCGGAATTGGTAGACGCGCTAGTTTCAGGTACTAGTGGTAGCAATACCTTGGAAGTTCGAGTCTTCTTATGCCCACCATAAATTAAAATCGGGATTGAATATCCCGATTTTTTATCTGCGATAGTTATTGTTATAGGTTTTGCCTTTTGGTTTGGAATTTAAAGTTTTTTTCTTAACAGATGACGCAGCAAGCAAAAACGCAGATGATTTGCTTTGTACTGTTTTTTTATTCATCGATGATTGACTTAACATTTTAACGCGATTAATAGCATTTTGATATAACTGCAAATAATTTATATTAGGTGCAGTATCATCAACACCGTATTTGTTATAATATTCTAATGCTTTTTGGTAGTTTTTTAATGCCTTGTCGAAATTGCCTTTTGCTTCATATGCTTTGCCTGCATTATAACACGCCTTGGCATATTCGGATTTTACACTGGTTTGCAGAATATCTTGACATGCCTCTATGCACTTGTCGTACTCTTGCAAGTTGAAACAAGTAATAGCGATATCGTTCAATAAATCTGGGCCTTCTGCGCCACGTTTCTGTAAATCCAAGAAGGCATTTAATGCCTGTCGATATTTTCCCTGTTCATATAATTTTATTGCTTTGTTATAATCTGCCTGTAAGGTTGCAGACAATATATCAATGCTAGATGTCTTTTTTACAGTAAAATATTTGCCTAAACCTTTCATCGCATGGGCCGGTGATACAACAGCACCCCTGTATAGTGTGTGTAGATAAGCGGATTTACATGCGTTTGATATCGTTTTGCAATTTTTTGATGTGATTTGTGTTCCACAATATTTTATTGCGCCAGCTGCTTGAATACAAGATGCTCTGGCCGAAGGTTTTGTTTGCATGTTCATCATCGCGTCACAAAAATCATCCAGATTCAAAAATACTAAGCTTTCAAATAAACATCTGGTTTTTGTGCCACTGTTATGCGAGACCTCATTCCACCATTTACGAATATGGTTTGCACATTTTATTTTATCTTTGTAATCCCGTTTAATTAACGGCAATAACTTGTTGATGTTATTTTCGTTATTATAAACAGCGCAATACAATGCGGCAAATTCATATGGGGTCAAAGAAATACCTTTTAATTTTGCAAACATTTTGTTTAAAACGGTATTGTTTTTCACAAATTTCCCGGATCCTTGTTGGCTGTATGTGCGATACTTTCCCCAACCAATGGCCAGTTGCAACATTTCTTCGTAAGAAAACTGCCGTCCCCAAAAAGTATTTGGATTTTCTGCGATATAAAACCATTTTGCTGTAGAATCATTATAGCTAGATATATTTATGGGCGAAAAAGTAGAACCAACACCGCATGTGCTTTTCTTTTTTACTTTGCCACCATCAGCATACACATACGACATAGGAACTTCTTCCAGAATCAATTCAGCAAAAATAACAGGAATTGCATAGTCAAACAGTTTTTCAATATCTTGTTGGGAATCTAATTTCACAGGTGTTGATAATATGTCTTTATTTGGAATATTTGCAGCAGTTTTTGCTGTTTTTTTTGTCGCGTTTTTTGCGTTTGCTGCATGAACAGGATTTCCAACAATTGTATTAGCTAACATCATTCCCGCCAAAGCGCCCATACGTGCTGCATGTGACGCATGACTAATTTTGATTTTTTTTGTAGAGTTTTTTTTGGGCATAATTTTCCTTTTTATTAATACAATTATTTTATCATAAACAGCATCTTCTGCAAAATAAAAAAAATACTTTACTTTTTTGACTGTATTATTTATAATGTATGCCGCACACGGGGTTGTAGCTCAGTTGATAGAGCGCTACGTTCGCATCGTAGAGGTCGTGGGTTTGAGTCCCATCAGCTCCACCACGAATTTTCGTTATCGCGTACAAAGTGTGCACGATTAAGAAAATTCAGTGCCGCACGAAGCCTTGGCAAAGTGTGGCATAAAGCAAAAAAAAGTCCTGGGGATATGGCGGAATGGTAGACGCTGAGGACTTAAAATCCTTTGATCATTGCG
>CAMOGA010000017.1 GCA_946613885.1 uncultured Pseudomonadota bacterium
TTGGCCCCACGACAATAAATGTTTTCATTAATAAAAACCAATCTCTTTTGCCCAACCCCAAATTAGATTAAATTCCTGATAAATTTTATCATAAAACATGCCAAAAATCAACATACTTGCTGTTTGATATTGACCTTAGGCAATTATGAACACAAAGTACATTTCAGAGTATTTATACGCTATTCAAAAAGAATTTCAGACAGGGAAAGCGACAGAGCATACCTATCGCCCACATTTAAAATCATTGTTAGAGTCATTGGCGCCAAATATTACAGCAATAAATGAGCCGAAAAAAGACGACTATGGTATGCCAGATTTTATAGTTAAAAAGAATGAGTTATCTGTCGGGTGTATTGAAACGAAAGATTTTGGCGAACGTTTAAATAGGCTCGATAGTTTACAAGGTTATGAAGTAAACCAACTAGAACGCTATCGTAATGGTTCCGATAATCTTGTTTATACTGATTATATAGATTTTATTTTCTATAAAAACACCCAAAAGGTTGCTCGCATCAGAATTGCCCATTTTGACGGTAAAAACATTACTCCAATACCAGAAAATTTTGATTTGCTATGTGATTATTTAATAGATTTTTATAACAATAAAACGATAACCATAAAATCAGCATCAAAACTGGCAGAAATTATGGCACGCAAAGCGCGGTTGGTCGCTGATGTTATACGACATGCACTGGGAACAGATGGTGATACAGAATCATCGTTACACGGCCAGCTTACGACATTTCAACATATGTTGATCCATGATATTAGTATCAATGAATTTGCAGATGTTTATGCACAAACAATCGCATACGGTATGTTCGCTGCACGTTTGAACGATAAAACCCCTGAAACATTTAGCCGTGCTGAAGCTGCCACCCTTATTCCAAAGACGAATCCTTTTTTGCGTAATTTGTTTGGATATATTGCAGGTCCCGAAATAGATACTCGTATTTTATGGGATGTTGATAATCTGGCTGAAATTTTCAGTTATACAGATGTTGCATATATTATGCGTGATTTTGGTCGTGCAACCAGAACACAAGACCCGATAATACATTTCTATGAAACATTTTTGGAAAAATACAACCCAAAACTGCGAAAACAACGCGGTGTATTTTATACACCGACTCCTGTTGTGGATTATATAGTGCGAGCCGTGGATAGCATATTAAAAACAGATTTTGGTTTACCCAAAGGATTGGCTGATAGTTCAAAAATTACCACTAAACAAAAAATAGATGTTCAAGGTTGCAAACGAGCAAAAATGGACTTTCATCGTGTTCAAATACTGGACCCCGCAACTGGTACTGGTACATTCTTGGCAGAGGCAATAAAGTGTATTCATGAATATTATAAAGACGAACCAGGATTATGGACCAAATATGTTGATGAAAATTTATTACCACGTTTACATGGTTTTGAATTATTGATGGCTAGTTACGCCATGGCACATTTGAAACTTGATCTGGTACTACGTGAAACCGGCTATGTTCAAAACGATGCTCCGATAAATAAAAAATTATTCAGACAAGACAACTTATTTGACACTCAATTAGCACAAATTGGCAAAAATGCGGTTATAAAAAACACGAATCAGCGCGTCAGTGTGTATTTAACTAATAGTTTGGAAGAAGCCGACCCGAACACTCAGAATTTGTTTTTTGCACAATGGTTATCCAATGAAGCCCGCGAGGCCAACCGTATAAAAGAAGATATACCTGTAATGTGTGTGATCGGCAACCCGCCATACAGTGTCAGCAGTTCTAATAATAATAATTTTGCGCGTGATCTTATTGAAAAATATAAAACCGGATTAAATGAACGCAATATTCAACCGTTATCTGATGATTATATTAAATTTATAGCGTTGGGGCAACATTACATAGAAAAGAACGGCATGGGAATATTGGCCTTTATTACAAACAATAGTTTTCTTGATGGGGTAATCCACCGACAAATGCGCAGATCTTTGCTAGAAACATTTGATAAAATATATATTTTGAACTTACATGGTAATACGAGACGCAAAGAAAAGTCTCCCGACGGATCAAAGGACGAAAATGTATTCGATATTATGACTGGTGTTTCAATAAATATATTTGTAAAAACAACAAATCGAAAGTCTGCTGCAAAAGTTTTATACTTCGATTTATACGGCAAACGTGATAACAAATATAAGTTTTTATCAGATAATTCACTGGAACAAACCGATTTTAAGCAACTGAAGTTAAAAGAACCAGAGTTTTTCTTTGTGGATAAAGATTTTTCAAATAAATCTGAATACGATTGTGGGTTCAGTATATCGGATATATTTATGTTAAATGCCTGTGGAATAACAACTCACAAAGACAACGAGTTAATATCTTTTGTTCCATTTAATTCAACGTTCAATAATCAAGTATTGTATCGTCCATTTGATATGAGATACATAAACTATGATTTAAAAGCAGTAGAAAGACCTCGTTATAAAGTTATGCAACATATGCTACATGATAATATTGCTATATTAACGTGCAGGCAACAGAGTTCTTCATACTTTCGACACGCATTTATAACAAAAAATCTATGCGACCTTTGTACTGTTTCGTCATGGACTAGAGAAGGAAATTATGTATTCCCACTATACACATATTTTGGTGGTATAAAAGAATCGAATTTAGACCAGCGTTTTGTGAGCAGTATAACTGAAAAAATTGGACGTAGAACTGAGCCATTGGAGATTTTTGATTATATTTATGGTGTTTTGCACAGTCTATCGTATCGTGAAAAATATCGCGAATTTTTGAAAATAGACTTTCCAAAAATTCCATATCCAAAAAACAATTTTGATTTTAAACGTTTTGCAGAATTTGGAACGAAATTACGCGAATTGCATTTAATGGAATACGTTCCAGAATCAAATGTTAAATATCGCGTATCTGGTAACGATGTTGTGGACAAAATTAAATATGACAACGGCCGAGTATATATAAATGACACACAGTATTTTGATAATGTTTCTGAAACCGCATGGAATTTCTTTATTGGTGGTTATCAACCGGCACAAAAGTGGTTAAAAGACCGTCGTGGTCGTAAATTGTCACTTGATGATATTCAACAATACAAGAACATTGTTACTATTCTGGATGAAACAGACAACATAATGAAAAATCTCGGGTAAGAAAATATGATATTTATGTTTTTGCCCCCAGAAAAACACCAACTGAAAACGAATCCAGGGGTCTGGGGGCGTTGCTTGCTATATACCGGAATACGAAGTCCGGGCTAACTCAAGAACCCGGGTGCATCTCCAGAACAGGCGAGCATCGGGTTCCTTTAAGCAACAGTATAGATCAAGATAACTATGCCAATGTATATTTATTCTCTCAGAAAGTTACTATAAGAGTATACAAAGAAACTTGGACGAATATTACATACAAGAAAAATCCGAAAACGAAACAAATGGAAGAATGTGTTTTGGGAACATATACACAACTCCCATTAGTATTGGGATATGCCATAACAATACATAAATCACAGGGCAAAACCTTAGATTCAGTGAAAATTGATTTTGATAGAGGGGCATGGCTACCAGGGCAAGCATATACGGCATTATCTAGAGTTCGAAAGGTGGGAGATATTTATTTAACAAGACATATTTACAGCAGCGACATTCGACACAATGACCGTGTACAAAAATTTTTCGGTGCTTTTGCATAATCATTTTGGGCGCACATCAAACAGATTTGATTATTCAAATAGATGACCTATAATAGGCATATGAAACCTAAATCATATCTTATCGAAAACGAAAAACTCATGTCAGAATGGGATTGGAATGCCAATGCTGATTTAGACCCTAAAAAATTGACTTTTGGATCAAATAAAAAAGCCTGGTGGAAATGCGGTAAATGTAATGGTAAATGGTATGCCACCATATGTGAAAGGGTTAGCCATAATACAGGTTGTCCATATTGTGCGGGACAAAAGGTTTTAAAAGGGTATAACGATTTAGCGACTAAAAGGCCAGAAATATTAACCCAATGGCACCCAACAAAAAACAAAAATATTACACCAGATTCTATTATGCTAAATAGTAAAACAAAAGTATGGTGGATTTGTGCCAAAGGGCACGAATTTGAACAATCTGTTGTTGGTAGAACAAAACATCCATTGTCTTGTCCTATTTGTTCTGGTCAAAGAGTTGTAAAAGGGATAAATGATTTAGAGTCAAGATATCCAAATGTTGCAAAAGAATGGAATTATCCAAAAAACGGAAATATTGTTCCAACTAATATCACATGGGGAAGCAATAAAAAAGTTTGGTGGAAGTGTGTGAAATGCAGACATGAATGGTGGGCTGTAGTATCAGACAGAACAAGTAATCATAATGGATGTCCAGCATGCAGCAACAGGGTTCTTGCTGTAGGAATTAATGATTTAGCAACAAAATTTCCTGAGATCGCAAAAGAGTGGCATCCAACTAAGAATGGTAATTTAAAACCAGAAAACATAAAATGCATATCCAAAGACAAAGTATGGTGGCTTTGTCCAAAAGGACATGAGTATAAACAAGCAGTGAATCTGAAAACTTTGAGAGGAGCCAGTTGTCCGATTTGTTCTAGTCACAAGGTGTTAATAAAATTCAATGACTTGGCAACAAAATTTCCTGAGATCGCAAAAGAGTGGCACCCAACCAAGAATGCTGATTTGAAACCAGCAGATGTATTATCTAAAAGTAAACAGATTGTGTGGTGGCTTTGCCCAGAAGGACACGATTACGAACAGGCGACAAATAAGCGGACAGCAAGAAAACAAAGTTGTCCATATTGTTCTAATCATAAAGCATGGCAAGGTCTTAATGATTTTAAAACGAAATATCCAGATATAGCAAAAGAGTGGCACCCGACTAAGAATGGTGGCTTAAAACCCTCCGATGTGACAAGTGGAAGTGGCAAGCGAGTTTGGTGGAGATGTCCTGTTGGGCATGATTATCAAGCAGTTGTACGCGATAGAGGTATAGGTCAAACAGGTTGTCCAATATGTAACAAAAGAAAGACATCGTCTTTCCCGGAACAGGCTATTTTGTATTATATAAAAAAACTTTATCCTGATGCGGTAAACAAATATAAAGAAATGTTTAGAAGCACAATGGAATTCGATGTTTATATTCCAGAATTAAAAGTGGCGATAGAATACGATGGGGGGCACTGGCATAAGACAGAAGACGAACATAAAAGAGAAATAAAAAAATATAAATTTTGTAAAGAACATCAAATATACCTGATAAGAATAAAAGAAAAAAATGGCGTTAAGTGGGATGATACGTATGATGAAATTTATTATGTAAAACCTGTGAAACGTAATAATTTAGCTGAACTAGAAAAAATCATAAATTACGTATTAAACTCAATAACCGTATCTATTGATAACTTAATAGAAGACTGGCAAATATCACCAAGTGATCCTAATAGTATTCCATGTGTGTTTAAATATAAACCTTTTAAACTTTTTCATCATGATGTTGATGTGAACCTAGAAAGAGATAAACAAGAAATATTAAATTACCTTTCTAAAATCGAAAATTCTTTATATGATCTGAGACCTGATGTAGCAGCAAAATGGAATTATGAAAAAAACGGTAATCTGAAACCTAATATGTTCACTATAAGTTCAAATGAAACTGTATGGTGGAAATGTCCAGATTGTGGTAATGAATGGAAATGTAGCATCAATAGTATGACAAGAGAAGGTCGATATGGTTGTGTTAAATGTTCTTTAAAACGTAGAGTAAAAAACTTTACAAAAAAACGCATTCAAGAAAAAGGTTCTTTAGCGACTAATAAGCCAGACGTAGCTTCACAATGGCACCCAACAAAAAATGGCGAAATAACCCCGAGCGATGTAACCGAAAAAAATTGTAAGCTGTTTTGGTGGTTATGTCCAAAGTGTGGTCACGAATGGCAAACTAGCCCAAACAATAGGTCAAAAGGTTCTGGTTGTCCAGCTTGTAGTGGCAGAGTTCCTAAACAAGGAATAAATGATTTGTTATCAAAATATCCGGATATAGCCAGATTATGGAATTATGAAAAAAACAACGGTTTAACACCTGACCAATTTTTACCAGGCAGTCATAAGAATATTTGGTGGGAATGTCCTGTTTGTCATTCAGAATGGCAAAGAGACATTTGGTCACAAGTACATATAAATCACTGTCCACATTGTAATAAAAATAAGAATCAGTTAGAACTGGACATAACCAAAAACTAAAAACCAGTTTCAAGTCTTTTTAAGCGTGCTCATCAAGAACTTGTCAACATATCGCTTTTGAAACCCCAAATGCATTCCAGCAATTATAGGAAAAGCATTCGGGTTGTTGCGATGGTTTTTATTGCAGAATTAAACATGCAAATGTGTTACTATATCCTAGCGAGATACAAGACAACCATCTCATCATCAATGATAACAAAGAAGACCTGTGTGTTCATACTGTTTTTTGAGTCTTGATATGATCTCCAACACTCCGTCATACTTTAAAATGTGATTCCGTTTTTTTCAATATCGTCTTGTCTTTTGAATAAAACATTTGTATAATCAATGCAGTCATATATAAAAGGATCTCCAATGTTAGATGTTCAATATGTACCACAGCCGCAACGAGTAGATGTATTAAGTTTTATTCAACAAAGTAGCGGAACTCAGTTTGTCATTCCAATTTATCAAAGAAATTACACATGGGCGGCGACCAAAGAAGTGAAAAAGTTTTTGGAAGATTTCACCAATATTTTAACGGGTAAAACGAAACGACATTTTCTGGGTATTTTAGTTTACTTGGGTATTGATATCGCTCATAACCACAAGGAATTTTCAATAGTTGACGGTCAACAACGTTTAACAACAATATTCTTAACTTTGTATGCATTGAAACATTTAGCGGAAGAGGACAAAAATCCAGATTTTAAAAATTTGGCATCAGAATTGGACGATCTGTTTTTAACAAATAAATATTGCGATGATAAAATAAAATTCAAATTAAAACCGCTAGTGAGCGATGACAATGTTTATCAAAAAATCATCGAACACGAACTGAAAAATTTGGACGCCAAAGACTATGCTTCCAACGTTTACAAAAACTATACATACATCAAGCGATATATATCCAAGATATTGGCACAAAATTATTCTTTACATGACATTTATGCCGCACTGAAACAACTGTATATAGTGTATATTCCATTAGCACCAGATGATAATGCCCAACAGATTTTTGAGAGTATAAATTCAACTGGTACACCATTATTGGCTATTGACCTGATAGGAAATTATTTACTAATGGATTTAGACAGTGCAACTCAAGACTTGTTATATACCAAATACTGGCATGCTTTCGAAGACAAATTGATCGACGCGTCGCAGCAGGAAGAATTTGTACGCCTATTTTTAGCTGCTAAATTATATGATTTGCCAAAGAAAAACAACGTGTACAATACCTTTAAAGACTGGTGTAAACAACAACAGACCGACAAGGAATCCATCTGCAAATTGTTGCTGGAATACGCAGATTATTTTTATGATATTTACATAAATCCTGTAATAGATATTGAATCTGTAAAATATTACAGAAAACACCCTTCAAAAATGCCAGCTCCATTTTTAATGGAAATGTATAAAAGATATAAAGAAGATGTCATATCCCTGGACGACTTTAATAATATCGTCAATTTGGTAGATACTTATTTGATCAGACGAAGTTTATGCGACAAAGACACCAGTGCAATCACCAGATTTTTCCCAGGATTTTTGAAGAATGTCCTGGCACAGGCACAAGAACGCGGTTTTGATAAAATCTTTGAAATAACCAAGGAATACCTTGTCAACAGAACAAGAAATACCGCGATGTTGATGCCAACTGATGATATGTTACAAGAGTTTTTGTTGCACAATAATGCATATGTTTTAGAAAGCACAAGAATTGTCTTGGATAGATTGGAAACATATAACAACCCTGCTGCTGTTGATTTATCTGGTTTAAGTGTGGAACACATATTACCACAAACTCCGACAGATTATTGGTTAAGCAAAGTTCCATCAGAAGACCAGTACGACTTGTACAGTAATATGATAGGCAACCTGACGTTAGCAGCCATTCCAGATAATAGCAGGATGCATAATAACAACTGGGAAGCCAAAAAGGCGGTATTGTCTTCCACACGCCACATAAAATTAAATGAATCTATATTGTTGTTGTCTGATTGGGATCACAACGAAATTAAAAAAAGAACAAAGGCACTTATCAAAAAAATATCCGCAGTATACCCGTATCAGGAGGCAGACACCCAAGATGATACTATGTATAAATATTTGATAACTATAAATGGTGACCACAAGCATGTACGTGGATACTTATATACAGATGGAACCGTTGAAATTTTAGCGGGTTCGGACATCGTCAACTATGAAGACTCTTTAGGTGATGACAGATATCCAGACCAACAAGAGCTGTATCTGAAATTAAAGGAAGATGACATCATTGAGCCAAGTGATACAGGTTCTGTATTTAAACAAAATTATATCTTTCCATCTATAAGTGCTGCCGCGAGTTTCGTTTACCACGGCAGTCGGAACGGATGGACTGCATTTAAAGATGAAAACAACGGTGATCTAGCACAAATTAGAGAAAAATTAGGTTTAAAGGACTAGCAACAAATCAAATTTGTGTTTGATTTCATTCATCCGCGTTCAATCCTACAAATTCCAACATCTTGTCTGCACCATGCTGGATCGAATCACGGATTAGATCCATGGTTAAACGTGAATAAACATTAGTCGCGGCACTGGTTTTATCCCCAAGAGCCTTACCAATGATGTGCAAACTTGCACCTGTGATTGCCTGATAACTGCCAAATATGCGACGCAAATCGTGAAAACGCAAATCCTCTATCCCCGCCCACTTTAACATAGCATACCATAGGCGATGTAAATCTTCAACATGCCCACTTTTGCTGCCAGAACGGCTTGAAAATACCCAGTCGTCATTCGCGTATTGCCGCATATCTTTTAATATATCAAGCGCCTGGGTTATTAATGGGATTCGCTGAGGGTCGTCATTTTTAGAATCAGGGAACAAAACATATCCAAGATCTAAATCTACATTTGACCAGCGCATCGACAAGTTTAGTTACACCAACCCTACCAATTTTAACCTTCTTAGGAGCCCCTAAAAATTTAGTATAAAAATAATACGTCTTTGTACCGCCGTATGTTATCATCACACATAAACCTGCCTGACCAGTATCATAGGTCTGTCGAAAATTCAAAATGCCACCTGGGATTCCCTATCTGTCGCCTGCCACCAGACTTATATTTATGAATAAAGTCGAGACCGGACCATTTTTGTCCATTATGGATTTTATAATATTTAAAAACATGGGGGTGAATATGCAAAATATATCTTTATCTGAATTATTAAACTGTCCAAAATACAATACCTCAAAGGCGGTATTACCGATAATTGTTGGCACTGACGCAAACAATAAACCATTTGTCCAAGATTTGTGTAAAATGCCACATTTATTGATTGGTGGTGGTACGTGGACAGGAAAAACGATGTTTTTTAAATCTGTAATTCGCAACATTCAAAACAAATATTCAACCAAGGAATATGAAATAACCATATTAAATCCCAAAGGTATAGATTTTGAAAAATATGTTAATTCTGTAACAGTCATAAACGATGTTGATGAATGTATGCAAACTTTACAAAATACAGTTGGAGAAATGGATAACAGATACACTTTATTATTAAAAAGCAAAACCAAAAATATCACAGAATATAATCAACACAACCTTGAAAACCAATTACCTTTTCATATTGTACTAATTGATGAGATATCGACCATGATTTCTTTTTTTGGAAAAAAAGTTGAACAAAACATCATCCCGTTAGCAGAAAAAGCACGTGCAACAGGAATACATTTGATAATAACATCAAATCATTTTGATAAAATCAGCAACCTGTTCAAAGTGTATTTCCCGGTCAGGATGGCATTTTGGGTAGCGAAAAAAAAGGAATCCGTTAAAATATTAGGCGAACCGGGTGCAGAAACACTATCAATCCAAGGCGAAGCTTTGTTTAGCGATGCCGGCAGAATACCTATTCTTATTCATACACCGTATATTGAAGAATAAAATAAAACTGGAGATTTATTTAATTCCCAGTTTTTTACTCAATTTAATAACTTCATTCCATGCTTGTTTTCTTAATTCTTTAGATATTTTTCTATTAGCGGCACTACTGGATGGTAAGAAATCGCATTGTACGTTTAATGGTTCTCTCCATCCTTTTTCTATTGCTTTATCATAAAATTTACGTGCTTTTTTCCCGTTAAAAAATATCACTTTGCTTTTTAAACATCCCCAATCATTATAATCTGTTTCTTTAACATCCTTAATATTTTTATCTGCACTATCTTTACGTCCACAAGCATTATTTAAAACATCCCATAGACCGATTTTCATTTCTTTTAATTTAGCCAATCTTTCTTCATAATCAATTGCTTTAATGCCCAATAATTTCCAAAATTGGTTAGTTGGATTGGAATAATATTGTCCATGTTTGCCGGCATCTAAAGATTTTTTCCCCGGAAACGTTCCAAGTATCACAATCTTTGTATCTTCTGTAATATTAAAAGCATCTATTTTTTCTGCCATATTTTACCCTTTTATAATGTTTTGTATTACATCCAACAATCGCACCATTGCCATTGTATCTTGACCACAGTATTCATGCAGGTTGGCCATCATTTCTTTGGTCTGATTTGCCGTCTGCTTACCTATCATGAAAGCCATAAATTGATCACTGGCCTCGGTGCCATTATGTATACCAAGATTTGCATAGGACATCTCCGGAACGAACGCAGGCAGGGTCTTTTTGATCGAGGCACTACCATTTTGACAAGGACGATACAAACCACGTTCACGAAATGGTATTAACAAGTCAACCATTCTATTGTTTATCGCCATCAACTGTTCTGCATATTCTGGGAAATCACGTGCCATTTCCGTATTACGGCCCTGTTCAAATCCCTGGTTATAGACGATAACCGATCCGGTATTACCAATCGTTTCTATCAATTTTCTTATCAATCCCGGTCTTGGGTCTGTGTTTTGATCGTTATGCAGGTATTCATAGTGTTCAAGCGTGCCACCCGGGGTGCGTTGAACGTGCAAAGAAAACTGGAAGCATATTTGTTGATACGGTCGCGAATTATCAAACATAGGTACCGCTGGCATTATTGATTCATAATCCAGAAAATAAAGCGGCCACTGCAAACCGTTCACAAAATCACATAAGATATCCTTGTTTATAACATCTACATTATCCAAGAAAGCTTCTATGTCACCAGCATGCATTTGTTTTTCACAGACTTCTGCCGGAACATTATGTAGATCAGCACCATATTTGGAATAGACTTCATCAGCCAAAGCCCCCTTGAAAGCATCGAATACAGAATATTGGGGTACATCTTTCCAACAGTGACATTTGTATCCACATTCATAAAACTTATTGCATTTGGTCTTGGATATCGCGATACCAAGTTCTGGTCCATCCAAAACAGCCCTTATTCTTTCAATTTCATGCTGTACGGTTTCAATATCTTGTAAATCTTCTGTTACATCATGCAAGGCGAATAATTGTTCCAAATCTAAATTCCCATGACGAACATATTCTTTATTTAACGTCATGATAAAACAATTACGAACATTAATTCCGCATTTAGTAAATACATAACGTTGAAAAGACGCATCTATGTAATGATAATCGTGGGGTTCTGTGGTTGATTTGACTTCTATTATATCCCATGTTCCGTCACTGTTGTTACGCAAAATATCCACAGCACAATATTCACCTGTATCAGTACTTAATGTTGCTTCATAGATAAATGGCACGTTTCCTGATATTGCTGATTTAGTTTGTGTAATTGCAGTATCTTCCCATGGTTTAGCGACAATACGAACACCGCCTGGGAATCTATTACAAGCCAATTCACCAACCGCGGTCCCATTATCTAATACTGCCTGATTCATTTCTGGTTGCAAATCTTTGCGGTATTTCTTGAGCCATAACGCATTTGGGCATTTTATTCCAAGCACATAATCTGATTTTGATATTTTCATCATGC
>CAMOGA010000018.1 GCA_946613885.1 uncultured Pseudomonadota bacterium
CTTTTTTAATTCTGTATTCCAGATATACTTTTGTCGCATAATTTTGCATATATTGATTTATCCAACCCGTATGCCTTTATCAGTGCGCTAGCTTTTTAGACATACGGAATGCTAGCGAATTGTCCTGTGTAGTAAAAATATTCTGTGTGCTGCAGAAATCAGCGCTTTTTTGTGTGTAGTTGGTGTGGTGTCACACAAAGTGGTGTAGAAATATGTAATTTTGTAATTGGTCTAAAATATATTTAAATACCCTTTCATCAATGTTTTTTTTGCATAAAAAATCAATTCTGAAATAAGAATTTATATAAGAAATCTGATAAAAATTTAAATAAGAAACGAAATCGTCACAATATCGTCACGAAATCGTGGCGATTTCGATGCGATTTTGTAAAAAAATTGTTGAAACCGGTTTAAAAATATGTCACTTTGTAAACAAAGCGTTGAAGACCAGAGCTGCCGCCGCGAAAACAGTGATTCGAGAATTTGCCAGAGTAGTATTTTAATACTGTAAATAATTTTTTGTTGACTTTTGTTTTAAACCCTATTATATTTTGTTGTATGAAATATGAAAAGTTAAACTCTTTTGCGGAAATAAAGTCAGGATACGCCTTTCGTAGCGCGATTTTGGATGATTTGGATGGGCGATTGACGGTTATCCAACCCAAGAACATAATTTCGGGTGGCGACAACAAACTTATACACATGAAGTCTGGAACGGTCCCGGATCATCATATCATAGATCGTGGCTCGGTGTTGGTGACAAATCGTGGAACATTTTGCGCACGTGTTTTTAATGAACGGTTCAAGGCGATAACAACAAGCGGTGTGTTTGTTGTTCGTTTGGATCCTGGTGCTGATGTGACACCGGAATATTTGGCAATGTATATCAATTCGGAACAAGGACAGCGGCAAATCGCATCAAAGCAAGAATCCATGACTGTGCCGGCTTTGACGGTTCGTCAAATGCAAGAGTTGGAAATTCCGATAATACCAAAAGAAAAACAAGATTTATTATCCAGGGTGTTCAACGCATCGCAGCGATGCAAGGATGTGCTTTCGGAACTGCAAAAACAAAACAAAAGTTTAATGAACCAAATATTAAAAGGGGCAATAGATGGCTAAAATTACTCAGGACGATTTGAATAAATTATTGTGGTCTGCGGCGGATTCTGCACGTGGAACGGTTGATGCAGGTGTTTTCAAAGACTATGTCTTGGCGTTGTTATTCTACAAATACATGTCGGATATGCACAAAATTGAACGTGCAAAATTGGTTGAACGTTATGGCGATGACAAAGAACGTATCGAAATGCGTTTGAAAAATGCCCGTTTTGTGATGCCAGATGGCGCAAGTTTTTATGATGTTTATGCTCAACAGTCAGCAGATAATATCGGCGAAATATTAAATGTGGCGTTACAACAAATTGAAGATGCTAACGATGAAAAATTGCATGACATATTTACGGTTGATTTCAATTCCCAAGCGATTCTTGGCCCAACCGACCAACGTAATAAAATGATACGTAACTTGTTAAAAGATTTTAATGGTGCTGACCTGGGCGAAGTTGATGATGATATTCTGGGTAATGCATACATGTACATGATCGAGAGGTTCGGAACCGAAGCGGGCAAAAAGGCAGGCGAGTTCTTTTCGCCACGCACTTTGTGTAAATTGGTCGCAAAGTTGGCAGAACCGAAACCTGGTGACCGTATATGCGACCCGGCTTGCGGTTCGGGCGGTTTATTGTTGTTGGCCGGTGCCGAAATCGAAAAATCTGGGTCCAAAGATTATGCGCTTTATGGCCAGGAAAAAACGGGTGCAACATACAACCTGGCACGTATGAATATGTTTTTACACGGTTTGGATTCGGCGCGTATCGAATGGGGTGATACATTGAACAATCCATTATTGCGTGATGGGAATGGATTGATGAAATTCGATGTGGTTGTCGCTAATCCGCCCTTTTCATTGGATAAATGGGGCGACAAATCGTTGGAAAATGATAAATACAATCGTTTCTGGCGTGGCATGCCACCGGCCAGCAAGGGTGATTATGCATTTATATCCCACATGGTTGAAACTGCCAAAGCCAAAGAAGGTCGTGTGGCGGTAATTGTTCCACATGGTGTTTTATTTCGTGGCTCATCCGAAGGACGCATCCGTCAGGCATTTTTGGAAGAAAACATCTTGGATGCTGTTATTGGATTGCCGTCCGGTTTATTCCAAACCACCGGAATACCTGTTGCAATATTGATTTTCGATCGTTCACGTGAAGCCGGTGGTAAAAATGAAAACCGCAAAGATGTTTTGTTTATCGATGCCAGCCGTGAATTTACAGCGGGCAAGAACCAAAACACACTGTCGGATGAAAATATTGAAAAAATCGTGGATACGTATAAAAAACGCAGTGAAATTGAAAAATATTCACATGTGGCGACATTTGACGAAATAGCGGAAAACGATTTCAATCTGAATATTCCGCGTTATGTAGATACGTTCACGGAAGAAACACCGGTGGATATTCCGGCAACCCGTAAACGCATCGCCGAATTAACCGCCGAACTATCCAAAACCACAGACGAAATGGAAAAATATTTGAAAGAATTAGGATTGTAAAGATGTCACAAAATGCAGATTTTTTTGAAGTAAAAATACCTTTCAACTCGGAAAATCCATTGAATTTAAAGGATTTACAGGGGTACTTTTTGCGATTGGAAGAGTTTTTTGCTTCAAATGGAATTGAAGTGGAAGTGTACGAAGCGAGGGTTGGTTCATTCATACCGAAATTTCGTCAAGTGATGAGTAAAAGTGCGAATACTTTACTAACGTTAACAACGATATTGAGTAATGTGGAAAATGTTTTAACCAAAGTTGAAAATTCACAACCGTTATCACACGCTGAACAAAAAACCATTCAGCCGTTTGTGGCTATAAATTCCAAAGTCACAATACAGAACATAAATATAAACGGCAAAACCTATGATACGTCGGTTATGGATCCTGGTGTAATTTTTCAAGAAAATGACGCGGAAGAATCTAAAAAATCGGAACATCAAGATACAAAATTGTACGAAAGCCAAGAATTGTTATTTACAAAAATTGACACGAATAAAAATAACAATTGCGCAGGTATGATCAAAAGCATAGACGAAGATGCCATCAAAAAAGTTGCTTTTGCGTCTCAAGAAATAAAAGATATGTTCGAATTTTCGGAAGTTGCAGATCCGTTTAAACATGTGTTTATAGTTGATGTTAAAGTGCATTACAATGAGAATGGCACCGTTGCAAAATATGAGATAATAAATTTAATTGATAGTAAGGATGCAAATTATGCAAATGAATAATAATGTGCCAGATTGCTGGGATATTAAAAAACTTGATGCGATAGCAAAAATTCAGAGAGGACGTTTTAGTATTAGGCCTAGGAATGATCCTGCTTACTATGGTGGAGCCACGCCATTTGTTCAAACTGGCGATATTTCTCAATCAGAAATTTTTCTGAAAAAATATTCACAAACTCTGAACGATAAGGGAGTCGCAGTAAGTAAAATTTTTCCAAAAAATACGATATTGATTACAATTGCAGCTAATATAGGAGATACAGCAATAACAACTTTCCCTGTCGCGTGTCCAGATAGTTTGATAGGTATTAACAATAAATCCTGTGATGTATTCTGGCTAAACTATTTTTTACAAACACAGAAAAATAAACTAAATGGATTGGCTACACAAAATGCACAAAAAAACATAAATCTTGAAACACTCAATAATTTGAAAATTGCGGTGCCTCCACTTGCAGAACAAAAAAAGATTGCGGAGATATTGGGGACTTGGGATCTGGCGATTGAAGAATTGACCGAACTGATTGCGGAAAAGAAAGAATTAAAACGTGGCTTGATGCAACAATTATTAACTGGTGAGATTCGAATCTCTGGATTTGCCAAACCTTGGGAAAAGGTTAAATTATGTGAAATTGGAACAACATATACAGGTTTGAGCGGAAAAGATAAAGATGATTTTGGTAAAGGCTCATATTTTATTCCATATATGAATGTCTATCAGAATAGTAAAATTGATTCAAAACAGCTAGAACTTGTCGATGTTTCCGATAATGAAAATCAAAATGTTGTTCAATACGGTGATATATTTTTTACGACGTCATCTGAAACGCCTGAAGAAGTTGGATTTGCTTCTGTTTTACTTTTTAGGCCAGAAGAAAAAATATATCTTAATAGTTTTTGTTTTGGATACAGATTAAATAATTTCGATGCTTTGCTACCTAATTATGCGGCTTTTTTATTTCGCTCAAAGCAAATGCGTAAAATAATGTATAAATTAGCGCAAGGGGCAACAAGATTCAATTTATCTAAAAATGAATTGATGAAAGAAAAAGTTTACATTCCTGCCGATATATTAGAACAACAAGCAATAGCTGATATTTTATCGACCATTGATTTAGAAATTGATTTATTAAATCAGCAACTGGATGTGTTAAAGGAACAAAAATGCGGTCTGATGCAAAAATTATTAACCGGTGAAATTCGTGTAAAGGTGGATACAGAAACATGTTAACGGAAGTAACATTTGCCAAAGCTAAACATGGCAAAGAATCTTTGATTGCTTATAAAAATGATAAAGACCAACGTGTTTTTATCGATGTAAAGCATATCGATTTTGCGCCTGGAATTCACAGTGTTATTGTGGTTGATTCAAGATATGATATTGATCTGGTTATCAAAAATGCATACCAATACCAAATTGAAGACAAAAAACGCATGGAAATTGGTATCAAAAAGAAGCATATCTGGAAGCCTTTATTACAAGAAAACATAGAAAAAGAATTAGAGATTGATGTTTATGAACTTTGTCGGGCAAAACGTAATTTATCAATATTGATCCAAAAATTACAAGATGTTTTGATGTATATTGAGCCGTCAGAAAATGGCTTAAAGGCATATAGTCACAAATTGCGTGAATTGTTGATTTTGGCTTGTACAGATTTGGAGTGTGCTTTCAAAGATTATAAATTCGGCAAGAACGAAAGATTGTCTGACTATAAACAGATATTAAAACTGGTTGATTTATCAAAATACAAAATTGCGCTGGCCAGTTATTCTGTAAAATATGAAAGTTGTCCATTCAAAAACTGGAAAACAAGCAAATTAGATTGGTACGATGCATATAACAAGACCAAACATAACAGAAACGATGCCTTCAACCTAGCAACGTTAGAAAATTGTTTGAATGCGGTTTGTGCAAATATAATTATGTTCTGTGTCAGATATTCGCCATATTTGTTGTATAATGAAAACGATGTGTGCACCAATTTGGTAAGAAATACTTTTGATGTCAGAATAGAAGACGAAGCAGATTTTTATATACCGGTATTTGAAGGTTACGAAACATATAAAGGAACATATTGTAGACCTGTGACTTTCCCGAACGGTCAAATACTAGAAGAGATTTTTGATAGAAAAGTTCAATTGCCACTCACAGAAAAATAAAGAGGATCAATTATGGCGAATGTTGATAATACTTATTTTTTACCAGATTTTGATGAAGCGTCCAGCAGTCAAATTCCTGCGATTATTCAATTGATCAATATGGGGTATTCCTATATCGGACGTTACGAAGTCGAAAAAATGCGTGAATCTCACGGCCAGTATATTTTGCGTGATATTGCATTTGATGCGTTGCGTGAAATAAATGATCCATCAAAAATATCAGATGCCAGTATCCGTGAAGCTATTTTGGATCTTGAAAAGATAAAGATGGACGATGGCATTATCAAAGCATCAGAAACCTTGTTTTCAAATTTATTGGCTGGTGTCAGTGTGTCTGAAATCATTGACGGTAAAAAAACGTCTCCGCAGCTTAGATTTATAAATTGGGACGATCCGAAAAAAAATAAATTCCATGTAGTTCCAGAATTTGAAATATCTGAAGAACAAAATCGTCGTCCGGATATTGTGTTGTTTGTAAATGGAATCCCATTTGCGGTGATTGAAAACAAAAAGGCGTCTGTATCGGTTGACGAAGCAGTTAAACAGATGATACGCAACCAATCTGGGAATCAGACACCAAAGTTCTTTATTTATCCACAAATATTGATAGCAGCCAATATCAATGAATTAAAATACGGTACTATGTTGACGCCACGTGAATTTTATTCCGTATGGAAAGAAAAATACGAAAGTCCAACATTTCAAGATGATGTGTTTAATTCTGTGAATAAAAAGATATCTGAAAGTGATTTATCACAAATGTTGTCTGATTTAAACCGTAGTGATTATGTTCAAGGTGAAAAACAGAACCTAACAGCACAAGATTACGGTATTTACAGTTTGCTGGAACCAAGACGTATGTTGGATATTGTACGTAATTTCGTAATTTATGATAATGGTGTAAAGAAATTACCGAGATATCAGCAGTACTTTGCAATCAAAAAGACGCTGGAACGTATAGAAAAAATAGATGAAAAGGGTAAACGCCAAGGCGGTGTGATTTGGCATACCCAAGGTTCTGGTAAATCTTTGACTATGGTTATGTTGACCAAGAATTTGATTGAACACATCCAAAATCCACGTGTTATAGTTGTGACAGACCGTACGGACTTAGACAGACAGATCCGTGATACTTTCAATGCATGTAATATCAAAGTTGGTGTTCAGCAGGCAACATCATGCAAAGATCTGGAAAAACGTATTGAAAAGAAAACCACAGACGTAATAACCACTTTGGTCCAGAAGTTTGAACCAACTAAATTCAAAGATACAGATAACAATATATTTGTCTTGATAGACGAAGCGCACAGAACCCACGGCGGTGAAGATGACGCGAATATGAATTTAATGTTGCCAAACGCATGTCAGATTGCGTTTACCGGAACACCGTTGATGACAAAAAAGAAACGTACTACAGAAACAAAGTTTGGTGGTATCATTGATTCATATACAATATCAGAAGCCGAAGCAGATGGCGCTATATTGCCGTTGGTATATCAGGGGCGTTTTGTGGATCAAGAAGTAAATCCGATTGTTAATAAATTCTATGATCGAATATCAAAACCCATGACTGAATCAGAACGCAAAGATTTTGAAAAGAAATGCGTGTCTACATCTGTTTTAGAAGAGACATCGCAACGCATAGATATGATTGCCGAAGATGTTTATGATCATTATACAAAGTATTTTCAGGGCACCGGTTTAAAGGGACAATTGGTAGCTCCATCCAAATATGCAGCAGTTATGTTTCAAAATGCGCTGGAAATGTTGGGTGGTATCAGTTCGGCGGTGGTTATATCTGATACGCAAACCAGCGAAGCAGATGAAGATAAGCTGCCAGAGCAAAAAGCGGTTGTGGAACGGTATTTACAGAAACAAAAACACCAATATGGTTCATTGGAATCACGTGAAAAACAAATAATTAGTGATTTTAAGAAAAATCCAGAAGGTATCGAATTATTGATTGTTGTTGATAAGTTGTTGACTGGTTTTGATGCACCACGTGATACAGTGTTGTATTTAGCAAAACAATTGCGTGATCATAATTTGTTGCAAGCAATTGCGCGTGTAAATAGATTGTTTGACGGTGATGAAGGTAAACAATCAAAGACGAATGGTTTGATTGTCGATTATTCGAAAAATGCAAAAAATCTAAAAAATGCGCTGGAATTATTCTCGAATTATGATCCAAGCGATATAAACAGGGCTTTGTTAGACACAGATGAACAAATCAAGGTGCTGGAAAGTTTATACCAAAAATTACACGGAACTTTCGCTGATATCAAAGATATTCACAATACAGATGCCTATGTGCAGAAGTTATTGGAACCAAACAATGAAGAGTTAAAGAAAGAATTTTATGAAAATGTAAATAATTTTATAAAAACATTTTCTTCCTGCTCTTGTTTATATGATTTCTATGACAAATTTGACGAAGAAAAATTGAAAAGATACAAAATGGATTTAAAACGTTTTGTGGAAATCAAAAAAACGACCCAATTGGCAAATGGCGAAAAGGTTGATTTTTCAAAATATAAAGACCAATTGCGTAAATTGTTGGACAAATACGTGACTGCCAATGATGTGGAAGTATTGTCTCAGGAAATTAGCCCGACAGATATGCGAGAATTTAATCAGTTTATAGAAGATCAAAAGAATGGGTTATCAAAACGATCCCAGGCCAAGGCAATAGCTGCCCAGACAAGTCGGGTTATTAGTGAACGCTACAAGCAGGACGAAGTGTTTTATAAGAATTTCTCTGACAGAATTCAGAAATTATTGGAAGACTTGAGAAATGCCAAAGCTGAAGATATAGCAACATTATTTGATCAAGCTAAGGCCATTCAATCACAAGTTGAAAATTACGAGGATTCTGATATCCCAGAAATTTTACGTGAACAAAAAAATACACATGCTTTCTTTAGAAATACATGGAATTTTGTTGAGAATTCAGGACTGAGTAAAGACGAATTTGCAGATGTAATAAAGCATATAGTACGCGTAATTCAGATGCATAAAATTGTGGATTTTGAAAGCAATATATCTGTAAAAAGAGCTGTATTGATAGAAATAGAAGACTTTTTATTGGATGATGTAGATGCAAATATTACACCGCAACAAGCAGAGTTAATTGCACAGAAATGCTGGGAATTGGCAGTAGAAAATAGGGATAATATATAAAATGATTATTAAAGACATCTGTTCAGCGGAGTTGATAAGAGAAGCACGAAAAAGCTTGTCTATTCGCGTGTTTCCAGATATGAGTGTTGTTGTCAAAGTTCCGCAACAAGCAACAGATGAAGAGGTAGAGCGTTTCATTGCCAAGAAAAGATTATGGCTAAAAAAACAATTGTGTTATTTTCAACAGTTTTGTAATTGTACAAATATAACCAAATTATCAGGCAGTTCGATGCTGTATCTTGGGCGACAATACCAGTTAATCATCAGAAAGAGTTTACAGAAATTTGTAAAAATAGAGAAAAATAAAATAATTCTGAATGTTCCATTCATAGACAAAGAAACGGAAAATCAACAGATGCTGGATGAATGGTTGAACAATAGAGCAATGACGGTATTTCAAGAGCGTTTAGATGCTGTTCATGCTATGTTTGACAAGGCGGTAAAACCAAAGCTTAAATTGCGTAAATTGACACGCAGATGGGGAAGTTATTTAAGAAAATCCAATACGATCATATTAAATCCTTGTCTTATACAAGCATCAAAATCCGCAATTGATTTTATAATAGCACACGAATTATGTCATTATTATTACAAAGAACATAATTCTGCTTTCTACAATTTGTTAGAATCAAAAATACCGAATTGGAAGCAGCTAGAATCCAAAATGGAACAAAAAATACTTTCTAAGGTTTAGTATTGTATTCGTTGTTTCCAATAAACACAATTCCGAACCATTTGCGTAAAAGGGCTAGATTGGCTTGGTATGTTGTTGCGCGGTATTGTTCTTGCTTGAATTCGGCAATTTCTTCGGCGGACAAGCCAAGTTCCTTAATAAGTCGGTTAGCTAGCCCTATGAGGTAAAATACGTTTCCTTGGGGGCTTTTTAGGTCAATAACGATGCCTGTCGGATACTTTGCGTTGGGTATAGCGGGAGCCTCGTTGCGCTGGGTGGCTTTAAGGCGGGCGACCATTTGCATAAACTTGTTTTGGATACGGCGGAGCAGCCACGCCTGGCGACAAGTCAATTTGCCACCGTTTGTTCGGCGAATTGCGGCCTGTAGTTCGCGTAAAGAGCGACATGCGGCAAAGTACAGCATCACAAAATCTGTGCGATGGTTGGGCTGAATATCGTCAAAATGCGTATATTTCATAGACAATCCTTTTAAGGTTGTCGTATTTGGCATAATCTTTCGCCACTTGTCCAGTCATTTGTTGTAAATAAAGGATATTGCTTGTTTTTCAAATTTTTGGTAATTTGGAACAAAAGGGGACAAAATGGCAGCTTATAGAGAATATTTGGATAAAATAAGAAATTCGCAATTATTATATTTTGATTCATTTCCACTGGGCATGACATCTTGTGAACATAATGTTCATTTGTTGTTAAACAAAATGGCAGAGGCAATAAAGTCGTATCTTTTGTTAATGGACAATGAACGATTTACAGATGCAATGTTGATAGCAGGACATTTGTTAGAGAATGCCGCAGTGATCAATTATATTTCTGCCAGTTTGCAAGAAGCTAATACAAAACAAATAAGCAAATATCTGGCACGAGAAACGGTACAAACTCTATGTGATTTATTCAAATTTGTAGGCGATGATAATGTGGATGCGGAAACTCAAGAAACTATAGATTTTATAATGGATGATTTTAAGAATAGATGCGACATTGTTGTATTGAAAAAAGCGGAACAAACACATGAAGAATTGGTACAGGCTATATCGAAAGCAGCGACAAATTCGGAAAAGTTAAAAATTATTAAAAACAATTACGAATTTCCTGTGGTCGAAGATTATTTGAGACCGCTTAGGACAGATTTGTCCAAATTTTATGGATTTCCAGATATCGATAAAAAACTTGTGTTATTTTATTCGTCATACTGCAAAATAAAACATTGTGGTGCGGCTATGTATGCACCTATATTATGCGAAGATAAAGTTGTCATGAATAAAAGTCAGTACAGAGACCTTAGCCCTATAGTTGTCTGGATGTGTTTGGAATACACAGAAAAGAATATAAAAAATATATTGTCAATAAACGAACTAAAATAAGTCGTGTTTTAGATTTCTTCTACGTCTTTTTCGATTCCTTTTGTTCTGTTTTTCTTCTTCAAGATCTTTTTTGCACTTTTCCTTATAGTCAGCAAAACGTTTGTTATATAGCATCTTCATTTCAGATATAAATTTTTTGACATTTGTAGAAATGTCTTCCGCTGATTTGATTTTAGTGTATTTATTTACGATTTTTGTGTGTTCTTTATCTTGCGACAATATAAATAAACCAACTTGATCAAACAATTCCAGATAGGACCATTTTGGTAATTTTTCACGATGTGGTCCTAAATTGGTGTGGATCATTACAGAAACTTCTTTCAGCTTTTCAAAACCAGTAATGTTTTTAAAATATTGTGAGAAGACCTGTTTATTTGTTTGTAACGTTTGTTGTGCATAGTCACATTGATTGTAGGCTTCATGTGGTGGTATAAATAAAAAAGTAATATCTTCTTTTGATAGCGGTTGTATTATTATTTCAGATTTTGGTTTTAAATGAATAAACACGTCAAATTCATGATAACTATATAACTTCAACCTTATGGTTAGTTCTTTGACTTTAATAGCTTCTCTTGAGCGGTTTTTTATAGATAGTTCTACATGTGGATGTTGTTCCTGGTCTTGCTTCCCTTCTCTAAATTCTGGAATGCCGGATTTTATTGCAAATTTAGCGAAAGTTGTTAAAAACTCTCTCAAGGGGAAAAATAATGCGACCGCAACAGCTAGAAAAGTTGCAACTACTCCAGCCTTTTCCCAAGCAGAATCACGACCAAGTTGTTCGATGGTTTTTAATAATTGTTGAAAGTCTGAATTTGATATTATCACCATATTATAACCTTACTACTGTGGATATAGGTATAAAATCAGATTTTTCAATAATAGTATCGCATTATGTTCAAAATATGTAGACAATTTTACGAGTTGAAAAAGCATAAGTTATTCATAAGACGACGGATGGGTTACGGATCCTGTGTAGCTATTGTGTAGCCAGAGGGGTGTTTTATGGCGTATT
>CAMOGA010000019.1 GCA_946613885.1 uncultured Pseudomonadota bacterium
AATGCAGAAATTTTGGTTTCTGAAAAGAAAATCACAGGTCTGCAGGCATTATTGCCAATATTGGAACCAATCGCTCAATCGGGTCGTCCATTGTTAATTATCGCCGAAGATATTGAATCTGAAGCATTGGCAACATTGGTATTAAATCGTTTGCGCGGTGGGTTGAAAGTATGCGCCGTCAAGGCACCAGGTTTCGGTGATCGCCGCAAAGAAATGTTAAAAGATATTGCGATTGTCACAGGTGCAACTGTGATTTCTGACGATATGGGTATGACATTTGAAAACATTAATCAATCTGTGCTGGGTTCTGCCAAACGTGTGGTTGTATCCAAAGACAAAACTTTGTTGGTTAACGGAAACGGCGACAAAGACGCAATCAATGCACGCGCCGATGAAATTCGTCAAAACATTTCTACCACAACCAGTGATTATGACCGCGATAAATTGGCAGAAAGATTGGCTAAATTGGTCGGTGGTGTTGCCGTTATCCATGTTGGTGGTATGACAGAAGTCGAAGTCAAAGAAAAGAAAGATCGTGTTGATGATGCGTTGGCTGCAACGCGTGCTGCGGTTGCCGAAGGCATTGTCGCCGGTGGCGGTGTTGCATTGGTACGTGCGGTTGAAGCACTGAAAGATTTACATGGCACAAACACAGATCAAAATGTAGGTATCGATATCGTTCGTCGTGCAATTGTTGCGCCATGTATGCAGATTGCAGAAAACGCAGGTGTATCCGGCGAGATAGTTGTTGGTAAAATTATGGAAAATTCTGATTATAATTTCGGATACAACGCACAAACCGGCGAATATGTTGACATGATGAAATCTGGCATTATTGATCCGGCCAAGGTTGTAAAGACAGCTGTTCAGGCGGCGGCATCAACAACCGGTGTGTTATTAACAACTGGTGCAGTGATGTCTGAAATTCCAGAAGAAAAAACATCAACCCCATCGGGTGCAGGTATGCCTGGTATGATGTAAAAAACAAACAATAAAAAAATCCCGCACAATGCGGGATTTTTTTATTTTATTTTTTGCAACGCATTTAATAACGTATGACGACACCTGTTTATGTCTGTCCAAATTTTATTTTCACCAGTTTTTGTTTGTAATGCAACACCATCCACCGCACCATAATTATTAAGATACATAAATATCGGCTGATGTTTATTATAGCGCAATAATTTACCATCTGCTTTTATATTAAAAGCCACATTAAAATCACGTTTTATCCATTGAAACACGGGCATTATTCCACTGACAAATGGGGATAAATCTTTTATCTGGTCACCATAACGATTTTCATACCCGTTCTTTATTTCATAAAAACCACATGCCCCAATCAAAGGTATTAAACTGATACGATCTGCCACTATGCTGGATGCCCTTTCTGCTGTTTTTAATAATTTTGTTCCAACACCTTTTTTTTGATATTTTGGCACTACGTATAAATTACTGAGATAAACTTCGTGAAATTCATCACCCATAAAACCTTTGGTAAAACCAATCATTGTTTGATTATAGTACGCACCAAAAGCAAAATTATATTTATTTTCATACCAATCACGCATATAATTTTTTATCATGCGATTTGTATCATCTTTATTGACCGAATACCCCAATACTTTATCACATGCAGACTCAATACGCGCAAATTCATTCCAAACAGGGCCGGTCTGGTTAAATATAGGAACAATTTCAAAATTTAAATTTTTATCTGACATGCAACAAATATAACCCTAAATAAAATATTTGTCAATATACATCTTCACATTTACAAAATGTTTTTTTTCTGTTAACATTATCCACAGCAGAGGTTATATATGTCAAAAGGTTTTAAAAAAATCTGGAAAAAATTTTGGTCACCAATTATTTACAATCCAATTACTCAATGGACTCTGGTGACTTTGTTGGCTGGCATAATTTGGTTTATATTTTTAACAAATAAACGTCGTTATAAAAATATGGAAATACTAAAACAGTTGCGTGGCAAACCAATAATTTTTGTATTCTTTCATGGGCGCGAAATAATGTTGGCACCTGTTATAAAAAAATCCAGAATTCCGTCTTATTGCATAACATCACGCCACCAAGATGGACGCATGATGGCGCGATTGCTTCGATTATTTGGTTTACGTGCAATTTATGGTTCTACATCCAGTGGTGGTGTGTCTGTTTTGCGTGATGGGGTTCGGGTTATTCGCGATAAAAATGCATCAATATGCATATCTGTTGATGGTCCATCTGGTCCATCTATGCATGTTCAAGATGGGGCGCTTTATTTTGCTAAAATGACCGGTGCGCCAATTGTTCCAGTTTGTTTTTCTTGTTCCCGGCCGATATACATGGACAGATGGGATAAGTTTATGATACCAAAATTGTTTGGCACTATATCCTGCCAATTGGGCAACCCGATACATATTGAATCTTCTTTGCGTGGTGAGGCACTTGAACAAAAACGTGCAGAAATCGAAGAAATTATGGTTAAACAATTACGCGATATGGACAGAGAATTTAATCTGCCAGATGTGCCGCGCGGAATCCATGCAACAGAATATAAAAAACACAGTCATAAAAAATAAAGGTCGCAATTGCGACCTTTTAAATATTCAGCATTTCTGGAAGGAAGGAAACCTTGTAGAATCTGAACATGATTGATGGTAATGCCACCAATACGGTTATCATAGTATAACAAAAAAAACAAAAAGCAAGTTTTTATTACATCCCTGCCCCGGTGGTTATTTTCCTGAATATCGAAAGTATAATTTCGCATATTCTGCCATAACATCTACAATCAGTTTGCGATATCCAAATTTATCCCAATTATGTGCAGATACATATAAAGACGATTTAAAATCTTCAAACGATGCCAATTCCCAATCTATGAAAAAAGTTATATCAAATGTTTTTGTATCCAACATAAAATTTTGCCAAATGTCTTTCTGGAACCATCCGTATAAAAACCCAGGTTTATCATTTGGATTATCTTTTAAATCACGAATTTCAATTGGGTCGTTTTTTCCGATGACATATAAAAAGTTTGCAATTTGTTTTGAAATGTGTTCACTGTGCTGCATAATAATCGCAGGTTTTATATCGGTTAATAATGTTCCTGTGGCAAATTCATATTTACGAATATAAATATTTTTATAAGGTATAATTTTCATCAAAGGTATTTTTATCGGCGAAATTCCATAAAAAGCATCAACAATACGCTTTTCGCGTGTTGCAACATCTTTGCCATCATTCAACAGTGGAAATTTAAACACATGTTTATTATTTAAAATAATAACAAAATTCTTGCATCCATAACCAACAATTTTTTTAATTTTTTTATGTTCCATATTCTTAGCAAAATTACGAACATAGCGTATATAATCACGTGTTTGCGGAAAACGTATCATTGTCCGCACTAAATCACGTGTTGACTTTTTCCATATGAAGGCACACACAATATTAGATAAAAAATGTCGCATAAATCATCCTTTGTATGAATAATATCATATGACAAAAAACCCTTATATGCAAATTAAATTACAAAAAGAAAAATATTTAATTGAAAAATCAAATAAAACATATATAATAACAACCGCGTATTGGGGTATAGTTTAATGGTAGAACAGCAGACTCTGACTCTGTATATCGCGGTTCGAGTCCGTGTACCCCAACCACACTTCGCGTCTGCGACGCTTCGTGTGGCAGGCCACACGAACGGGGCAGTTATCGCAAAGTAGTGTCACACGAAGTTTCAACGAAGTGTGACAAAGTAGAGATTCAAATGTTTTATGTCTATCTTATAAAAAGCATTTCTCATCCAGAACAAAAATACATCGGGCAAACTGATGATTTGAAAAACCGACTAAAGCAACATAATGCAGGATATTCAATACATACGGCAAAATATAAACCTTGGGAATTGGTAAATTATTTTGCGTTTAGTTCAAAAGATGCCGCGTTGGAATTTGAACAATATCTTAAAACAGGGTCCGGATACGCATTCGCAAAAAGACATTTTTGGAAATAGTTTATCAAGGTCCCGTGCGCATTCCAGAGAGCAAAAAAAATAAATTTCCACCGAGTTCGAAAGTAATTTTTAAAATTTTATATCTTTATCAGCACTTGCGAACCAAGAAAAACTAACAGACGCCACACTGGGCATTTTATCACTACAAACGTAAGACCAAATTTACTTTTTATTCAATGCCGGCATTCATTATTACAAATTCGTTCCAAATCAAGGCGTAAAGCTTGTGCCTTTGTTATACATAAATGAATATTGGTTTCTATTGGATCACCTTCATCAATGCTTTCTACCATATCAGACCCAAATTCTTCTTTAAGTCGCGTGCAATACTGACAGCTACCTGAATAAAACGGGTAATTACGACAAGGCGCAACACCTTTGATAAACTCGCCTTCGCAATCATATAACTTCACTGCATGCATCCAGTTTCTTGCAAAATCTAATATCCCCATTACAAAATCCTTTTCGTTTTAACAACTTGCGCATCGCAACTTGTGCGCATAATAACACGTATTTTTAAAATGTCAACCAGTTGAAGAAAGCCCGCGTTTCGCCCACACACCACAACCACACTTCGCGTCTGCGACGCTTCGTGTGGCAGGCCACACGAAATTTCAGGGCGGTTTTTTGTTTGGTTTCTAATAGTTTCACCGAGTTCGACAAGCAGTAGATTTTGGAAGCGACAGCGCACCAAAATCGTCACGATTGACCCACAGGCGATAGCCGAGGGAAAGTTGGGTTTTGAAAAATGTCAAAAAATTGTCATTTTCGAACTGCGGAATTCTGTTTTTGTTGTAAAAGTATATAATCTGCCATCATTTTTTCCACTGCGCCCGGTAAATCTGTTTTAATTGCTTCTGGGGTTATATATTTATTTGCAAACGAATTTTCATACCGTGGCTGTACAGGTCTCTTAATACACTCATAGCAAATCAGATCTACTATACGTTCTTTTAAATCTTTTGGTACTTTATATTTTTGAATAATCGGTTTTTCTATCAACATATGTACAAATTCGTGAAACATAATGCCAAGAAATTTGGTAGCGTCGTCTGGATAACGAGACATACGGAACAACATCAATGCTACATCATCACTTTTTCGCCAATAGTTTGATCCCCGACCATAACTGCATTGAATTTCTAATTTTTTCGGCATAATGGCATTCCACGCCTTTAATAAAGGTACAAGGTGTTGATTTACCGCTTGTTCAAATTTCGGTTTTACATCATCCTCAAAAATATTATCCAAGTGTTGCAATTTCTTTACATTGTAAACCTTGTTCACAAAAATATTTTTGTAATGCTCTATATCCTTGTCGTTCAAAGTTTCTTTGTCAAACATTTGCTTAAATTCGTCTGCTTGTGGTATAAAATCTATGTATGAAGCACGATAACGTTTCAGCAATTTATGATACAAAGAATGATTGCTTAACATAAAATTCCACGCTTCTTCTGCTGTCATAGGTCGCATAGTTATTTGCATACAAAATCCTTTTTCTCTTGGTGATTATACCATAAATTCGTGTTTAAATCTATTTATCTCTTGCCCAATCTCAACCAATTCAGTTCGCGAATTGCACAGCTGCTCCAACCACACTTCGCGTCTGCGACGCTTCGTGTGGCAGGCCACACGAACGGGGCAGTTATCGCAAAGTAGTGTCACACAAAGTTTCAGAGCGGTTTTTTGTTTGCTTTCTAATACTTTCACCGAGTTCGACAAGCAGTAGATTTTGGAAGCGACAGCGCACCAAAATCGTCACGATTGACCCACAGGCGATAGCCGAGGGAAAGTTTGGTTTTGAAAAATGATGATATTTTTGCATTTTCGAGCTCGTTGTGATACAATCGAAACAACAAAGGGGGGTAATATGACAGACCAAACAATTATTGAAAAAATTAACGATACCCTAAAATATGTCGGCAACTTTTTTGACCAAACGAATATTATCCCTGAATCTTATAAAAGAATGGCTAAACAAAGCGGAAATTCAGACGAATTTTTCTATCGTAATTTGTGGTTAAATGACAAAAACCATAGGTACAAGCCAAATCAAAATATGCTTTCGTTTAATGCGGATGAAATTGAAAAATACAAAATACCGTCATACGTAGTCGGATGTTCTGGTCGGGCTAATTTATTTGTGAAATATGCTATGGAAGGTAAAAATGCTATACATCCAAAAGATATACGCATTATTCCATGTGTCCAGATATCAAGTATTGGTCAAAAACCGATGCACGGTCATCAAATAATAGCCATTAAAATGTCGCAAGGTTGGCAACTTATAAATGAAAACAGACGAGATTTTAATAGTGCAAAAATAGATATAGGAAATAAAAATATACAAGATATTAATTCATTGGTTGGACAAGACATAGATGCGTTAAATCATGGCAAACAAGAATTTAAAATTACTGCTGTATTAACGCCAGAACAACATTTGCAAATAAATTCTTCTGAAAAATTGCAGGATATTTACGCCATGAAAGCATATAAATTCAAATCTGCTTCTGAAAAAATAAAAAATGAAGAAATGCAGCAATTTCAAAATATGAATTTTACGAATCAGGGTCAGGTTTATTAAGGCAGTTTTAATTTATCTTTAAGTTCTCCAATCTCTCGTCCTATCTCCGCCAAATCAGTTCGAACTTTTTTTATTTTTTATATTCACTTACTAATTTAGAAAATACAGCAAAATCTTCCCATTCTTGCATCTGTTTATTAAAATTAGCGTCCCTTTCTATACCATCTTTTTTTAAACCTAACTTTTTAAGTGTCCCACAACTGGCTTTATTTTTTACATTGGCCTTTGCTGACAATTTATGAAATCCCATTTTGAAAAAGTATGCTTCCAACGCCTTTAAACCTTCGGTTGTAAAACCTTTATGTGCAAATTTTTTACAAACCCAAGCACCAAATTCCCCACATTCGCGTTTCCAAGAAATACCATGAACACTTACCATGCCAACAAATTCATTGGTATCTTTTTTAAACATGGCATACGATACAGCCTTACCAGCTTCAGCATTTTGTTTACCAGAAACTAAAAAATCATATTCTTCTTCTGGCTTTTTTACTAACGCGAATGGCATAAATTTAAAAAATTCACGATTGTTTGATATTTCATCGTATAACAACTTTGCAAAATCAAAACTAGGTTCGATAGTTTTTAGATTTAATCTTTTGGTTGAAATAAGTTTCTTGAATTTTTGTTGTTTCATATAAAATATCCTTATATTCATAAAAATGATATCACACACAACGATTTAAGTCAAATCTGCTAACTCTAATATCATCAATCTCTCGCCCTATTTCCACCAAATCAGTTCGCGAATTGTATCTGGATATAACCAAAATTAAAACAATTGAATTTAAGATATTTTTATTGACGATTATGTTTTTTGTATTATAATATACATACAAAAGTAAAACAAGGAGGTTAAAATGAGCATATTCAATTTTAATAAAAAATCCGATAATGAACGCGTGCGCTCTAATGCACAACCCCTGGTTATCAATCGTGCAAATTCACACAAAAAGAAAAACACATATATTGTTTGTGTAAAAAACCTTATGGCTGATTTAAGTATGCATGCATCATGTTCAACAACACCAATTGCGGTAATCACATTAAATGGAAAACAGGTTCAAAATACAGGCGATTGGATGAACGGCACTATGTTTCCCAACCCAATGGCGGCGAATATGCAACATGTATTTGAAAAATTATCACCAGTAATGGGCGAAACAATGGCATCCACTATTGTTGAATATTTGGATAAATATAATGGCAAACCTGTTTTAACCCTGTTTCCACAAAATGCTGTTTATTTTCATGAATATCAAAAAACAGTTCAATTATCCGTTGAACAGGAAGACGATAAACTGGTTATGTATTTACCAAACACACTGGCACAAGAACAGGTTATGAGATTGAATCATGCCACACGCACAGATTTAATTAAACAGGTTCTGAAACGCCAAAAATTGATAAGAGATTATCAACAAAATAACCAAAGATAAAAAAATGGCGGGATTCCCCGCCATTTTTATTTATTTTTACCCCATTAATAAAATTTGATTTTTATGTTTTATGTTAATATAATATTTTCTGCATAAATATAAAACCAAGGGGGTAAGATATGAAAATTAAACCATTTGCAGGCGTTCGCCCACCAAAGGAATTGGCATCTCAGGTTGCATCACGTCCGTACGACGTTTTAAATTCTGTCGAAGCCAAGGCAGAAGCCGGTGAAAAATCTTTATTACACATCATTAAACCAGAAATCGATTTTGATCCAATTGCCGGTGAACATGAACAACGCACATATGATAAAGCAGTTGAAAACTTTAAAAAATGGCAATCAAACGGTTGGTTAAAGCAAGACGATAAAGAAATGTATTACATCTATGCTCAAACGATGGATGGACGTACACAATATGGTTTGGTTGCTGCGGCAAATACAGATGATTATATGTCTGGCAAAATTAAAAAGCATGAATTAACCCGCAAAGAAAAAGAAGACGATCGTATGATTCACGTTCGTATTCAGGATGCAAATTTGGAACCTGTGTTTTTTGCGTATCCTGATGTTGCAGAAATGAACGATTTGGTATCTGATTGGATTGCAAAACACGAACCAGAATATGATTTTGTCGCCGAAGATGGTTTTGGACATACTTTCTGGAAAATTGATGACGATGCAACAAATGCACGTATTACAGAAATATTTAAAAATATCCCTGCCCTGTATGTGGCAGATGGTCATCACAGAACTGCAGCGGCGGCGCGTGTTGGTGCAGAAAAACGTGAAAACAATCCAAACCACACAGGAAATGAAGAATACAATTATTTCTTGGCTGTGATTTTCCCTGCATCTCAATTACATGTTATTGATTATAACCGTGTTGTAAAAGATTTGAACGGATTGTCTGAATCTGAATTTATCGAAAAATTGCGTGAATCTTTTGATGTTGTAGAAATGGGTACAGATATTTATCATCCAAACAAATTGCATAACTTTGCAATGTATTTGGGCGGCAAATGGTATTCATTAACTGCAAAACCAGGTACATATAACGACAATGATCCAATTGGCGTTTTGGATGTGACAGTATTGTCCAATTTAGTATTTGATAAAATTTTGAATCTGGGTGATTTGCGCACATCAAATCGTATTGATTTCGTTGGCGGAATACGTGGTCTGGGTGAATTGAAAAAGCGTGTAGATTCTGGCGAAATGGTTGCGGCATTTGCGTTGTATCCGGTCACAATGAATCAAATCATTAACATCGCTGATACTGGCAACATCATGCCACCCAAGACAACTTGGTTTGAACCAAAATTACGTAGTGGATTGGTAATTCATAAATTATCATAATAACCATAAAACAAACGCCCGCAAATGTGGGCGTTTGTTATTTGTTTAACAATCCAGAAATAGATGA
>CAMOGA010000020.1 GCA_946613885.1 uncultured Pseudomonadota bacterium
AGTCTAAAAATTTATTTTCAATACTAAAAAACGAAAAATAATAACAACGGAATAACGCAGAGTATTTTTGCGCAAACAGTTCGTAATTTTACCTGATTTTTTCTCGTCTACACCATGTCTATACCCTTGCTACACCCAATTTTTTGCAAAAAAATAATACGATTTTTTCAACAGATGACTTGCAATCGTTTTACGTTTAGTTAACATCGCACACAACATTCGGGTGTAGTTCAGTTGGTAGAACGGTAGGCTGTTAACCTATATGTCGCTGGTTCGAATCCGGCCACCCGAGCCACAAATTCCAAGGGTTTCACACGAATCCCTTTTTCTTTTGTTTGGGCTTTTGCTACCAAAAGCAACTGTTTTTATTAAGAAACAACATTCTACGTGGTAAAATTTCATAGTTTTAAAAGAGTTTTACTGAACAATAACAGCATGATATCGATCGTTTCCATACTGAATATTTATGGTATTTGTGCCACCACCAGTTTCTAATGGGATATAACATGTTGAATTGTTGTACTTCACATATATCGCATGTGTTGTCACTTTGTTTCCCCAGATAGGTATTGAAATCCCATTGCCTGTTTTCAAATAATTTAGTACCGGGCAAACGGCAAGACATGTTCCATTATAACTTGGCATATTATTTGGACATGTACCAGACGATGTACAATCAGATGTGCTGACCGACCCTGCTGGGGACATGGTTCCGGTTGGACATGCCGTGCAAACATTTGCACCACCCAGGCCATAAGTATTTACCGGACAAACTGAGCACGCAACTTTGTTACCCAGTAAATTTTTTGCTATTGATGTTACAGTTTCTTCTGTTCCGGCAGGACACGAAGTATCTAATGCGGTCCCATTAAACAAATCGCTGGTCATAGTAGAAACAACCTCAGTTATATTTGGATCAAATATTGTTGGTGACAGATAACCACTTAAACTGCTGCAACCATTGAAAGTTCCAGAAAACATAGCAGATGCCGTTCCACTTATACCCACAAACAAATTTTTTGGTAACGGTCCAACCAAATTTGTTGCGCCAGAAAAAGCACTCGGAAAACGTGGGTTAGGATTAGATAAACCGCTGTATGTTGTGAACAAAGCACCCAAAGAACCATAAATATTAAGAATAGCCGTTTGGCCAGAATCAAATATAATCGTAGAATAATTACTATATCCTGCATAATTTGTAACCGAAGCGCTTTCAAAAACGATAACATAAACAGTATTTGCGTTTGGATAGGTATGTGTCTTGCTAGCCGTCCAAGCACCATTGACAGTAAACGCTTCAGTATCGCCATCACCCCAATTTATATTTAACGTCCCGTTGAACGCACGTTTAACAGTAAACTGTTTGTTTGCGGGGGTCTTTATCGCGACCGCAAAGAGACCAGTTTCACAATGCGCAGTTGCGTTGCCATTATGCGTTGTTAAATCTTCGATATAAATACCAGAGTCATCATACCAACCAGTAAAAACCTTGCCAGATACCGCCTCGCATTGTCGCCGCGTCGTATCACAATCTGAATTTATATCTGTAATACAGTTATTAGTATTGTATGTAATTGCGCCAAATGCGAAAGACGAAAACAACCCCACTGTCGTGAAAAACACAACAGATATAACACGTTGAAAACGCGCGAAAAATCGCGCCATAGGGATCCTCCTTTGCCTTGTTATCTAAAAGTATTGTAAAACAAAAGTAAAATTTGATGCAAGCACAAAAACATGTTGCTACTATTACAGCAACAATGGATTTTATTACATTTTATGCTACATTCTGTCTACACATTTGCTACACCCTGGTAAGTTAACAGAACCACGGACACACGATTCTTTGTTCTTTATACTTCTATTTGGAAATACAGAACAATATGCTATTTTTTCGAACAAATGACTGGACTTTTGCTGAAAGATATTGATGAATACGACAACCTTAAAAAGGATTGTCTATGAAATATATGCATTTTGATGATATTTTGCCCAACCATCGCGCAGATTTTGCTTGCTGTAATTGTTTATCCTCCGAAATGTCGTATGAGGATTTCGCTTTTTTTAATACATCTTCAACAAAATCAAAATTATTCATAAATGTTACCTCTTGGTCTTACTATATATGCATGAAATTTACGATTTTGTAAAGGCATAAAAAGTAAATAAATATGGTTTTGTTATAAAAAAGGTTTTGTCTTGCTCAACCAGGAAATGAATCTATCAAAACAACAGAATAATCGCTTATAGATTCTACATTTTTTCTATTTTTGATTGAACAAGCCCAGATAAATCCAGCCATTATTCAATACACCCATCTTTTTTTACCTTTTCCTAGAACAACAGAATGGCCGTTCTATGAACCAACAAAGACGAATTGTAAAATATATTAGTTTGTAGCAAAACTGTATGTGAATATATCTATAGAGACATTTTGACTTTCAGATATTTTTATAACGTTTTACACATTGTCTACACCGGGGCATTTTTTGCCCAAAAATGCAGATTTCTGGGATAGATAAATTTTTTTGCAAAATCTTCACAAAGTCCTTGACTTGTGCGGATTTCCGCCATAATTTTGGCAATGTGCTACATACAATTCCCTGCTCTGATACCCCACAATACCCCCAACAAACGAATAAAAAGTTATACACATGTTACACATTTGCAGTTATACATTTGTTATACGGTTAAATAATCAGCATTTATTAGACGTGCGAATATCTATTGTTTTTTCAAAATTTTCACTTTTGTGCAACGCATCTTTAAAAGAATTTGCTATAACTGTATAAAAATAGATTGGTTTATTTTGCGATGGATAAAAGTTGTGTTCGCCCACATTTGTGACAACAGCAAAATCACATTCATCAAGAGCGGTTGTTGGGACATTTAATGATAAAATATCACAATCATAAAATAAATGTTTGCCCTTTTGAATAACCTGATTTCTTTTTGTTTTTTCAAACTTTACCGGATTTCCCAAATATAAATTCACAACTTGTTCTACAAAAATAAACCCGTAAGCTAATTCGTATCCCCTGGATATTTTTCCACCAGGCATTCTGCAAGCTATTTCTATCAAGTACAAACCATTTTCATTCAAAATTACTTCGGCATGAAACGGCATATTATTGAAACCAAAATGCTTTATTATTTTACGCATAGATTTCAGGCAGAAATCCTGTTGTTTTTTTGTTATATTCGCCGGAATAATATTACCAATTTGAACAAAATATGGCAAAGGACTGTAAATGTATTCATTTATACCAGCAAAATGTATTTTCTTGTTTTGAATTATACCGTCTATGCTAAAGGCTTTACCAGGAATATACGATTCCAGCAAAAAAGCCCTTTCAGAGGTGGTATTAAATTTCTTTGCGATATCATCATTTGACTGAGTGATGACTTGTTTTATATCAATATCTGGTGTAACCAATCGAACACCACAACTGCTGCTTCCAAAAAGTGGTTTTATAACCATTGGTTTGGATATTTTCAGTTTATTGGTATCACCAGCAACCACTTTCACATCAGATTTAATAATGTCGTCATCGCCTATTTGATTGTAATAGTTCCTAAATAATAATTTATTATTAGAAGCTTTGAAAACACTTGATAATGGGGTATAAATACAGTTAAACGCCTGGGCAATAACAGATGTCTGATACACAAAATGTTCTTTAAATGTCAAAATTGCATCAAATGGCGATGAATTCTCACAAAAGACTGCTATTTTGGCAATACAATCTGTTAAATCATCAAAATTCAAACGCAAAACATGCCCTGCATCTATAAATTCTTCGGTCCAATTTTGCGTATTTGTTGGAACAGCCAGGAAAATTTCATACGGTAATTTCTTTAGATTGGTCAAAATACCAACATCCTTAAAATTTTTATGTAGCCCGACCCCTATTATTAAAATTCGTTTCATTTTCGCCGTTTCCGAATGTTTAATTTATTGACTTTCCTTATTTCTTTGCTACGATAACACAAAAATATGACCGTTGACAACAAAATTTATGTGATTGGTCCTGCGGGCAGTGGGAAAACCACTTTTGCCATGGGGATGGCTCGCCGACAAAACATTCCATACTTTAGCCTTGATGACATAAAATGGGTTAACGACCAAAAGTTCAAGCATTATACACACAGTCGTTCATATCAAGAACGCACAGATGCTATATCTGAAATCATCGCATCTAATAACTCATGGATTTTTGATGGGGTTTACTGTGCAGATTGGGTCAATCCTGTTTTTCAACATGCGGACGAAATCATATTTCTGGATACGCCTTTATTTATATGCCAATGGCGATGTATAAAAAGATTTATCAAAACCTATAACAGCCAGACATCGTCTTTTAAAGCCCTTTTAGATTTATTAAAATGGAACCAATCTTACAAATCCAAATATTTGACTCAAATAAGACAAAAAGTCGATTTATTTAACAAAAAATATTACGTTGTGTCTTGTACAAAAGGAAATATTTATGGATTATAGACATCAACAAATACAAGATTGTTTTTTTAATACCTGCACACAACATGGTATGACACATGTAAGTCCGATGCCCTTGTTGGCCACGTACGATAATTCTGTTTATTTTGCAAGTGCTACAATAACTGCCCTTAAAGATATGCTATTAAAAAACGAAATTCCAAATAATGGTGTATATTTATATCAGCCGTGTTTTAGATTACATAATATTCAAGATGCTTTTTATAATGGCAACAAAATTAAATATCCTGGATATTTTAATATGCTTGGGATGGCGGTCCCCGCAAAATATATCGTTGATTTGCAATATATAATTATGGACATAATGGATAAACATGGGATAGATAGAAGCAAAATTAAACTAAATACAACCAGGCAAGAGCCTCTTTTAGTACAAAATTTACAAAAATATTATGAAGTAGAATACGATACACGAGCAGAAAAATCGTACAATTGGACATATGGCATGGGTGACGATATACACGGTAAAGGCATGACTTTTTATATAAAACAAAACAACGGAGAATATAAACGATTGGGGCAATATATAATAATTTATAACAAAGATACACCTATTGCTGCTGAATATGGTTTTGGAATAGAAGTGTTTTTAGCACGCACCCACTCTTACCAAAATGAGTATGATGCTTTTGCTATATCACCGATTTTAAAATCAAACAGATTAGAAGCTAATTTTACCAACACTTGTGTGTTTTCTTCTGTCGCAGCAACTTATTCTACAGGAATTTCAATAAATAATAACCCAAGCAGACAGTATAAAAAAATAGTACGATACGTTTTAAAAAATTTGTTGTTTTTGAAGCAACGAAATAACTTGTCAACAGAACAAATCAGATCTATCTTGCAGGATTATTCGAATATTGAATTTAATAATGATAAATATGTTCCTACTATAATAGACGAACTGCAAACAGAAGAAAAAATTTTTTATGTACAAACAGAAAGAGCGTATGATTTTATAAAAAATTCACGCAAAAATCATAAAGACGAAGAAGTTATTAAACAAAAATTAACAGCATTGTATCCATTATATTCGCAGTATATGCATTTAATTAACCAAAATCAAAAGGAGAGTCTATGAACACTTTGATTAAACCCAAAAAATTACAAGCCGGCGATACCGTTGCAACCATATCTTTGTCATGGGCAGGTGCTGGTTTGTTTCCTGAAAGATACGAACAAGGAAAGAAACAAATTCAAGAAGCATTTGGACTTAAAGTAATTGAAATGCCAAATTCTTTGCGAACAGATTTATATGATAATCCTCAATTAAGACTTGATGATTTGATGAATGCATTTTTAAATCCAGAAATTAAAGCGATTATAACTAATATAGGTGGCAGTGAAACTATCCGCCTGTTGTTGCGCATGACCGAAAAGCATTTTCAAATTATACATGACAACCCAAAGATATTCATAGGCATGTCTGATACAACCGTCAACCATTTTATGTGTTTAAAGGCTGGTTTGTCTTCTTTTTATGGACCATCAACTTTGTTTGGTTTTGCAGAAAATGGTGGTATGCCAGAATTGATAAAAAACAGTTTTAAAAGAACGCTTTTTGATAACATGCCACAACAAACATTAGAAGAAGCAAAAGAGTTTATAATAGACAAAGTACGTTGGGATAATAACGCAATACGCGAAAGAACAAAAACAGATGGCTGGAAATATATTCAAGGCACAGACAAAGTCCAAGGAAGATTGCTGGGGGGCTGCGTTGAATCTTTAAACATGATAAACGGAACATGTTTATGGCCATCCATTGATGACTGGGATAACACCATTTTATTTCTTGAAACAAGCGAAGATATGTTACCCCCAGAAGTTTTTGGATATTTTCTGCGCAACCTTGGTGCCCAAGGTATATTAAATAAAGTCAAGGGTATTTTATTTGGGCGTCCAGGCGGAACATTCAAAAAAGAAGATTCTGAAAAGAAAGAAAAATGGTTGGCGGCATACAACGACTTTGATAAATATTTGTTAAAAGTCTGTAAAGAATACGGTCGCGAAGATATGCCTATTGTAACAAATATGGACTTTGGTCATACAGTTCCACAAATGTTATTACCATACGGTGTATTAACAGAAATCGATCCAGTTGCACACACCGTAAAATTCTTAGAATCTCCAACATGTTAATCTAAGGGTAGCAAAATGAAGAAAGTTCAAGCACCAAATTCTTGGAAAAAACCTGAAAAACATATAGAAAAATTGTTAACAGAGAAATGGTATCGAATTTTATGCAATATATACAAAAGTATATTTGAAGCAACGTATGCTTTTTATAAAAAAGAAAAGATTACACCGATGCTGTTTCCTGTCACAACGGGTTCTATTAGCAGTCCAATGGGACTTGGCAGTGACTCGGTTCCTGTATCGGTATCAATAAACGGGAACAAGGTATATCTTGCTGATTCCATGCAATTTTCCCTGGAAATTGGTGCACGACTTTCAGATACGGGTGCATATTACATAATGCCAACATTTCGTGGCGAAAAAATGGATGAACGGCATTTAAATGAATTTGTTCATTCCGAAGTTGAAATCATAGGCGACATAAATGATGTTATGAAACTTGCTAACAGATACATTAAATACATGATTAGATATCTGTTAAAACACAATAGTTCTGAAATAAAATCTATTGCTGGCGACATAACACATATGCAAGATGCATTAAAGAAATCTTTTAAACAGATTTCTTATGACCAGGCACTGCAAGAACTGCAACACATCCATGGTGCTACAGAAAAACTAAATGATGAAATATTTAACATCACTAAAAAAGGTGAAAAACACTTATTACAAAAATATGGTGATTTTTTATGGCTAACAAACCTGCCTTGGTTAATGGTACCTTTCTATCAAGCAAAACAAAAAGACGGCAAATCAGCATATGCAGCCGATTTGTTGGCTGGCATCGGTGAAATTCTTGGGTGCGGTCAACGTGTTTTATCGGTCAAAGAACTTGATGAATCTTTAAGGGCTCATAAAGTTGACAGCAAAGAATATGTCTGGTATCGCAAAATGCGTGAAATAAAACAAATACAAACCAGTGGCTTTGGATTGGGCATAGAAAGATTTATCTTGTGGGTTCTGAAGCATAATGATATCAGAGATTGTACAATCTTGTTACGTGATCATAATAACATAACAATGCCGTAACCACCAGGAGAGCAACATGAAAAAAAATAAATTTTCGGATATGTCGTATGTTGATTTTATTTCTTTCATAAAAGAAACAAATCGTTGTCCTGGTGGCAAGGATACTATAAATTGGATTTTAAGAAATTCCTTTGCTAATGATAAAACTCACGTTTTGGAAATAGGATCAAACACAGGTTTTTCTTCTCTGGAAGTGGCACGATTATTAAAATGTAACGTTTTAGGTATAGATGTCGTTGCAAACGCCGTAAATATAGCAAACCAAGAATTGAAACAAGACACAAAAGAAATTCAAAAATTGGTAAAATTTAAAGTTGGGTCCGCGTATAACATCCCATGCAAAGACAACTCCATAGATCTAATCATAGCTGGCGGTTCAACATCTTTTATGGACAATAAAAACAAAGCCATTACAGAAATGTACAGGGTATTAAAACCTTGGGGTATGTGTTCTGTAACAAATTTGTTTTATCACACAAGACCACCAAAAAAAGTGTTAAAAGCCGTTTCTGATATAATAGGGACAGAAATCAAGTATATGACAGCCAAAGACTGGCTTGATTTGTATACAAATGTAAATGACTTTGAAATTTATAAATTTGAAACAGAAAAATTATCTGCGCAAACAGAAAATACTTTGAAAGATTATATAGAATATTTTATGAACAAACCGCATATAGCCTGTTTATCTTGTGAAGAAAAAAATGCTATTAAACAAAGATGGCATGATATATTAACTGTTTTTAATGAAAATCACAAATATCTTGGCTTTATAAAATGTTTGTTAAGAAAAAGAACGTCCCCAGAAGAACCAGAACTATTCAAAATAAAGACTAAATTAAATTGATATTATTTATATAAGAGTTTCTCGCATGGCAAACACTAATAATACTATTCAAAATATTCCATATCAATTCACGATGAGTGTTCGGCATAAGTATTTTGAATTGATAAA
>CAMOGA010000021.1 GCA_946613885.1 uncultured Pseudomonadota bacterium
ATTGGTAAAATTTGGTGTTTTTTGAATGCGCTGTTTTCGAATCTTTAAAAGTATTAGAAATCTAAAAGAAAACCGCACTTTTACAGTGCGGTGTATCTTTTGGTGGGAGTGGATGCGCCTTGATAAACGATAAATAAAATTAAAAAAATTTCGTGAACTTCAATTTTTTAACATTTTCTTAATCATTTATCTATGTAGTCGCTCGCTCGGCACTTTGTGCCGGCTGCGCGGCAATCGTGACGATTTCTCTGTGTTATCACTTGTGAAATCTACTGCTTGTCGAACGATGGATTCTCACCTTACCATATCTAGCAAAAACATAAACACCCCCAAAAGGGGGTGTTTTTGTTTTGGTGGGAGTGGATGGAGTCGAACCATCTCAGTCATAAGACAACAGATTTACAGTCTGCCCCGGCTCTCCGACTCCGGCGCACGCCCGAAACTTTGCCACATCTGTGGTGCGAGCAGCGGGAATCGAACCCGCATTTCAAGCTTGGAAGGCTTGCATTCTAGCCTTTGAACTATGCTCGCAACAAATTCAAAGCCATATGATTATATCGTATTTTTTTATAAACGCAAGCATTTATTCGTTTATTTCAACACTATCGATATATTCACGTGAAATTTTCTCTAATTCAACAGGTTCGTATTCTGGGTTAGACACGGTTTCAGATGTGTCTGATTCATATATCTGAATTGGTGCATAACGTTGTTCTGAATTTTCGTTTTCATTATCTATGTAATGCGCGCCAAAAGTTTTTGTTTTATACGCAGATTTTTTACGTAATTCTTCCGGAATATTTATATAATCCCCTGGATTTATACCACGTGTAACCAATTCTTTTTCGGGCACAGAACGTAAATTTGTTGTTTTTACGTTATATAAAGGAACCAAAAAATTTGTTGGTGTTGGTTTTATCATTGATGGCGTCCCAGAACCATTTAATTCCATAACACGCAAAGCACGCTCTGATTCACCGGTGGGTTGAATACGAAATACGCCTGTTGTGCCGTTATATCCGCTGGGGTCGAAAAAATACGATGATTGGTCTTTGTTTGAATAAATCATGCCCAATGCCAAATTTGCCGCATCATATCCAAATGCAGACAATAAATCAGCATCATGTCCAGACATCATACTGTATAATGTATTAAAACCATCAGAAATTTCTGGTAAAGTGGCATATTTTGCACCACTCATAGTGAAATCAGAGGTAATATCCGAATTATTCCACAATGTTGTTCCGTAAAACGCAGCATCACGATTGCCAACACCATAATAACGTAAAAAAGACACTAATGTTTTTGAATCTTCCCCATTGCCCAAGAATAATATCGCATCATAAGGCAAATCTCCTAATGTTTCTGTGCGTGATATTTTTTCCAGTTGTTTACGCATATTATATTTTGCGCCAGGTGTCAATGATTCGCGTGTTAATATGTCAGATAAAACCTCTCTTGCACGGGTGTTTGCGGCATTACGTGCGTTATACATAGATGCACGTTTTGCGGTCTCTTTAATTGATTCAGAATTATTTGGTGTATAATAAAATAACCCGTTGTTTTTTATATCGTAAACAGATGATGCACGATTTGCCACAGATGCCATCAATCCACCAGATTTATCATCAGGTGCCAATATAATCATACTTTTTACACCATCGTTTAACATTTGCTGCATGATTGTTTCTATGCTTTGTGTAGGAATTAAATTCATGGTCATTATATTATCACCCAATGCGCTTACATCCGAAGTAAACGATATAACAGGTGTTTTTGACGGTTTTATTTCGCGCAGTGTTATCGCATCTTCGGCAAAAATTGGCCCGATTATAACATCTGGGTTTTCGCCCAACGCATTTTGCATAACATCATATTTATTTGTTTTTGTGCCAGATAAATCATAAAAAGACACGTGTATATTTTGATTTGGTTTGCGTAAAAATGCCGTTTCAATCGATGTTTTTATATTGTTGCCAATCGTTTTATTGTTCCCAGTCATTGGTAATAAAACGACAACATTTGCAGACGGTCCGTCATAATTTGAACCATACATATTTGTTAAATATGAATAACCATCACGAATATCTGTTGGATTAGAACTCGCAATTTGGTTTGTTTTTTCATACTGATTTGCGCCACATCCAGCCAGCAAAACAGCAACAAAAATTAAAAATTTATTCATCATGATTGAAAATCCTACATGTTATATGTTATTATTCTAATGTAAAAGGATTTAAAATGCAACCAGGACTTTATATTGTTGGAACGCCAATTGGAAATTTGTCTGATTTTTCACCCCGTGCGGTGGAAGTATTGAAAAATGTTGATTTAATAACAGCCGAAGATACGCGTGTTTTTGGCAAATTGGCCCATCATTTTGATATAAAAACCAAAGTAATTGCCTGTCACGAACACAATGAACGTGAAATAGTAGATGATTTGGTCGAAAAAATGTTAACAGGTATGTCTATTGCGACAGTATCTGATGCAGGTATGCCGGGGATAAGTGACCCTGGGTTTCGTTTGATCCATGCAGCACGTGCGGCCGGGGTTGCTGTTTCTGTTGTTCCGGGGCCAACGGCGGCAATTTCTGCGCTGGTATTGTCTGGTTTTCCAACAGACCGGTTTACTTTTTGTGGTTTTTTCGATGAAAAAAAAGTTCGTGATGATAATAAAATTCGTCATACAATAATTTATTATGAAAGCCCAAATCGTATTATGAATACGATAAAGACATTGGCATCTGTTATGCCAGAACGCAAAATTGCAATTGTTCGGGAAATTACAAAAATTTATGAAGAAACAATTATTGGCTATCCGGCGGATTTAGTGAACATTGAACCACCACGTGGTGAAATAGTGATTGTTATTGCGCCGGCACCAGATAAAAAAATGACAGACAGTGAAATTAGTGAAATCGTTAATGACATTGTTGCAAATTCTACAAAGTCCGCAGCGGCTCAATTGGCGGCACGTACAGGAATTTCAAAAAAAGAAGCATATAAAAAATTGGTGGAAAAATCATGATAAAATTTGTTGGTTCTTTTGATACCGTTAAATCTTTACCAAATACGCATTTTAATGAATATGCGTTTGTCGGGCGCAGTAATGTTGGTAAATCTTCATTAATAAATGCAATTGTTGGGGAAAAAATTGCACGCACTTCTAATACACCCGGTCGTACACAAAGTTTGAATTTATTTAATTTAGACGATAAATCCATGATTGTTGATTTGCCAGGATACGGCTATGCACGTGTTTCTAAGGTCGAAGCAATACGTTGGGTAAACAGATTACAGGAATATTTATTAAATCGTTCACAATTACGGCGATTGTTTATATTGATTGATTCACGTGTTGGGGTTAAAGATTCTGATTTAGATTTAATGGATTTTTGTGATGATAACGGGATTTGTTATCAAATTGTTTATACTAAAAAAGACAAAAAAATTCGTGAACAGAACCAGGTGGAATTATCACATGAAAATCATCCTGCGATGATACAGGATGTGTTGGAAACATCTGCGGAAAAGAAATACGGTTTGGATGAACTAAGGAATATTATCGGTGTCAAATAATAACATTTTTAATGTGTCGAACCCTGCAAAAATGCTGGATGCGTTGTGGGGATTGATTGCACAATATAAAAATGATTTTTCACGTATTTTGATATTTTTGCCATCACGTCGTGCGGTGCGCAGTGCGGAACAAATGATTGTTGAAAAAATCGGACATGCTGTAATTTTACCGAATTTTGTTCCGTTGGGAAACGGGACAGATGAACCCGATGAAGAATACGATAATACAATATCTAATATGGAACGTGTAATTATTTTGGCACGTTTATTATCAATGGACGCGTATGTAAAAAATATATCAACCGCATTACCGTTGGCACACGATTTTATTCGTATGACTGATTATTTAGAAAACGAAGGTATTGATATTACAACAATAAATTGGTCACAAATTATTGATGATAAATACGCAACGCATTTTCAAAACAAGGCACGAATTCTGGATATATTAAAACAATTACCAAATGATAAAATAACATCGACCCAACAGAGAAATTCAGATATTTTATCATGGAAAAAACATTTGGATGAATATGATTGTGTGATTGTGTGCGGGTCAACTGCTTCTGTGCCGGCAACTGCAAATTTAATGTTAGAAATTGCAAATCATTATAATGGGAAAATAATTTTATCTGGGAAAATATCTGGACGTGCGGAAGATTTTGTTCTGGATACCAACCCGTATAACAGTGAATATAAATTTTTACAAAAATTGGGATTAAACGCGACAGATGTTCAAACATTGGACGTTGGACCATGTGATACGATTGATGTTATGAATATCGCATTTTCAAATGTTGGTCAACGCGTGAATAATAAATTGGAAAATTGTAAATTAATAGAATGTTCCCGCGAAAGCGAAGAGGCATTGTGTGCTGCATACATTGCAAAACAGGCGGTTATGGAAAATAAATCTGTGTTAATAATTACACCAGATGCGGCGGCAAATCAACGTATAAAATCTGAAATGTTGCGTGCAAACATCGATGCAGATTTTTCCGCAGGAACCCCCGGCAACATGACAAATGTTGGACGTGCGATATTGAATTTATTTGATTGGTGGGGTGAAAATAATGTGCCTGAGTTTGATAAATTATATGCCAGAGCAGGGTATAATTTATTCAATATGTTGGTAAATTTTGTTGATGAAAATATTGGGTATAATTTTCAGCCAAAATTTAATATTGAAAACGAAAGTGATATTCCAATTTGGAATGCGATAAAACAAATGTCTGATGTGTTAAACGCAAATGGCATTATATTAAATGTGTTTGATGCGCGTGCATTTATAATGGATGCAATCAGCAGTGTTTCAATACGACCAATAAAAAATGAAAATTGTAGTGTATGTGTAATCGGAACGATTGAATCGCGTATGCAGACCGCAGATGTCGTGATTTTAACAGGTTTAAACGAAGGTATGTTTCCGTCAATCGGTTATGAAAACGCATGGTTGCCACGTGGAATTTGTGAACAGATTGGATTGCCATCCCCAAACCGCAAGGTATCATTAATGGCATTGGATTTTATGAATTTATCATGTGGCGGTGATGTTTATTGGTTGCGCAGTAAACAATCAGGTGGCACGTTAACAACCCAATCACGATTTTTATCACGTGTTCATGTTGCAATCGGTGATATAAAAACAGCAAATGATATTTTGGATGCTGTGCGTGCATATGATGATGTCGAATCACATCCTTTGGATTATTCGCCGCCGACACCGCCAATTGATAAAAGTGATGTTTATGTGACAGAAATTGAATTATTGATTCATAATCCATATGCTTTTTATGTGAAACATATTTTGAGATTACGCAAAAAAGACGATTATTGGGTGTTGCCAGATGCACGAAATTTTGGAACGCTGGTTCATGATGTTATTGAAAATTCACGTGATTTTGATACAGAAAAATTAATTGCAGAAATGGACAGACGTGCAAAAAGCGTTTTGCCACCTGATTCAATTTTGTTTTATTTTTGGCACAAAAGATTTTGTGAAATCGCACCATTTGTTGAAGAGATATTCAAAAATAAAAAACCGCAATACATTGAAATTGCTGGTGCAACAAATATTGCCGGACGCATGGTGCGTGCGCGTGCAGATATACTTTGGGATGGTATAGTGATGGATATAAAAACTGGTGCCGCCCCAACGAAAAAGCAATTGATGGATGGCACCATGCCCCAGATAGCATTGGAAGGTTTTATAATGCAAAATTCCGGTTTTCCAATAAAAATGCGCGATGTTTCAATTACACCAATATTACAATTTTTACAATTAAAAAATGGCAATTTAGACTTAATTGAATATAAAGATGACGAAGCGCAAGAAATGATTGATATCACTGTGCAAAAGGTGCGTGAATTGTTTGGACAATACAGCACAGATAAAGTTGCCGAATATGAATATCGCGACAGCACAGGAACAAAATATCACGAATACGATGACCTGGCACGTGTCGGGGATTAATCTATTTCAATCATTAAACCACAATGGTCGGTGGGTTTATCTGCCAATCTTGGATTAATATCGATTTCACAATTTTTAACCATTTTAGCGGCGG
>CAMOGA010000022.1 GCA_946613885.1 uncultured Pseudomonadota bacterium
TATGAAACTTATTCAAAGCATCGTCTTCACGATCTTCAAAATGATTTTGTTTTGCGTTATTTGTTAATCCCCATGCCAACAAAACCCCAGCCATAAGGGTGTAGAAGTGGGTCGCTACTGGATGAGTCAAAACCCTTTTGATGTTTCTTTTGGTTGTGTTCATTATATGTCCTTTTAATTTGTTACATATTATAATATAGACTAAAAAAATAAATTGTCAACATATTCTTGGCAATTTTTTAATCCAGTAAACCAGATATACCTTTGTCGCATAATTTTGCATATATTGGTTTATCCAAACCATACGCCTTTATCAGCGCGCTGGGTTTTTGATTGCACCAGAGATCATTATAGGAAACAACCCCGTTTTTAATCGTTTTAATCAGGCCACTGGGCAACTCGGCACGTCCAATGCACGAAGACAGGTAAACAAAGCATTCATCGTTGTCGGCCAGATTTTCGCAGGCTAAGATACGGGCATACACATTAAGGGTTAAATCTGCCTTGCTTGGGTCCTTGGTCCATGGACTGCCACCACCAATCGGGGCGGCGGTGGAATAAAAATCACAGGCCAATTTTCGCCCTGTAATGCCACAGTCTGCTATGGAACCATGATATGTATAACGTCCGGTGCCATTTATGATGATGTGCACTGGTTTTTCGCCAAGAACGGACACGATAAAATCGGTCAGATCTTCATTGCGCAACATTGGTATCGCCACAATGGCGGTTTCTATCCGGTCATCGTTCAATGTGATTTGTGTTTTGATATCTATGCCAAGATTGTCGGATTGACGGGCTTTGTCATACAGGGCTTTGTTCAGCTTTCGGGCCAAATACAATTCCCGATTTAGCTTTCCTTCGCCTTGGCAGGCATATCCAACAAACACGCCTTGGTCGCCCCAGCCATCGGCAACAACCCCACGATTGATATCTGCGGATTGTACGCCAATTAAATTGGTGACCTTTATTTGCGCTGGGTTAATGGCAAGATCACCCCATATCGATGCGTACCGGTCATCATACCCGATTTCGGCAAGTGCGGCCTTAACATATTCGGTCAAATTACCAAGTGGGGCAGAGGTGGTCACTTCGCCACCAAGGATGACGTTGTTGTCTTTTATCAAGACCTCAACGGCATATTTGACCTGTGGATCTTGTTCAATTAACCGATCCAATATGTAACTGGAAATGTAATCGGCGACTTTATCTGGGTGTCCCAAAGACACCGCTTCTGCTGTTCTTTGCATAATATACTCCTTTGGTTTTTGCATAAAGAACCAAAGGTGGATTTCATATAGCTACCAACACAGGTGCAAACGGCCTGTGCAAAATGCGGCATAAAATATAGGAAAAATTGCATATAACAACTCCTTGTTTAGTCCATTTAGAGGTAGGACAAGTCAGGTTAAATCCACCTTGATTGATAGTATTATAATATGGTTTGAATTATTATTCAATAGTTTTTTAGAAAATACACATGAATTCCGTATGAAAATATATGTCTTTATAACGAACCTTGGGGTATGTTTGCGACCTTTGGTATGTTTTTGTTAAAAAAACACTCGTGTGAAAAACATTGAAAAATCCGCAGAAATCTGCGGAAATCTTGAGTCGAGATAACTCGTGCGTATCGAGTTGAAAATCCTGATGATTTTATTAGCTTAGGTAGAGCATGTGAGATCTTTTTGAATAATTGGATGAATACACCCTAGGGTGCTTTAATGAAGATGTTGAATTTTATCTTGCCTTTGGTACAATATGGTCGATAAAATAAAAGGTAAAAATATGACACAAGACGAAAATAAAATATATCAAATAATTTATACAGGTGAAGAAGAATCGGATAAAAATACTAAACCACCAATTGAATGGACTGTTGAAGAATTAAGAAATGCTGTTATGAACAGTAAGTATATAAACAAATATTATACAGATGACACCGATGCTTTTAAATTTATTACTGATACAACACACGAAAAATTGAAAGATGGTGACAGAGAAGAAAAATGGCGTACATGTAAATCTTCAGATGCCATATGTCAAATGAACGGAATAGATGAAACAAAATATGAAATACAAGCCAGTGATTTTGGTCGTGTAAGATTACGTATTAAAAATAAAGATGAGTGGGATATATGCCCATTATATGAAGAAGATGATAAAACACATGATGAATTAAATAAAGTTTTGGAAAATTTAATAGAGCGTCACAAAAAAGGTGAAGAAGTAAAAATTGGTTATTTAATAGCTAAAAATCCGGAAAACGGCAAATTTTTAGATTTACACGTGTATCGTCTTGTAGCTGATGCATGGTTGGAAAATTATGAATGTTATAAATCGATAGGTGTTATTCATCATATCACTAATGACGGATACTATAATAGACCTGAAAATTTGGTCTTTTTATCAGATTGGCACAGTTTTATACATAATGGTAATAAAGGGCAATCCGAAAAATATAACCCAAAAGAATCGCTAAATCGTTCTATTTCATAGAATCCATGCATTTCTTTAATAAATTCTTGTATTCAACCAGTAATTCTTTTGGTTTAACTGGTATGATATCGCCACACCATTGGGTCAAATAAATACTGATTGCACGCAGGCCACCGGTGCGCATTTTTATCGTCAATGTTCCGTCTGGATTATTTATGAATTTTTGTGTTGGATGAAATTGATATTTTTTCACCAATTTGATAACTTCTGGATTTTTGATTAACCATTCTACATCATATACAGCGCCATCGTTATAAATTCCAAACATATCTTTGGCATATGTTTTTAATGAAAAACTGTTATCTTTGTTGAACCGATTGCCTGTATCAATCACATTGGTAATATTTGCCATGATATAATGTCTGGGATCGGTACAAACTTTGCCGTTTTTACAAATATAAGCAACAAGATAAACATTATTAGGACCATACATAATTCCCAAAGGACACACAGTATATTCACGGCTGTTGTAAGTAAAACGTATTTCGTGTTGTTTACTTATTGCAGAATCTAATAATGATTTAATATTCGGATCAAATCTTATGTCTGGGCGCGGGCCAACAAAAGCAAAATCAGCATTTATCTTTTGATCAATATCATTTATCTTGCTGGCCGCCCGTTTTGGTTCTGTATGTTCAATTTTACGGTATAATCTGGTGGTAAGTTTGGCTTTCAGATTTTCCAATAATTTATGTTCGTTTAAATTATTCGCTGTTTTTTGAATGGCAAATTCCAAGGCCCGAATTTCAGTATCGTCGATTGTGTCTGGAAAATCGTACAAATCCAATTTATAAGCACCGGCTTCTTCTTCCAGTTGGTTGCCGTATGAATCTTTGATAGAATCTATTGTGCGTTTAACTGTCCTTTCACTAACCTTATATTCCGCAATATTTTTACAATCTGCGGGTGTTTTGCCCAAACGTTTATATTCAGAAGATAAAAAATTCCGAATATCTTCACGTGTCATATAATTGGTGCGTAATGCATTAATAAGATTTAATTTTATGTCGGTTTTCTTGTAATTGTTGCGTGATTCAGACATTTTTGCTTCTCCGGTTTATATACCGATATGATATCAAATATTTGTTTATAAGTAAAGAACAATGGACCAATTCTGTCCAAGTGCTCGATTATATTAAATTTGAATCACGCAAACGAGGATATTATGAACATAAAAGATAGGCAAATCATTTTGCATTATTTAAGAAACATAGTGAACAGCGAATACGAACCAGAAGATATGGATTTTTTTATCCGTAGATTATCAAAATATTCTTTGGATTTGTTTGGCTTTTGCTTGCAAGACGTATTAAATAGCAGCGAAACATTGGCTTCTGATGATGACAAGGCTGTGTTTGTTATGAATTTGTTAGATGGCAAATTATGGCGTAATGTTTTGTCGCCAGAAGACAATTTGCACCAACGTGTATCAAAAATATTTAATGCCAGAAAGGATGATTATAAAGTCGATATAACAAGTCCCGATTTTGATAAAAATTTTACAATGATATGCGATACATTTGATTTGCCAGATAATTGCAGACGATTATTACAATTTTTAGTTTGTATGAAAAATAACATGATGCTACGCAGATTGCTGGGGTGTTATAACGATGATATAGATCGTGATTATTTTTTGAATGAAAATAATTCGGATTTTATAGCAACTGTATGTAAAATGCCTGCTCAAGAAATCAGGGAAGCGTTTGCTCAAAATGGGCCATTATTTGAATCTGGTATATTAAAAAATCGTTATGGTGATAATGAATTTAATAAAACATTTTTAGGTTTATTAACTATGAACTTTAAAAGTTGTAAGGAAGTGCGTGATGTTTTGGTTGGCAGTCCTTTATCAACAACGCTAAAACGAGAAAATTTTGATTATATGTTGGATGATTTTGATAAAGTATCCGAAATTTTAACCAATGGAATTAATACAAACAGCACAGGAATAAATATACTTTTGTATGGATTACCAGGAACAGGAAAAACAGAAATAGCGAAAACCATTTGTAATCGTGCAGGTTTAAATTTATATACCACATCTGAAAAACAAGAAGAAAAAGATGGCAGATTATCAAATCTGGCACAGATGCAAACTGTATTAAAAAATGAAGAAAAGTCGATTATTTTGTTTGACGAAGCCGAAGATGTGTTTTCTCTCTATCCGTTTAGCAGGCATAGCCCCAGTAAATTATATATAAATCGTATATTGGAAAACAATAAACGTCCAGTGATATGGATAACAAATAATTTGGAAGATATGGATAAAGCATATGTTCGCAGATTTTCGGTTGCGCTGGAAGTATCTAACCCAGATGAGCGTGCAAAAATTAATGCGTGGAAACGTATATTTGAAAAGTACGAACTTGAAATTTCTGATGAATATATCAAAGGGTTGATAAATAAATATCAGGTACCAATATCTATGATAGAAACCGCCGTTAAGAACGCAAAAATTGTGAACAATATTAATTTCGTTGATTATACTTTGGAACATTTAACAATGGCTATGACCGGCAAAGTAAAGAGACAGAAAAAGTCAAACAGTGTAAAATTTAATACAAAACTGT
>CAMOGA010000023.1 GCA_946613885.1 uncultured Pseudomonadota bacterium
TACTATGACCAAAACCATATTTGTTATTGTCAAAATCCAAACCATATTCACTAAATATTTTCTTCACTTTCGGCACAATTTATTTCATCTTGTTTTTTCACTGAAATACTGTTTTTATCTTGTTGCATATGTGCTTTATGATAATCAAGCTTTCACCTTTTTTCAACCAAGAAATAAAATTGCCTAAATCACACGCCCATCCGCCCGCGCCAGTTTTTGCCCTACTTTTTCGCCATTATTTTCTTCCGTTGTTTTATTGATTTCGATTTTGTCATATTTACCTCTTCGTTAAGCAAATACAACCATAACAACCGGAAACATCCAGCATAAATAAAAGAAATATATATCGAATTTTTATCTTTTTTGTTCAATCGTATGATGAATAATATACTTATCCAATTCGTTAACAATATCTTGGGCGGATTCAATTGATGGAGCATGTATAAAATCTGAAACTTTTTGCTTAATTGTTGGCTCTTGCAATAACAAAACATATTGCTTGATTATCCATATAATATTGCCATACAAGTAATAATCTGCCGATATTTTCTTATTTGAAATATATGTCTGCAAAATAAATTTTACCACATCAGCCGCAACATTTAACCCAAATTGTTTATTTGGGTCATTTTGTGCAATCGGCAATATCACCGCATTTAATGCAAAATCCTGTTCATTAAAATCTTCATACATAGTATATCCTTTTGGTTTTATCATGGATTATGATAGTCCAAAAGGCAAACAAAAACAATGCCCAAAATACTGCAATATAAAATCTTGGTTTTCTGTATGTTTGCTGATATTCTATGAACTTTTTATGAATAATGTGTTAACCCAAAAAATAACTGGACTTTCGGCGAAAGATATTGATGAATACGACAACCTTAAAAGGATTGTCTATGAAATATAAACATTTTCGGGAAATTGAGCCCAGTAACAAAACCGATTTTATTATGCTTTATTTCGCAGCATGCCGATCATTGCGTGAATTGGAAGCGGCCATCCGCAGAATCAACAACGGCAACCTAACCTGCCGCCAGGCATGGTTGCTCCGCCGTATCCAGCGCAAATTATTTCAAATGGCAGCATCGTGGAAAGAAAACGATTCATAACCGCCTATAGAATTTGCAAATCAAACGTTATGTGCGTTCAAAAATTTCCATGCAAGTTTTAACATATAACACACAATATGTAAAAATCTAGCTATAACACTGTCAGAATTCTTTTCATTAACTACATTTTTTATGTTGATAATAATAACCATAATTTGTCCTTTAGGTTGTTTTAAATCTGACCCTGTGTTTTAAATTGTACTTGCTCGCGAAAGGTATTTTTTCGCAATAATGTCTTCAACAATGGCAACGCACAAAATGCCTTTTGTGATTTGTTTGTTTTTATTATGGTTCTTGGACCAGGCTATTTTTTACGCAAAAAAGCATAAACGGTAAAAAACCGTAAAAAACATTAAAATATTGCTAAATTCCTAATCATCTGCTACTATTACAGTAATAAATACAGGAGTTTACGATGTATGGTGTTGCGGAATATTTGGTTGATATAGACAGAGAGTTCAAAACTGGTGTTGCCAAAGAACATTCTTATCGTCCGGCATTAAAGCAATTATTTGAATCAATAAGCACATCAAAACCTATTACTGCCATCAATGAACCACAAAGGGGCACTTTTGGGGCTCCTGATTTTATGATTAAATCTGGCGATGCAGTTATAGGTTTTGCCGAGGCCAAAGATATTGGTGTTAATCGTCTTGATAATTTATCTGACCGTGAAATAGAACAAAAAGAACGTTATCTGGGTGGCTTGCCAAATTTAATTTATACAGATTACCTGGAATTCAGATTTTACCAGGAAGGTAATGAAACCGCCAGAGTGCGCATAGCGGATTTTGATGGCAAAACAATTACCCCATTGCCAGATAATTTTCAAACATTGGTTGATTTGATAAAAGATTTCTATACAGTAAAAACGGCAACCATAAAATCACCGTTGAAATTGGCTGAATTGATGGCTGGTAAAGCACGTTTGATTGCAGATGTTATAAAGAATGCATTAAAAGAACAGTCGGAAAATAAAACTTTGTTTGAACAACTGGAATCATTTCGCAAGATTCTTATTCGCACAATGACGGAACAGGAATTTGCGGACATTTATGCTCAGACGGTTGCTTATGGGATGTTTGTAGCCCGTTTGCACGATAAAACCATGCATGATTTCACACGACAAGAAGCCGCCACATTGATACCAAAGACCGTCCCGTTTTTGCGTAAAATGTTTGATTATATTGCTGGAAACGACATTGATGAACGTATTGTGTGGTCAGTTGATAGTTTGGCAAGTATTTTCAGTTATACTGACGTTGCCGATATTTTGAAAGATTTTGGGCGTAAAACCAAAACAACAGATCCAATTATTCATTTCTATGAAACATTTTTGAGTAAGTATGATAAATCTTTGCGTAAAATGCGTGGTGTTTATTACACCCCACAGCCGGTTGTTGACTACATAGTTCGTGCGATGGACGATATATTAAAAACGGACTTTGAATTACCAGATGGATTGGCGGATAAATCAAAAATTACTAAAAAAATTCAAATACAGGGCGCATCAAAACCTGTTGAAAAAGAATTTCATCGTGTGCAATTACTGGACCCAGCAACCGGGACTGGGACATTTTTGGCAACCGCGGTAAATTACATTCATGACAAGTTCAAAAACAACGCTGGGATTTGGCCAAATTATGTTGAAAACGATTTATTGCCACGCATGCATGGGTTTGAAATCATGATGTCGTCTTATACCATGGCGCACTTGAAACTTGATTTAGTATTGCGTGAAACGGGTTATATCCAAGATGACGCGCGTATAAATGATAAGATATTCCGTCAAGATAACCTGTTTGATGGGGATTTGGCACAGGTTGCACGTAACTCCGCGATATTAAATACAAATAATCGTGTTGGTATTTACCTAACAAATTCACTGGAAGAAGCCGATCCAGACACACAAACACTTTGGGCGGCACAATGGTTGTCAGACGAAGCCAAAGAAGCCAATAATATTAAACAAAATGTTCCGGTTATGTGCGTGTTGGGCAATCCACCATATTCAGTGTCCAGTGCAAACACAAACGATTTTGCAAAGGAATTGATAGAAAAATACAAAACCGGTTTGAACGAACGCAATATTCAACCGTTATCAGACGATTACATAAAATTTATTGCACTTGGACAACATTATATTGAAAAGAACGGCAGTGGCATTTTGGCATACATTTCAAACAATAGTTTTTTGGATGGCGTAATACACCGGCAAATGCGCAAAAGTTTAATGGAAACTTTTGATAAAATATACATTGTGAATTTGCATGGAAATGCTCGTTCACATGAAAGTGCACCAGATGGCTCTATCGACCAGAATGTATTTGATATAATGGCTGGTGTTTCAATAAATATATTTGTAAAAACAAGTAAAAGCAAAAAATTAGCAGATGTTTACTATCGCGACTTATACGGCAAACGTGATACAAAATATGATTTCCTTACGAGTCACAGTTTACAAAATTCAGATTTTATATCTTTAAAACCTGTGGAACCTTACTATTTCTTCAAACCAAAGAATTTCTCTAAAAAAACAGAATATGATAACGGATTTAAAATAGATGAAACGTTTTTTGTAAATGCTAGCGGAATAAAATTTAGAAAAGATAATTTATTAGTATTTTTTACCTATTCGGAAGTTTGTGACATGCTTCACGACGTAAATAATTATGATACGAAATATGTTCTACATAAATACAACACGACAGAAACCAAAGATTGGCTTTTGACAGATAAAAAGAAATATTTTAGCGATAATGATCTAGAAAATACTATAAAAACAGTATTATATAGACCCTTTGACACAAGATATACATATTATCCATTGAACAATATATCAAATATAATTGTGCGCGGTGATTCCAGAAAAAATTTAATGCAAAATATGTTAAAAAACAACATATCATTGTTGTGTTCTCGTAGTTTAAATGGTGTCGAATTTTCTGTATTAGTCACAGACATATTATCTGATATTCACAGCATTGGCGGGCAAAGTTATGTGTTTCCACTTTATACCTATCTTAATGACGATAAGACACCTAATCTAAACCCGCAAATTGTTCATGAAATAGAAAACAAGATTGGTCAAACAACTCCAGAATCAGTATTTGATTACATTTACGGTGTTTTGCACAGTCCATCGTATCGTGAAAAATATCGTGAGTTTTTAAAGATTGATTTTCCACGCATACCGTACCCAGAAAATAAAGATAAATTCGAACATTATCGTAAATACGGGGAACAATTACGTAAATTACATTTAATGGTCGACATTCCACAATCTGGCGTCCATTTCCCGATGGGTGGGGATTGCGTTGTTGATAAACCGACGTATGATAACGGACGTGTTTATATCAATGGTACCCAATATTTTGACAATGTACCACAAACGGCATGGGAATTCTATATTGGTGGTTATCAACCGGCACAAAAGTACCTGAAAGACCGCAAAGGTCGTATGTTAACCCCAGAAGAAGTAATGCACTATGAAAATATTATAACTGTATTACAGGAAACAGATAAGATTATGAAAGAAATTGGGTAAAAAACATTTTCAAAACATGATCTCTAGCTTCGC
>CAMOGA010000024.1 GCA_946613885.1 uncultured Pseudomonadota bacterium
AAATATCGTCAAAATGCGTATATTTCATAGACAATCCTTTTAAGGTTGTCGTATTCGTCCGTATTTATTGCCAAATGTCCAGTTATTTGTTCGGAATTAAGAAAAAAGGGACATTCCTGTCCCTTTTTTATCCATTTATAACATCTTTCAACTTTTTTAATGTTTCTAAGAAAGGTTTCTTAGCAGAAGTCATCACATTTAGATTGATTTTATAAAATTCATTTAATGCTTTATTCTTTGAAATAACATAAGGTTTTAGTGCGGCCATAAAATACTGAAATTTTGCGTTGCTTGGGTCTTTTAACCGTCTTTGTACCCGGGCTGGAACAAACCATGTATCTATCTCTGATATCTCAAACAAAGAAATCACATCTTGGATGCCAACGCCAATGTGCTTTGTACCCGTTGAAAGAGAATACCCGATATTACTCAAATCATTAAGGAAATCATAGACCGCATCTTCGGGTATGTTTTTGTGATGTTTTACAAATTCGTTAACAAAATTTTCAATTGAAATATGTTTGTTGTTTTTTTGTGGTTCTGGTGTTTCCTTGGGTGAACATACTATGTTGTTGCTTTGCAATGTAATAACCGCGCGTTCTATTGTTTTTGTATTTAAGGTAAGACGTGGAATAACCAAATATTTATCGCCCATCTTATAGGTTTTAATTTCACACAACGCCAGCTTATATTTCATATCGATTGGGCTGTTAATAAATGTGGCAAGATTTTCTACTGTATCGCTTATAGTGTCACCAATAATGACCATAAGAAAATCAGCTTGTCTGATATAGCGATTTACGTTTTCAATAAATGTTTCTCTGTCTGGTAAATCTTTGAACTTTTTTTGCATTTCTTTGTATAAATCGGATTTACCATACAGATCGCTTATTACGGAATAATCCCATCCAGCGGCACGAATGTTTGCCGCATAATCCAAAATTTGACTCAATACTTCACGACTGGACTCTGGATTCCTGTGCAGTTTTGTCTCAACCAAGACCAATCGGCCACTTTTACTGATATAGATAACATCAACGCGACCTTTGCCTTTCTTGCTTGTTTTAATTGATGCCTCGTTACAGAGATACGTTAAATCAGCAAAATTGGAGTCAATATCCGCAACTGGTAAAACATCTGGACATAAGGGCAGAAAATCCTGCAGCCATTTTTCAGATGGTATACGTTCAATACTTGGAAAGCTCGGTTTGCCTTTTTTATCAACAATAACAGGCGATTTAATAATGCGATCTGACATAACTCCCTCCTGAATTCGAGTTATGCATATTGTACCTTAAAATAGGACTTTTTTCAAGATGATGCACGACCTTAAATATAAAACTTGCATTATGTTCAAAATATGTAGACAATTTTACGGGTTGAAAAAGCATAAGTTATTCATAAGACGACGGATAGGTTACGGATCCTGTGTAGCTATTGTGTAGCCAGAGGGGTGTTTTGTGGCGTATTTTGATGTATCGTGGTATGCGTAAATACAAAAGTGTTAAGTTAAAAAAATGCCGCAAACCTGCGGGGTTTACGGCGGAATTTCTTGGCTCAGATGTATAAACTTGGTTCGAACACGCGATATCTTAGATTTGCTTAGTTTGGGTAAAAGTATTGAAAAGATTTTGCAGCGTTATCCAGTTTAATCGTGTAAATTCGTGTAAACACTCATGTCAACCTAGCAGAAATCAGGCAAAATCGTCAAAATGACACCATTGCCACCTATCTGCTCAACTGACATACGGATTAACAGTTATGAACTGGTGAGTCAAAAAATTCCGGATTTCTGCGGGTTTGCGAAGGTTTTTGTGGTATGTAACGAAAACCCGTATGTCAAATGTATGTTTTAAAGAACATATATAGAAGATATAAAAACCAATCTCCATACACCATTTTTTGTGTGTTCCCCAATAACTTAAATGAATTCTCATTTGAGAAATGAAATAAACATACATTTCAATCAAACATACATGTATAGAAAATAGTGCCAAAATGCCCCAAATTCGCGATGTCCCGACCCGGTGAATATGGCACTTTTGACATACCGTATGCGCACATACATGTATGCATTTTTCGGGAATTAAATCGGTATGTAAAACATATTTGGCGGTTTATTTGTGTTGAAAAGAATATGTTTTTTACCACGTTATGTATGTAAAAATAATCCTAAGTTAAACAAAAATGGAACAATTTTTTTGCTTTCACTTTACAACGGAAACCTATTGCAAAATATTGTTTTTTGTGTACAATCTGACCGATATAATACGGAGCCTACATAATGACAGGAAATGAATATTTGCAGAATGTTTTAAATGTAAAAACATACGTGTATCCAGCGGAACAAAATACACAGTATCAAGCGGTTCTAACCAGAGTGTTACCAATAATTCAACAGTGGTCTATGGGGTATTTAGAAGAGATTTTTCAATCTGGATCGTCGGCCAAAGGGACAGCCATCAAGGGTAAGTCCGATGTTGATATTTTTATATCTATAAAATCATCGTGCAATACCACGTTAGAAAATATGTTCAATAGTTTGGGAAATGCTATGACTATCGCGGGATATAATGTTAGACGTCAAAATGTATCTATCGGTATAAAAGTTGGCAATATAGATGTAGACTTGGTTCCTGGTAAGAAGGACATAGGAAATACAAATTATCATAAATTGTACGTGTCAAAAAAGGACAGTTGGACACAGACGAATGTAAAATTACAAATACAAAATATAAAAAATTCTCGTAGAGCAAAATTTATACAGCTTACAAAAATCTGGCGAGATTGTCACCGGTTAGAATTTCCATCAATAAATATAGAGTTAGTGGTTATAGAAGCGTTAAAAGGATGTTCCTACGATATAGATTTAAATACAGGGTTTATGAAAGTGTTAGAATACATCAGAGATAATATAATGACTCTGCGTTTAGTTGATCCAGGGAACACAGCAAATATTTTGTCGGATGACATGACAGAAAACGAGAAGCGAATTGTACAAATGTACGCACAAGACAGTGCTTCGCAGAAATATTGGGAGAATATAATATGGTAACGTTGACACAACTGTTCGTAAGTAAACAAGGAGAAATGGCCGCGCAATTTAAGGCCCCATTGGAACATCCTGTGGCCAAAGGGGATAATTTTGAGAATGCGTGGACAAATTTTTTGCAAACGTATTTACCGAGCAGATATGAATGTAGCAACGGTTTCATTGTCGATAGTCGGAATAATGTAAGTGATCAGATAGATATCATAATATATGATAAATATTTTTCGCCATTTTTTCTAAATATTGGTTCCAATAAATACATACCTGCGGAAAGTGTATACGCTGTATTTGAAGTTAAGCCCATTTTAGATAAAAAGAATTTTATTTATGCACAAAATAAAGCCGAATCTGTAAGACGTTTATATAGGACAAGTGCGTCTGTCATTTCAAACGGTAATATTGTTGCAGGTCGTGAACCATTTCCTATAATAGCTGGACTTTTGACCAATACGTGTAGATGGGAAAGTGTTTTACCCAAACAAGTATTAGATGAAACGGATCCAAAATTCCTAAATTTATGTGGTTGTGTTGATGGGTATAGTTGGGCAGCTAAAGAAACACAAACGGGCTTGCAATATGTAAAAAACAATAAACGAGAAGAAAGTTTGTTATCGTTTTTTATGGAATTGTTAAACTTGTTACAAACCAGAGGAACAGTTCCTGCATTAGACGTACCTAAATATTTTGATGGTTTTTCACCTATAGCATAAAACCACAATCTTGAGACATTTTTACTTCAAGCTGTCAAAGACGTAATCCACAGGTGACCTGTAGTTGGCAGGCATCATGGACGACACAAATTTACCAACTTCTGGACGAGATTTTAACATGTTTTCAATAATATGACGTTGTAAATCTGGAAACGCTCTGTGTGGGGTTAAAGCCCTGTGACATACTGGACACAATTTTACTAAATTATCCAGAACGTCAACCGCATCAGAATCATTGGCATATGCGATAACATGATTTACTTCAAAA
>CAMOGA010000025.1 GCA_946613885.1 uncultured Pseudomonadota bacterium
AATACGACAACCTTAAAAGGATTGTCTATGAAATATACGCATTTTGACGATATTTGCCCCAACCATCGCACAGACTTTGTCATGCTGTATTTTGCCGCATGTCGGTCTTTACGCGAGCTACAGGCCGCTATTCGTCGAACAAACGGTGGCAAATTGCCCTGTCGCCAAGCGTGGCTGCTCCGCCGTATCCAAAACAAGTTTGTGCAAATGGTCGCCCACCTTAAAGCTACCCAGCGCAACAACATACCACGCTCACCTTAATCTTTTACACAAATGGTTCGGAATTGTGTGTATTGAAGGTTAGAAAACGCATTTACACCTGTTCATTTATAATTTTATCAAGTTTTTCAAACAGACATTTGAAATTATCGAATTTATTATCAGTATTATCAAAACCATACACCATTTCAGCAAATTGTTCCTTATTCCCTTGGTATTTTCTATAAGACGGTAAATTTGGATCTACGGTTACGTTGCCTAAATTATCTGTAACAAGATTTACTCTTGTACCCGATTTTCCAACTGATTCTAATAAATCATCTGAGAAATAATCTTCTATTTCGAAACCATCTGCTTTATCTTTCATATGAATTTTAGACTGTGGTACAGGCAGTTGCAGCACACATATATTTTTGTCTTTTGTTTTAACGCCTATAATATTTTGTACTGGCACAAACCCTTGGTTCTGACTAAGTCCATCAAAAGCCTTTTTTCCCTCACTATCCGCATCAAATATTCCAATTATTTTTTTATTTGGTATGGCAGGCATTTTTGCCATCACATTATTCAACGCATTAGCACCACTGCCACCTATAACAGACAATCCTACTACATCAAAGGGCATCTCTACACCAGGATTTAATTCTGTCCAAGCCTTATTTATTATTTTAGGGTCTGTTTTGCCTTCTGTTAATATAACTGGTTTATTGCTTTGACCGATTTGAGTGTTAAATGCATGCGTATTTTGGTAAACATCAAAAGCTTCTTTAAATTCGGAAAAACCTTCTGCATTTCTTATTTCATACCCATTGTCAGCATCTTTGGCCAATTCTATTATTTGATACCCATCTTCAAATTCATTGTCCATGCCCAATAAAAACATTGGCGAATGAGACGTTATAATAAATTGGATTTTCGGAAATAATCTTATTAACTTAGGCAATGCTTGAGATACCAAGTAATTATGCAAATGATTTTCTATTTCATCTATTAAAACAATTCCCTTTATTTCGCCTAAAGACGCAAAGTTGCTTTTACTGCAATCGGCGTCTCTGACTATAGATAAAAACAAATTTAACAGTAAGGATTCTCCTAATGATAATTGAGAAATATTAGGAAGAGTCATCTGATTTGTTTCGTCATCAAGTATTGATATATGTCTATTATTGCGATTTCCAACTCCAATATGTTGTTTTTTACCAGTACGTCCAAATATTATATTTATAATTTTTGATAATTCTTGGTATAAGTTTTCTGTTAGCCCAGTATACACCAATTGTTGTCTTATTATTTTTAACACACTGCCGTCTGGTTGTGGCATTTCTGGGCTATAAATATTAAACAATTGTTTGCCAAATATTTCTCTATCAAACAACAAGTCCATTATCCAACATTTATTATCTTCAAAATCATTTGCACTTAATATATTACGATTAGAAATATTTGAAAAATGTTGTAGTTGGCTGTATTTTTGTGGTTTGGTTAAAGCATCATCATTTAACCAAGCAGGCACCGTTGTTCTGTCCGACGGAAAATATTTTAATACATTATTATCAAATAAGTTTGCGGCACGTTTTATGTCAACAGAATCAAAAACGAAACAATTTGTTTCTTTTGGTGAGATTTTGTCCCAATCATCATTTGGTTTTATAAAACCTTGTTGTTTTTCTAAGTTTTCCCGGGTATTGTTTAATTGAAACTCAACTGTATTAAAACCATCCGAATAATCTAACCTTGCATAATAAAATCTGGTATTATTTATGTAAAATGGAGACCTTACCTTATACACAAAATTTCTTTCTACTTCATTATCGTCATATGCATTTTGTTTTAATGCAATCAATCCATTAACTATATGAGACAAAATTACAGTTTTTCCTGTTCCGTTTTTTCCAACAATAACCAGCGGTTTAGGGGTCGTTTTATTGCCATTTTCGTCTTTATTGAAAGGCATATCCAAAACAAAATGTTTTAATGGGCCATAATTTTGTATATTTATCTTTTCCAAATACATGTTCACACCTTTTTTTCTGTTGGTCTTTATTTAGGTAAAAAATCTTGATTTTCAAGTGGCTTAGCCGCAAAAACGGCATTTTTATTTAAACATTATTTACTTGAATAAAACGAAATCTAGGGCATATAGAACAACGAACCAAAGGAGTTTATTGTGATATATGGTTATATTAGGGTTTCGACCGACAAACAAGACTGTGAAAATCAAAAACTGGGCATTGAATTCAAAGCCAGCGCACTGGGGCTTAGTATTGATAAATACATCGAAGATGCGGGTATTTCTGGCACCAAAGAACCGGAACAGCGTGCCCTGGGCGGTATGTTACGCAAATTAAACCCCGGTGATGTTATAATTTGCAGCGAACTTTCGCGTCTGGGGCGAAAAATGTTCATGATTATGCGAATATTGGAACATTGTATGAAAATCGGTGCACGGCTTTATACCGTCAAAGATGGTTATGAATTGGGCGACACAATTCAATCAAAGGTTTTGGCGTTTGCTTTTGGGCTATCTGCCGAGATTGAACGAGATTTAATCAGCCAGCGCACCAAAGAAGCCATGGCACGTCGTAGGGCTTGCGGTCTTTACACTGGACGTAAATTGGGTGCTAAGAACTTGCACCACAAACTAGACGGAAAAGAAAACATCATTAGACATATGTTATCTGATGGACTTTCACAAAGACAAATTGCAAAGAGATTGAAAGTTGGCCCCACGACAATAAATGTTTTCATTAATAAAAACCAATCTCTTTTGCCCAA
>CAMOGA010000026.1 GCA_946613885.1 uncultured Pseudomonadota bacterium
CACAAATTCGTGGCGATATAGCGACATTACAGGGTTATGATTATGTAATTGAATCACAAAGCCCAACAGCCGAAAACAATTACACATGGTACCGCAAATATAAGTCCGGTTGGGCAGAAATGGGTGGCTTAGTTTCTACAAACTCGTCAGATAGCAACCCAATAACATTGCCTATAACAATGGCAGATACAAATTATCACATAATGGCTATGAACGAACCAACAGATTCCATAAATGCATGGGGTTGGGTTTTTACAAAGAAAAACAGCAAAACAACAACAAGTTTTATATTAAGCAGCAGATACGGGTCCGGCCAAGATGTAGCATTGCGAGCACGTTGGCAGGTAAGCGGACTTTGTGCATAAAAAAAGGTGGTATAAAACCACCTTTTTTTAAAATTTATTTACCAAATCAACAATTTGTTTCACTTCATCATCTGTCATCACTGGCGACATAGGAATTGACATTATTGTACGGTGAATTTCTTCTGTAATCGGGAATGATCGGTTGTTCCATTCACTGTATGCACCCTGTTTGTGTGGTGGGGTTGGATAATGAATATTTGTTTGAATACCATTATCATTTAAATATTTACACAATTCATCACGATTTTCACAACGAACAGTAAACACATGCCAAACATGTGCATTTTCATCGTATGTTTTTGGCAGTATTATCTTTAAATTCGTGATGTTTTTACGATAGTATTTTGCTATTTCACGACGACGCGCATTATCGGCATCCAAAAATGGCAATTTGACATCCAACAATGCTGCCTGAATTTCATCTAATCTGGAATTAACACCCTTGTAAATATGATGATATTTACGGTCAGAACCATAGTTTGCTATTGCTTTAACCCGTTCAAATAATTCAGTATCATTTGTTGTAACACCACCTGCATCACCAAGTGCCCCAAGGTTTTTGCCAGGATAAAAACTGAACGCTGCCGCATCACCCAGGTTTCCAACACGTTTCCCATCATATATTGCACCATGTGCCTGTGCGGCATCTTCAATAATTTTCAAATTATACTTCTTTGCCAGTTCCCAAATTTTTGCCATTTGAACTGCTTGCCCATATAGATGGACCACTATTATCGCCTTGGTTCTTGGTGTGATTTTTTCTTCTATTTTTTCCGGGTCAATATTGTATGTGTTTATATCTGGTTCAACCAATACAGGTGTGCAACCGTTTTCAGAAATTGCCAATATTGTCGCAATATAAGTATTAGCCGGCACAATTATTTCATCGCCAATACCAAAACCATAACCGCGAATTATCAAATTTATTGCATCCAAACCGTTTGCCACACCAACAGCATGTTTTGTTCCACAATATTCCGCAAAATGTTTTGCAAATTCATCATTCCATTTACCAGACAAATACCAACCAGAATCTAATACATCTTTGATTCTGGCATCCATTTCACCACGAAAACGGTTATTTATTTTTTCAAGATCTAAAAACTTAATCATAATAATACCCCCAATATAGTTGCCAACACCACTATAATCAATACACACAATGTTATATTAAAAAGACGTTTATATTTTCTATACTTTTCTGCGCATTCAGATGGATGGAATGCTTTTACCAATTTAACCAAATCACGAAATTGAAAACCATATTCTTTAAAAAGCCTTGTTCTGTCCGTGTTATATGAATACATTATCTGATGAAAACCCCAGGTTTTGCGAGCATCATTGTGTGACAACATTGCCATACGCCCCAGAAAATATTTTATATCGCCAGATTTTTTAATGGTTATACCTGTTTCTTTAATTTCTTTTTCAAACATATCTTTTAATAAGTCAACATCTTTGATATCAAAAAAAGTGTCCATCAAACTGTCTGTTTCCAAAATACAACGCATTTGTGTGGAAAATCCAGCGGCACTTATATTTTTTTGATCGTGTGTGATGCGATATTTTATGACTTTTTCTGGCAATACAAAAACATCACCCATTATCAACAATTGAATATTTTGAATGTAATCTTGGTATATGCAATTTGCAGGTGTGGCAGGAAACATATTTTTTGCAACCTTTGCGCGCATTGACATCCCTGGTCCATAAAGGATATTTCCATACATAAAAGCATCATGCAAAAAGGAAGCACGCGAACGATTTTTTAATTCTGGCATAACAATATCTGTTCGTGGATTATTGTTTTCATCTATCACATCCAGATTGCAATAAACTGCAACCGCATTTGGATTGTTGTCAAATGCATTGCCAATCTTTTCCAATGCGTTTGGATACATAACATCATCAGATGCGACCATAACCCATATATCCCCAGATGCATTTTCAACCCCAGTATTTATCGCTGCATTTATTCCGCCATTGATTTTATGTTGAATAAATTTTATACGTTTATCAGTATAAGATTTTATAATTTTCGCCGTATTATCAGACGAACAATCATCAACAATAACCAATTCCCAATCGGAAACAGTTTGTGCCAATACGCTGTCTATAAACCAAGCAACATATTTTTCATGATTAAAAGCCGGACAAATTACAGAAAATTTTGGATATTTCATTTTATA
>CAMOGA010000027.1 GCA_946613885.1 uncultured Pseudomonadota bacterium
AACAGCCACGCGATGGCGGAGCAGTTTGCCAAGGGCGCGGAAGCCGCCGGGCATCTAAAATAAATGACTTTTTAGTTTTATTTTCAAGATTATTTTTGTATCTTTGCGAAAATAAACCACATATATGATAGTATGCATAAAGCATTGTAATTTAAGTTATTAAAATGAAGCCAAAACTAACTATAGAAAAACTGCGTGCAGAAGCCAAACTATTCTGCATTGCTGAATCAAAGATAAAAAACACCGAATTATATGGAATAACTGACGGTAAAGCTGTAGGAACTTACGTTGAACATAAATTTCAACAACAATTAAAGGCAAAATACTCTGTAACGATAGGTTCTTCCGCGAGCGGAATAGATTTGCCATCAAAGGACATTTTAACCGATATTAAAGTTACATCCATCAAACAACCTCAATCTTCTTGCCCATATAAGGACGCTAAACAAAAGATATTTGGATTGGGCTATAATTTGTTGGTATTTGTCTATAACAAGGTTGACAATCCAAGAACCAAAACAACAACACTTCACTTTGTAAGTTGTGCGTTTATTTCAAGCGATCGCACTGCCGACTATACTACTACGTATCGCTTGCGAGAAATGATAAAGGATCACGCTAACGAAGAAGACATTGTAGCCTATTTGAATGATAGAAATATACCCGCAGATGAAATAACTTTGCAAAATATGGCAAAGATGATATTGAAAAATCCGCCAAAACAAGGCTATCTTACCATTTCCAACGCTTTGCAATGGAGGTTGCAATATCAAAGAATTGTTTCTTTGGAAAAATCAGTCTCTGGCATCAATAAAATCATTGACGAAGCTAAAGAAAAATGAGATTGTTTGATGCCTCCATAAGCGATTCTGTTTTTCTATTTCTGAAAAAAGACATAAAAACATGGGCGACAGTACAATCTGCTAATGCTAAACTATGTCATGCTTGTGGTATAACCAATTTTTTCTGTAATGACACTGAAATTCAGCAAATAGCAAGTGAATTAAATGGAATTAATTATAGTGTGGTTTGTGAGGACAGAGCAGAATATGGTGATTTTCAAACAAATCAATCATTAACCCAACAAATAGCAACTCAACTTAAAAGAGAAGGAATAAATCCACAGATAGTTATTGAACCAACATGCGGCAAAGGGAATTTTATTCTCTCGGTGCTGGACACCTTCGAGAATGTTGAAAGAATCTACGGTATAGAGATTCAGAAAAAATATACGTGGCAAGCAAAGTTCAATGTTTTGGATTTTTTTCTAAATAATCCAAACAAAACAAAACCGGAAATACAGATTGTTAATTCCAGTATTTTTGAATTTGATTATCAAACAATTAAAAAAACGATAGGAGAAAAAGAATTGCTGATTATCGGCAATCCGCCATGGGTGACAAATTCGGCATTGGGTGTGATGGATTCCAAAAATTTGCCTAAAAAGTCTAATTTCAAGAGACAAAAAGGACTTGACGCAATGACAGGCAAAGGCAATTTTGACATTGCTGAATATATTACCATTGATTTACTACAGAATTTTGGCAAGTGTAAGGGTAATATGGCTTTCCTTGTCAAGAATACCGTAATTAAAAACATTGTACATGACTTGCCAAAACTGAAACTGCTTATCGCAGGACTCAAAAAGCAAAATATTGACAGCAAAAAGGAATTCGATGTTAGTGTGGACGCTTCTCTATTTTCTTGTCAATTGAACAAAACAACAGAACTTAGTTGCCTCGAATCCGATTTTTACACCTCCGAAGTGAAATGTAATTTCGGTTGGCTTAATGGGAAGTTTCTGTCCAACTTATCGTGTTCATGCAACGATATTGATGGAGTTTCACCGTTTGAGTGGCGACAGGGCATAAAACATGATTGTTCTAAGGTGATGGAAATAGAGTTTGACGGGGAATGTTATAGTAACAAATTGGGAGAACGGTTCGTTATTGAGGAGGCCTTTGCATTCCCATTGTTGAAAAGTTCTGATTTGAAGAAAAAACATGCCGAACCAACTCGAAAAATGGTCATAGTTACACAGAAATATGTTGGGCAAAATACTACATATATTCAAAAGTATCCGCAGCTATACGAGTATCTGAATCGTCATATCGATTTATTCAGAAACAGAAAATCAAGCATTTATAAAGGGAAATGTGATTTCTCCATTTTTGGGGTTGGTGATTACTCCTTCAAACCATATAAAATAGCTATATCTGGATTGTATAAAACATTCCACTTTTGCTTGGTAAAGCCTCAAAATAATAAGCCTGTCATGTTGGATGACACGTGCTATTTTATCGGATTCGACACATTAGAACAGGCTGAATATGTCTGGGATCTTCTTAATTCGGTATTTGTCACAGATTTTCTCAAAAGTATTTCTTTCAAGGATTCAAAAAGAATGATTACCAAGGAAGTGCTTATGAGGATAGATTTGAGAAGGGTGGCGATTTTAAAAGGTGAAAAAAAGGATATGTTTGGTTGTATCAATAACCAGCAAGAAATACAATTGAGTTTATTTTGATAGAAAATAACAATCCAATATGAA